>DNIT01000196.1:42974-43094 GCA_003489345.1 Pelotomaculum sp. | reverse complement strand
CAATGAGGCCCTAATCCTTGACAACACTTTGATTATTTGTTAACATATCATGTGCGGACAGTCGGGTAACTAAGTCTGCAGCCAAGAAAACATGGTGGGTGTAGCTCAGCTGGTTAGAGC
>DNIT01000196.1:16605-42752 GCA_003489345.1 Pelotomaculum sp. | reverse complement strand
AGAGCACCTGACTTTTAATCAGGGTGTCCCGCGTTCGAGTCGCGGATGGCTCACCAAGAAAAGACTTCCGTAAGAACGGAAGCCTTTTTATTATGGTTTACTGATCATGCATCACATTTTCCTGTCCTTTCTGGATTTTTAGTGTACTAAAAACTTCTTTTGGAACTTGTTTAAATTGTCCAAACGATGATAATATTTTTAGGAATACTTTTGCATTTCGGAGGTATCCAGTATGGAACATCTTATTCAAAAGTTAATTGAATTTCGAGACCAACGGGACTGGAAACAATTCCATAACCCCAAAGATTTGGCCATATCACTTGTACTGGAAGCCGGTGAACTTCTAGAAAATTTCCAATGGAAAAGCAGTGAACAAGCCGTTCAAGAAAAAAGTAAGAGCATCGAAGAAGAAATGGCTGATGTCTTTACCTATTTACTTCTTTTATCTAACGAGATGGGCATAGATTTAGAGAAGGCCGTAATAGATAAAATAGCAAAAAATGCTACAAAATATCCTAAAAGTAAATCATTTGGTTCTAACAAGAAATATACGGATTTATAGTTATGTGTTGTAGACTTCTAGATAAAAATTATATACTTATACTGGAAGTACACTATGTACTTTATATTACTTTTATCGTCCCTTCACTCCCATCCCATATGAACCAAGCATATGCAGCCTGATCTGTCTGGTAATCGTCGTCAAAATAAGGCCTGTCCGCCAAAGCATATAAGAAGGAAATGGGATAATTCTGCCAAAAATCGTACCTATCCCCAGACTCCAAATACGCCGTTTTCATAAGCATAATGATTTGACCCTTTTCTGAAACCACCTCAAAGCATTTCATGATTATCTCTTTTGCAATATTATAAGGCGGGTTTGTAATAATAGTGTCATACTTCTGATCAGGTTGCCAGGTTAAAAAATCACCTATAAATACGTTGCCGAATTCCTGCAGCTTCTTCTCTTCTGCTTTGCGGATTTCTACAGAGGTTATGGGATTTTGATATCCAAAATTCCTTATGGCTTTTAATACCGCTCCGTCTCCGGCAGTGGGGTCTAAGATATGGCCGTAAAGTTTTCTATGGTCCAGTAGTTTTTTTACCACCCATTCGGGTGTTACATAGTAATCATAATCGCGTCTTTTCTTAGTCACCTTCCATTCCTCCTTTTTATAATTCATAGCATTCAGCTTAGGTTCCCGGAACAGGTCCCTACCGGATACTTTGGTGCTTCTGACAACATCTGAATCAGACAATAAGATCACTGAAGAAGGGCTTCTAGAAGCCCTGTTTTCTGGGGATTACTAGAAGCCCTTCGCATGCAATTATCCTATCTTCCGGAGGTTTTGTCAACGGGCCTAACCTTGATCATCCATATTTTTATGCAAAGTTCGTTCGCGGCACTTAGCCCATGCTTGCAGATACTCTCTCCCTGATTTCAGCCAAGCTTTCTTCTCTTAACAGCTGGCCGTCCTTAAATACAGGCTCCAAAAGATCAACGGACTCATATTCTTTTTGTTGTTCTCTATTCAGATCATCAATGAAATTTATATTTCCATTATCATCCTTAGTCACAACGACCAATCCAAGTTGAGATTTTTTCCATCTTTGTGGATCTGTGACCGGATCTTTGTAAATTTTACGTTCCTTACCACCTACCACCGCATACGTCGACTTCAATGAAAACCCGAAATCGTCTCTTGTTTTACGTTGATAGGTAAAGGAACCAATGCCGAAGACCATATTCGTGGAAGCAAAGCCTTTATCAGCTAATTGCTGCAAGATATCCCGGCAACTGTCAAGAGTGATTGCCTCGCCATAAATGCAGCCAACGTGGGGATCCAGGTGCCTAAAGCCCTTATCGGTAGTGAAACCACCAAAAGTATCCCACATGATTTCCACAACGCCCTTACGTTCATTCTCGGTCTCACCCTCGGGATCCCCACACATAATCTTAACCGGATCACCCGAATCAGGCCTGATAACCACCCGGCCCTCCCGGGCCATGATGGTGTCTTTGAGCGGCTTAACAACGTTATCCAGAACATTCCACAGATCCCAGGTATCAGACACAATGGAAACGAACCCGGTCGGGTAGACCTCGGTCATTAAATACTTATAGCTTTCGTATTCATTCCTGCCAAAAACCTCCATCACACTGTGTTCCGTTGCGGGGATGGCGGTTCCGACAAGCTCTTTTTCAATATCGGCATTGTAATACTTTTCCAGATACAAAACTGCCGGAGGAGTATCTGTACCGGTAAACGCCAGCAGGTGTCCGGCGCCGCTCAACTGGGCTGCAGACAATGAAGCCAAACCGCGCATTGAAAAGTCATGCCCGCAGAACTGCACGAATTCCTTGGCGCCACCGGTCATGTCACAAAACGAATCCATGATTTTCCGGTATTCAAGAGCGAGAGTCGCTGACGTCGATGGCATCCATAACTGGCAGGACAACAATGTTTCAAGGTAGTTTGTCACCCAGAAAAACTCCGGTTTCGTGTTTTCAATTGTTAACATAGGAACCCTAATCGGCACCAAAGTTCCTTCTTTAACAGCCTTGATTAAAACCGGAACATACCCTAGATCATGCAATTTTTCAATGTGCTGCGTTTCCGGGTTTTCACGTCCAAGCGTATATTTGATAAACCGCCTGTATTCATCAACCACTTCTTTTTTGGGTCTGGAAAAGAAATTCTCATTAAAATAGTCAAGAAGAAATTCTTTAACAAATCCCTGGAAGCCAAATGCTACCACCTTATCAACACCATGAATCCTGGACGCTCTCGGAGTCCAGGTTGAATATACTACTTCAGTGTCTTTTGGATACTGTTCCCTATGCGAAATCTTATAAAAATCGCACAGTAATGAAGCTGGATAAATATACTTGTTTGTACTCACAATTGACATCTCCTTAATTTGTTTACTAAAAAAAATACTTACTTCACCCCATGCACAATACTTAAGTCTGCCTTAAAAACAGGTCAATTGTCAGAAAACTATGGAATGTCAATAGAAAACACATATTCAATGCAACCAGGCAATACCATTAATAACCTTTTCAGCAAAAAGATATCACAAGATTCTAATTTAATCAAGCCCTAAAATGTCCATAATAGATAATTTTTCAAATATTATCATATAATTCGATTCATACTGCAGTCTTAAATTAAAACTTGGAGGCAAGGTGTTATTGCTAAAACTTTGTGCAATAAATCACTAGCATATATAGAAATCGCAGTAAAGGTGTATCAAGATAAACTTTAGGTTCTACTCCATAGAACAGCAGATAATTATAGATTTTTTCACAGGAAAGTTAAAACCGGCTCTTTAAAAATGCAGGGAATAAGGGAGACCCATTTCTGATTAAATTCTATAATCACAGTTTAATATTGTAAGATGCTTCACAGGACACAAGGTATATTTTAAATTTTTTGTAAATATTATTTGAAATGCTTCTGAAATTATTCGTGCGAGGGTTGAATTTTAATTTCATATTGGTTTTGAAAATGATTTCATAAAAACATCCCTTCGTCTTGTTGAATTACTCTGCCACAATGAGATGTCTTTTGTGTTTTCAATCTGCTAAAACCCGTTACACCAAGGCCTCATAGCTACTTTTTATGTAAATAAAATTTATTATAACACAAATAATTGGTGTATTATGTCGCAAGTGGTCGATTCCATAGTGTACATTTCCATACTATATTTATATTGTCCCACTATTAAATTGGTTAATTGGAAAAGTTGACATGGCCTTAGTTACTGAATTACTTGGTCATACTAACTTAAATACCACATGATTTATGCTCCATGCTTATTGTAGAAAAAAGCTGACGCTTTTGCACCACGCAGTTGACAATTAGAATAACATATACTATAATCACAAGATAATTAAAAAATAAGTTAAAAGGCGGGTAATTGTTATGGCATTTGAAGTATACAAACCACGTGGTGAAAAAGTCGATAAAATTCCATTGGTATCACTGTCAAAAAATTCAATAGTTTTGAATAAGACATCCAGGGAAAAATTAAACGCTAAGAGTATTGAATTGGCTTTCGACAAAGACACTAACACCATTAGAATCAGAGAATCTGCTGACGGTCAAACACTAAAGAAAACAAAGGTTTTTGCTAAAGGATTCTTCAACCATTTTGGGATAAATAAAAAGGGTAAATTCCCTGCCAACTATGATGAAACAGAAAATGCTTTATTTGTTGAACTAAAATAACCTGCAAAAGCAGGTTTTTTTATAGAGTTATTGTTATTGTACACTCTGTAACATATCAGTTTTTTATATAATTTAGCCTCTTTTTATCCCAATTAGCCTCTATCATCCATATAGTTATTTTGAATTCCAAAAAAAGATGTATATTTCTATCTTAATCTACAATCATTAAAGTATATTGCATGTTAATTAATTGTTTTGCTATTGTTTTAAGGAATAATTTTCACTACCTATCATATAAATTATATGGCATATAATGTCATCCCTTGACAGTAATAGTCTTGTGTAGTAAATTATATAAGTAAACCTTCGTATCAATTGAATTATAAGACACCGTTAATGAGATTAACAAAGTTTAAAAAATCATACAACCCTTTGATAATGAACAATTACATGCGGGCGTGGCGGAATGGCAGACGCGCTGGACTTAGGATCCAGTGGGGTAACTCCCGTGAAGGTTCAAGTCCTTTCGCCCGCACCATAATTTGTCCAAAAACCCGCTATTTTAGCGGGTTTTTAGTTGTTTATGGTGATTTTCCATTTGGTTTTCTTGGCAATCAGTATTAAAATCCAGTAAGAAGCCCAATCAAGCTCTCATTGCCTCCACCAGTTTCTTAGTACCTACCATATTGATGGCAAGTAGAGATTACCCGCGCAGGCGGAAATATAGGTCTTGACATCCGGCCAAAAACAGAAACAAAACCTATACGGGCAATCGCCTGAATACTGGCATATTCACTGTAACAGTACCCGAAGCAGGTGAATATGTAATGAAATAGAATAATCACTGCCTTTATGCAAAGATTGACTGGAAGATACTCAGCATATAAGCTAAAAACCCAGGGCAGCCCCTATGCGGCAGGCTGTCCTGGGCAGGTTCACAGCTTTTTAACTGATAAAAAGCAGTTTAACTATCTTCTCCGCAATACCATGGCCAGCAGGTTCATATATTTACCAGCTCCTGCTTTCATAGCCTTGCGGTCATTGAGGGCATATTCATTGTCGCAGGCAAGCCAATCATTCCAGCATTCATCAAATCCCGTCAGCTCCTCAGTTAATAGAATCTCGGCTCCTGGTGTTGATTCGATGATCTGGCTCCAGCAAGCAGCATCATGTAAGGTCTGAATGTCTTCAGCACTCCATGACAACAGCATTTCCTGTGGAATGTTGTGGTGAATATCCCTCTTCAGCCCCGGTACAACAATCAGGATATGTCCGCCGTGCTTGACCAGTGGCAACAGGTGCTGCCCCAAATAGTTTTTGTCGAGTCCAAAGTAATGGTAAGAATCAATACTGACTACAGTATCAAAGAACTCTTCCGCAAAAGGCAGGTCATGGGCTTCCGCCTTGATAGGGATAATCTGGTGCGAGGTAAGTCCCATTTCATTAAAGCGCTTTTTATTTTCACTTGGGGAAATCCATAGATCTGCGGCAAAGACCTTTACTCGATATTCTTGAGCGAGAAAAATGGAAGTGATACCCTTACCGCATCCAAGATCGAGTACCGTTTCACCGGGTGATATGGGATGAAGCGTCAACAGTTCCTCCAGTAATTTCATGGCGTTAGGCCCCATAATGCATTCTTTAATAAAATTCATGTTATATTTTTCGGATTTGATATATTTCATAGTCAAAAATTCCTCTCATTCAAATAAAGTTGGCGGTTAATGCGGAGAATGGAACACGTGTAACCACACAAAAAGGGACACGGTACAAAACCATGTCCCAACAGGGCTTTATCAAGCGCTGTCTGTCATAGTTCCGTATGAAACAAAATTGCATAACAATAAAAGCAATCGCCGATTGCCTTTAAAGCCAAACTGCAATTATCCGTGTTCCTTACAGAACAATCTCCAAACAGACAACTCCCTATATACGGTGCTTCATTATACCACAGGGGATGATTCATGTAAAGATTGCTGTTGCTACTCGTCTTATTTAACCCAAAAGGATTCAGCCTTTTTTTATACGAACTTTCCGTCTGTGCCATCAAAAAGAGATGCTGTCAGTGGCACCATTTCTGTATCACTATAATTAGTCTTCTTCACTATCTTCCCCAGCATCTTCTTCGCTGTCTTTAGCTCCGGACTCCTTTGCTCCGTTATCTTCCTTATTGGGTGATATTTGGTTTTCTGTATCCTGTATACTTTTATTGATATCCTGAGCGGCTTTGTTAACGTTCTGGATGCTGTCGTTAACATTTTTAATGCCGTCGGTAATGTCCGGTACATTGCCACACCCGAGAGCAAACAAAGAGAACATAAACATAACAGCTACTATACAAAATATTTTTTTCATTTTAAAATACCTCCTGGAAAAGAATTTATTTCGTCTACCACATGGTAAAATATTTTGATATTATTTTCCCACTCAATAAAAATTTTATGTTATTCGTTCTGAACCTCCTTTTGTCCCGTATCTAGCTCAAGATAATACTCACTCTTGTTTTAAATCATTCTTAACCGGCTGCTCCCGACAAAACCTTTTATACGGCTCCCGCGCCTGACGCGGGAGATTCCATTCCGGTGTTTGTAAAATTGTTTACATATTGTACAACAAATTATAAAATACATTTAAGTTAATGGCAGGGGGTAAATACATGATGGACAACGACTTATCAAGATTCATAGATTTAGCTAAAGAGCTTGGTGCTTGCGATGCAAAAATTATTGCTCCAGGCACTATAAAAACAGCAGCATGGGTAAGAATGAAGTGCATGTACGGTTGTAAACACAGAAAAGTGCATTGTTGTCCTCCAAATACGCCAACCCCTAAAGAAACTCAAGAAATAATTGATTGTTATAAGACCGCTTTGCTTATACATTGCAAGGATAAGGACCCTTCAGAAACCGTTTTAAAACTTGAAAGAGCAATTTTTTTGGCAGGGTTTTATAAAGTTATAGGTTACGGGTGTGGAGCCTGTATGTTATGTAAAACTTGTAATGATGAGAAATGTGCCAACTCCAAAGATGCAAGACCATCAATGGAAGCATGTGGTATTGACGTGTATGAAACAGTAAGAACAAATGGTTTTCCTATTGAGGTTGTGAAGGACAGGAAAAGCAATGGTAATTATTATGGTTTATTACTGATTGAATAGAACACTACTCGCAAATGGTTTACGGGTTTTAAGGTTGCAAAGAAAAGAGCCCGAGGCTCTTTTCCCTTCCCAATTTAATGCTGCTGCTTAACAAAAACCACATTAATGGCCTTTACCAAAGCATTTACTTTGTCACCTTTTTTAAACCCGGCTTCTTCAAAACTGTCTCTCGTCATCACGGACGTGAGTCGGAAATTATTATCCCCTCAGTCTCCTACTCACATGCTAACCTGCGCCATAACATTGTCTGTCTTAATATCCTTAATTTCACCATTAATGTTATTACGCACACCGACTTCCATAAAATTCACCTCCCCAAAATAATGTGTTAATCAATGTTTTATTCTCCCCGATATCAGCTTTTTTAGTCATCTCAAGACGCCATATGATCAATTTTGGATAAATACTTTGTATAAATAAAAAGCAACACCCCGTTGATGGGTGTTGCTTTTTATGGAGGTCTTAAGTCAAACTGACATATAAGGCTCTCTCTTCTTCATCAAACCTGGCCTCGTATCTTCCCTTTTTATTGATGCCAAAGTGATTGAAGAAGCCCCTGGCAAAGACTTTGGTCTTTTTAACAGTCTGACCTTCACTTGCTGCCTTGATCCTGATCGTATTGGTATCATTATCAAAGGCCAACTCAACATTATCGGCTTTGAGTTTTTCACGCGAAATCTTGTTGAGTACAATCGAATTTTTAGAAAGTGAGACCAGGGGCACCTTTCCCACTTTCTCGCCGCGTGGTTTGTATACTTCAAATGCCATGATTTTTACCTCCATTACGTAATATAGAACTAATAGGTATTATAAATCATTGTTTTGCTTGTGTCAATTTTTGCCTTCAATAATTATGAAGACCGGCTATTAAAGGAGCCTTTCACCATTTAGTTTGTCCGGATTTTAATGTTAATATATGATTCAGCTCTAAATTATATGCCTATTCGTAATAATTTTGCAATAATAACAAGATATTATTGATAAACCACCTCAATACCGAGCAGTTCCGCTATCCGGTCCAGCGGCAACATTAAATAGCCGCCCTTATCGTAAGGTATAATTTCCTGGTAAACTGTCTGACCAGCTATTAAAAATCCCGCTTTTCCAGCGTTCATCCGGACAGTTTTCCCCGCATACATCAGGGTAACAGCTCCGGTTGTTTGATCCTGTTCTATGGTTGTTTCCAGCGCATCGGCAAGTGAGATGGCTGGAATAAATGTATCATCTGTTTTGGTGTCGGCGGCAACCGGGTAAACTATCTTTCTTCCGTTGACTGTCAAATAATCAATGTTTACTGATATTCCTCTGGCGCTGTTTTTTACCGGATCAGCCAGCTGATTATACAGTTTGTTGATAATAGTTTCTTCTATACTTGTAAATCCGCTTTCCGTATACCTGTAATGTCCTCCGTTGATGATAAGGATCACACCGCTATTCTCGTCACGATCAAAATACATATCACTGATAAGGCCGTAACTCTGCCCGGCATGCCCGGTAAGCCTCCGGCCAGCCAGACTATCAGTAATATGGAAGTTGAGACCTTTTTGCTTGTAAAAACCCTCAAGCCCGTCGCCAGACCACTGCATCTGCTGCATTACATCCACTGTGTCCGGGTTTAAAATACGGACATTTTCGTATACGCCCCCGTTCATATGGGCAATCATGAATTTCGCCAGGTCGGCGGCGCTTGTCCTGATCCCTCCGGCCGTACCCTTGTAGGCATTGCCCAAAGGAAGCGTATTTTCCTGGGTTTTGGGGACTTCACCATCAGCGATATAATCACACGCGGGTACGAATCCTCCCTCGCTGCCCGGCCTGTAGAGCACGGCAATCCTGTCAAGTTGGGCTATGCCGGCAAGATCGTAACTCGCCTCCATCCCCAAAGGCCGAAAGATGTGTTCACTACAGTAATCATGGAACCTTTCGCCTGAAATCTTCTCTACCAGGCTAGCGATAATCCCGGAGCCGAAGTTGGAATAAGTAAAACCAGCGCCTGGTCTGTAGGCAGCCCAAGTTGCGCTATCGTAAAAGCTTCCGCCAGGCGACAGGATATCCCGAAGCAGGGGTGTATTGGCAGAATTTATCGCTGCATTATAACCGCCCTTGCCGCCGCTGTCCAGAATGCTGGAAGTATGAGTGAGCAGCATGCGAAAAGTAATTTTATCCTCCGGATAGTTGGGATTTCTAACTGTGAATCCAAGGTAGTCGCTGATATCGTCGTCCAATCCAAACCTGCCCTGCTCCCAGAGTTGCATCAGAGCAGTGGCTACCACTGTTTTGGATAAGGATGCGATACGGTAAATGGTATCGGGACCCGCCGGTCTTTCCCTTTCCAGATCGGAGAAGCCATAGCCTTTTGACCAGACGACCTTGTCATCCCTGACAAAGACGGCGGATAGTCCCACAATCTGGTCTTGCTCCATGGCTGTTAAAATTTCAGCGTCCAAATCGCCGCCCAAAATATTGGAATATGGGCTAAAAGCAACTTCCCCGGAAACGGGATTATGAGAAACAACATCAGATTTTTCCCCAAACACCGGTGTTATAATTGTTACCATCATAAACTGTGCCAAGAACAAAAAAATTACCATTTTAAACCGGAAATCATTGTAATACTTCATAGATATTTACTGCCTTTCCGCCAACTAAACACTTACTTGGCATTATTACTTTATTATTCAGATTCCTATTTCTTCAAACAATTCGTCCCACCCTTAACAGGTTCCTGCGCAATGCAGTTGAGAATTATTGCCTGTTTAATCATTACACAAGAATTAGTTCAAATATGACAAAAAAAATACCCTCTCAAACATTGGTTTCAAGGGTATTGTCAATTTAAATTATCGATAGCTACAGGTGGTCTTATTTAGCCTTCCTGCAAGGTTTTTAACGACTCCTTCAATTTCTTAAAGGTTACATCAAGGGATTCGGAAATCACCCTGACATTTCCGATTACTGGCATAAAATTGGCATCACCGCCCCAGCGGGGAACAACATGGATATGAAAGTGTCCGGGGATCCCGGCGCCGGCAGCTTTGCCGATGTTTGCACCCACATTAAAGCCTTCGGGATTGAAAACCCGCAGGACCTTGACCATTTTTTGAGTCATCAGAAAAAGCTCAGCTGCTTCTGCAGCGGTCAGGTCTTCGATGTCCGCTACATGCCTTTTAGGCATTATTAAAAGGTGCCCGTTGTTGTAAGGATAGAGGTTCATTAAGACAATGGTTTTGTCTCCCCGCAGCAATACAAGATTTGCCTCATCCTCATCAGACTGCAGTTTTTGACAAAAAACACAACCCTCCTCGTGGCTGCCTCCTACATAAACCGATCGCCACGGCGCCCAAATACAATCCAAAAGCCCTGCCTCCCTACGTCTGAATTAAAGAAAAAGCCCGGAGGCTTTTCCTTGATACTTTGCTTTTTTGAAGGATAAACCTATAATATATTTAGATCATACCACTTCCGCATTGTCATCGCAACTCACTTACTTTCTGCGGCAATTTGCATGCTAATCTTTTTTAATAAACCCTCTTTGGATACTGCATAACAGAGTTTTGTTAAACCGGACTCCAGTCCTTTTCCGTACCAAAGTATATCTCTGCTCTTGTACCACACGGAGCACAAATATCTTTTGCCCCCCACTTCAATCTGTACATACTCCTCCTTTTTAGCCAGTATCAGAAAGCCCCCCTTCCTAGCATTAGCTTCCTACCATTAGTTAATTCATTCGTCAAAATAATAGATAATCCTTTATGAATTTTCCGACAATTCTCAACATTTAAACACTATTTCCGCCATTTATCTCGATTGTCGGAGGAAAGGGGTGATTTCTGCTGCGTTTAAAAAGCATACCTCCTAATTATTAATTTTGGATAGCCTCCATTTTATGACACATTTTTTAATCCCTATTTTATCGTCTCAACATTAATACTTTTCCCGTCAGTGGTAAAAACGATTGTCCCTCTCTCGTCAGTACGTAAGATGTCTACGCCGGCTTTTTTCAACCTGGCTATGGTAGTCGGGTGGGGATGGTGGTAATCGTTATCTGCCCCCAGTGAAATGACGGCGTATTCAGGCTTAACCATACTTAAAAAAGCCGGAGAAGTGGAGGAATTGCTGCCATGATGGCCAACCTTGAGGACATCAGCCCTGACGTCGGCGCCACTGTTGAGCATCTCTTTCTCGGACTCCGATTCAGCATCGCCTTCCAGAAGGAACGATACCTCACGGTAAGTGATCTTGATTACCGCTGAATAATTGTTTAGGTCATTATAGGAAGAGCCGACAGGAGCCAGGACTTTCACCGAAAGCCCCTCTTCCTCCAGAATATTCACGCCGGCTTTGGCCGTAGCGACCTGCAGCTCTTTGCCGGCAATCGCTTCCAGGAGATCCCGAAAAGTCTTGGTGCTGGCGGTAACTTTGGGCATCAGGACTTCGCCAACAGGAAATTCCCGGATAACCGTATCAAGCGAACCGATATGGTCTTCATGAGGATGGGTGCCGACCAGGTAGTCCAGCCTGGCAATTCCCTGTGCTTCTAAATAGTCAATAATTGCGACGGCGCTGTCGTTTTTTCCGGCATCCACCAGCATGTTGCGCCCATTTGGGAGCTGTACCAGTATGCAGTCTCCTTGCCCAACATCTAAAAAATGAACGCGTAAAGTGCCGGGGGGAACCTCCCGCTCCAATAACCCGCCGGGCTGTTCGGGGGGTGTGGTTAATCCGCAGCCGGCCAACCCACAGGCAAGAAACAAAATCAACAACAAAATCGATAATCTCTTCACACTATACCCCTATCTTAAACTGTTACGCAGTTTTGCGCGATTGAATTCGTACCCGCATTCCAAAGTCTTCATCCTCTGCCGGTGCGGAACAAGCGGTATGAAGCTGTCCCTAATCTTTAAATACCCGGCGCGCTAGCCTTTTGATATCCCCTTTTACAGTGGCTGTAGCCTTGGCGTCAACGCCGATGGAAATCTTAACCACATCCCCCTCCAATGCTTCCGGGGGCAGAAGTCGTCTCGGCAGGTTGAATGTCTGCCGTTCATACTCAATCACAACCCAATCGCCTTCAAAGCGGTCAATTATGTACATAAAAACCTCCGGTCATTGATTCTTAATACTTTTATTCTAATTTCAACTTTTTCAACTTCGCCAGAGTTATGTTTTTATCCTTCCTCAAAAAGAAGTCCCCGCTTCTTTTTGAGCGGGGCATGAAAAAGTGGCATACACAATAAATGTACCCTGTTCTAGACCTCTTTATACAATAACACCACCTGGCTGCCGGCACCTTTCATACTGATTTCTTAAAAATTTTTGCTATTTATATTGACATCTCCCCGAGGGCAATTTATAAACTAAAGATGTGCCCTGAACAACAACAATTAAACGCTTGTCTGACAGCAAAAAACACTGGAGGTAATGAGTTTGGCTGAAGTAAAACGCTATGATATACGTGCAAAAGATTTAGATGAAATCCCTGTACGAGCTATGCGCGGGAAGGTTACAGAATACCCCAATGACCTCGCCACTTTGATGACGGCCAGTTTAGAAGAAATCATTTCTATGGGCGGCATTTGTTCAGGACCTCCGATTGTACTCTATGATAAGGAAGTAGATTTCAATTCCATGGAGACCGAGCTGGAAGTTGCCTGGCCGGTAACAGACAAAGCCCTGGCCAATAAGGTTCTGCCACCTGTCCGTGCGGCGTCGGTAATAGAACATCTGGACCCGGACAATAGCCTGGAAGGCGCTTATGAGGCCTTGTACGCCTGGATCAAAAAAAATGGCTATTACCCGGCTTACCCCATCCGCGAAATATATGATACTGACCCACAGGCAACATCATCCGAACAACTTTTGGTTGAGATCGTCCTGCCGCTAAAAAAAGAACACGATTAAAAAAGCCGTAAGTCCTGGTATGCTCAAAATACCAGGACTCTCTTTTGGGGACCCCATTTTAATCATACTTGTTCTACAAAGTTTTGAGGGATTTATTAAACAATATTTTGGAGGGCTTGTTGAATGAATTCACACTCACATCAGCGCCGGGATGAATTTAGCCAGGATGTACACATCCCCTCTATTGGCGACAATCTTATGTTCAACACTGTCAGGCACTACAACGGTAACACCCGACTCATAGACTATTTCCCGGCCCGCCATGTATCCCAAACCGGTTCCGCCCACTACCTCATGCAGTTCCCATCTTCCTTCATGGATATGCTCCCCGATTTCAAAACCGTCTTCTATTTTCACAAGGTGGCAGCTGAATTTACCACCGTTGGTTTCACCTTTGACCATGTTCTTTTGAAAAACCCCTTTGAATTTAGCGTGTGGATACCACTCCAGGTCTTCAACAACTGAATCCTCCCGGTCAAAATAACCTATCTTTCCAGCCAGTATCCGTTCGACAAAATGGTAGTCTCCGCTCATCATTTTTACCTCCCCTTGCTTATTAATAGAATCCGTCTCCTGCTTAACCTCTTATCTTACCTATCATCAGCAGAAAGCCGGGCTTATCGCTATAGTATCATATAATTCACATAATTTCACCCTGTCTTATCCATCTGTTGCAAAATTTTCATAATCTTAAAAGTTGCTGCCGCCGTTATACTGCATGATCATGAAAAACACCTTCCGCAAAATGACGCCAGAAGGTGTTTGTGTTACTTATTGAATTCTATACGCTGAACTTTAGACGTTTTGCAGATTTTCTCTTAAACGGGTGGCTCATCGTCCACCGTTTTCATAGGAATAATCAGGTATTTATGGAAATACCATTCTCCGAATGCAAGCAGGGCAAGTGTGATAATCCAGCCTGCGCCCGTTATCGTCATCGTATAGTGCAGTATTTGATCGGCTATCCCTATTACCAGGACTGCTATAACCACATCTGCAATGGTCGTATAAACATTCCCGTAACGCTGCAGTATCCACAAATCACCTGCAAAATAGGCCACTATCGTCAGGACCAGAGCTATAACAAAAGCCTGGATGGCGGTTATTTGGCTGAATAGAGGCAATAACACGATGCTGATGATAGCAATCATAATAAATTTTATTAATAATGCTGTAACATGTCTACCAAATATCATCACCTTACCTCCTTTTTTATAGTATGAATTGTTTTTGTTTTTTTATACATAAAAAAACCCCATCATTGGGGTTCATAACCAACATATATTCTTGTTCTCAACTCGACTATTCTTTCATGGTGAGTATAAAGTTATTATTATCATTTAACTTTATTATGCCGAACACCCGCTGCCGGTCAAACGTTCTTCGCTTTGGTCTGCCGAATTATCCTCAATCTGTCTGAAACGCTGCATAGAGAGCTGGATATTCTGGCGCTCCAGTTCCAGGATACGCTTCTCCAACTTTTCAATATTTGATTGCAGGCCGGAGAGCACGTCTGCTACCGGGTCGGGGAGAAGGTCGTGACGCAGGTCAATTTCTCTTTGCCCGCTTCTTTTTTCATCTAATACTTTTTTCCCGTTTTGAACTACCACCCTGCCAGGTACACCCACAACTGTACTGTCCGGCGGAATGGCTTTTAGAACAACCGATCCGGCGCCGATTTTAACGTTATCACCAACGGTAAAGGAACCTAAAACTTTGGCGCCCGAACTCACTACAACGTTATCGCCTATGGTTGGATGCCTCTTGCCTTTTTCTTTTCCCGTGCCCCCCAGGGTGACACCCTGGTATAGGGTAACGTTATTGCCGATTTCAGCGGTTTCGCCAATAACCACGCCCGAACCATGGTCGATGAAAAGGCCCTCCCCTATTTTCGCTCCAGGGTGGATTTCGATTCCGGTCAAAAAGCGCCCAAACTGGGAAATCAACCTGGCTGTAACAAACCAGCGTCTCTGATAAAAGGCATGGGATACCCTGTATATTAACAGGGCGTGCAAACCAGGGTAGCAGAGGATTACTTCCAGTGTTGATTTTGCGGCAGGATCCCGTTCCATTACTGCACTTATGTCCTTCCTAAACCGGCTAAACATAGCTGTCATCCTCCCAAGTTGAGATAGTTAAAAATAATCACACTATTCAGATTGATTTAATAATAATTATTCCGGCAGTCGATCCTTATCCTGAGCGGTAGGGCGGCTTGCACGGAAATATATGGTTAGTTTAGCAATCCAATAGGAAAAGCATATTTTAATCATACTAAGCTACTAGGTTTTTGTCAACTACAATAATGCTCGGAGCAATAAAAAAGATACTTGGTTCAACAGGCACGGGAGTGTAAAAAAGAAGGTACCAATTATGTTAATATCTTCTACTTTATTTAACAAAAACAAGCAATAGGTTGCAATAATTGCGTTTTATAACATCTATCTCAAATGGTACCGCTGGATGTATATATTACCATTAAATATTGTGGGCATTACAGAACACAAATGTATAAAAAATACATATTTTACAGAGATGAAAAGAAAGGAGCGAGACAGTTGATAAACAAGATAACCATTCTTCCCGGTTTGGATAAAAGAGGGTTAAGAGAAAAATTTGATCAAATTACGCTTGCTGCCGGAGAAACCATATCGATCGTCGGCCCTACCGGCAGCGGTAAAACTGCTTTTATAACCGACATTGAGCTTCTTGCTCAAGGAGATACCTCCACCAGGCGCCGTTTGCTGGTCAACGGCCAGGTTCCCGGTGACGATATCAGAAGCAATCCCTCTCTTAAGCCAATCGCCATGATTACGCAAAATACCAAGTGTTTTGCAGACGTCTCGACTGAAGAGTTCTTGGGGATTCATGCCCGTGCCCGCGGAATTCAAAATGATATGGTTGTCTATGAAACGATAGACCTGGCCAACAAGTTTACAGGAGAAAAAATCGAAAAAGATAACAAGGTTACCGTCCTGTCCGGCGGACAAACCAGATCCCTTTTGGTGGCCGACGCTATTTTAATTGGCGCTGCTCCTGTAATCCTGCTGGATGAAATCGAGAACGCCGGGATTTTTAAGCGTGAGGTCGTCAGAATGATTCAGGATACCGGGAAAATAGTTGTTTTCGTGACCCACGACCCGGTTATTGCCCTGTTAACCCAAAAGCGTATCATCATGGAAAACGGGGCGGTCAAAAGAATCATCCACCGCAGCGACCTGGAGGTCAAAGCTGCGCATAACCTGCTCGAACTCGATACCCGGGTAGATATAATCAGAGAGAGATTAAGAGCAGGGAAAATGATTACCAAAGAGCTTACTGCAGTAAATTTTGCGTAATATTTAAGATTCGTGGAGGTGCCTTTTAGTGAAACTTCTGGTTATCGCCGGGCCCCCCTCAGCCGGTAAAACTGCGCTGGTGAAACAGATTGTCAGGCGACTGCAGGGTGAAATGCGTATTGCTTTTTTGAAAATTGACGTGGTAAAAGCTTTTGAGGATATCGAATTGCGAAAAGAATTCAATATCATGACCAGGAAATGGTATTCCGGCGACCTGTGTCCCGACCATGCCGGTGTTATGATTATGGCTGACGCTATCGAGTGGGCAGCCTCTAACTACTCGGACCTGTTAATTATAGAAAGCGCAGGTCTCTGCCTCCGCTGTTCGCCCTACCTGAACCAAGGTCTGGGCGTGGTCGTGCTCAGCTCAATTTCCGGCATCCACACCCCGGAAAAAATGGGCGCCATGGTAAGTCTCGCGGACATAGCCATCGTTACCAAAATTGACCTGATCAGCCAAGCCGAACGAGAGGTGATGATCCAGAAAATCAAGGAGGTCCACCCCGGGGTCATTCTGATGGAAACAAACGCCCTGCAGGGTACTTCCCTGCACCATCTGTATGCCTTGATTAAAGATTCGCCGGACATTGAAGAGGAAAATCTGAGCCTCAAGGGTAACCCGCCCCTTGGAACCTGTACCATCTGTATCGGCAAAAAAGAAATTGGCTGGAAGCATCACTTTGGCATTATTCAGAAGCTGGACGGTCAAACTGCCGAATACCTGTACCGAGGTGAGTGATATGCCGCCGCTGGAGTCTTGGCTTCCTCCGGGGAAAAACTGCGGATTATGCGGTGAAAGCAGTTGTAAAAGCTTTCTGCGCATGATCAATACTGCCCAGAAAAACTATAACGACTGCCCCTTTTACACTGACAGACAAACGTGCCGGCAGTCTGAGCATTCAAGTGAAGCAATTTATACCGGTAAAGATATTTTGGGCCATCCTTATGATTTTGTACTGGGCCCTCTGCCGGGTGAAATCTCGGCCCGTAAAATTGTCCTGCCCTTTCGTTCAGATTTGGTAGAAAAGATGAATATCCAAAAAGGCGACCTGGTCCTCGGCCGCCCGATGGGGGCCGGTTGCCCGATACCCCATGTGCTGAAGGTGATCAAGGCGGAAGCGGTCACCGGGCTTTTGTATACATGGGTGGTCGGTCCCAAGTACTCCAGAGAACAAGAAGTTAAGGACGTAACCGCCTATCACATGATTGGATTTGAAGGAATTGCCACCAGGGTAACCACGGAACCTACCCTGGGTTGCCGGGTAACTTTTTTGCCGGGTTTTTGCATGATGTCTCTGAACCATACCGGATTGGTCAATATGGGCTTACAAAAAAGCTGCGGTATGCATGTGCGCATCGAAGACATCCGTATCCTGGCCGGCAAAGACTAGTGCAGCAACAGATGATAAGAAGCCATTCCTTTGTAAATGGCTTCTTAATCATCTTCAAACCTGAAAACAAAACTTCCAAACCGTACCGATGCGATTTTAAACCGCATCCGCACCGTTAAGCAATTATGCTCTGCCGGTATGTCTAGCTTGTAGAATAAAATTAATACATGAACTTAATAACCACTTATTTCCAACCAAGTGACTGTCTGCGACAAAAAGCGGTTAGCCCGGCCATACGGAATGGCCGTAGCCCTTGCTGACGGGACGGTCGATGGAAAAAATCCGCCCGTGTATACATCCGTGGCACTTCTCGGCATCCTCGTAGATACAGACCTTGGCCGGATAAAGCTCGTACGCTGAACGGTACTCCACCGGAGTAACATTCGGCATGACCACGTTGGCGCCCAACTGGAGGGCTCGCTCCCTGCCGTCAGCCTGGCGCAGAGTGGCCAAGGCGGTGGTGGCAGGAATGTGGGCGTAACGGGTGACAATCCGGGTAAGGGCGATCACCTTGAAAGTCATTTCCACCGTCCCGTTGTCATTGCCTTTGAGCGGGGTGTCCTGGTGGCAGATGTACGGGCCCACCCCCACCATATCCAGTTCGAGTTCCTTAAACTTCAAAATATCCCCGGCCAGGTCCTCCATCGTCTGGCCCGGCAGTCCGATCATGATGCCGGAGCCGACTTGAAAGCCGATCTCTTTCTGCCACTTGAGCTGGGTCATGCGCTCGTCGTAATCAGAGTCGGGGTGCAGCTTTTGGTACAGAACCCTGTTCGAGGTCTCGAAGCGTATCAGGGTCCGATCCGCACCGGCCTTAAAAAAACGCTCGTACTCCTCCCGGGGACGCTCTCCTATACTAAGGGTAATGGCTACATCAGACTGCTGCTTGATGCGCTTAATCAGGTCAACCAGCCTGTCTGCGGTAAAATACATGTCTTCACCGGACTGGAGCACCACCGTACGGTATCCAAGTTTTTCCGCCAGAGTCACAGTACTCAATATTTCTTCATTAGGCATACGGTAGCGCCTGGCCTTGACGTTGTCCCGGCGGATGCCGCAGTAACAGCAGTTCTTGCGGCAGTAATTGGAAAACTCGATCAGCCCTCTCAAGTGTACTTCTTCCCCGGCATATTTTTTCCGGTAAAGATCCGCCCTGTGATACAAAGCTTCAAGGTCCTCCCGCCTTTTCAAGCCAAGCAGAAAAACCAGGTCTTCCTTGTTCAGGTCCTGCTCGTTGTCGATTTTTTGAAGGATTTCTTCCAGCATGCGAAACCTCTCTTTCGCTTGATTCAGGATACTACATCTTCATGTTATGGCCATGGCCCGTTTCGACACCGGTACCCATGGTCAGGGTAGGATCAAGCATTCCAAACACCATCGCCACGTGAGCTACCACCAGGAAAACTGTCAGCAGGATAAAGTGCAGCCTCATTTTACCGTCATTTGTTAGACCACGCCCGAGTATGCCCACTTCCAATAGGGCTATTCCGACAAGCGGTATAACCCCGCTTAGGTAAAATCCCACCGCCACTACATCGATCCAGCCCAGCCACTGGATGTGGGGCACTACGCCAACCATAAGATTAATGAAAACACCGAGAAAATAGACTCCCAGGACGATTCCAATCAACTTGTTAAATACGCGTAGAGTCCCTCCGGTCAATCGTTTGTAAACCACAAAAAATTCCGTTGCCACAAGTGTTTCCGCCAAAACAACCGGAATAGCCATATAAAAAATCAGGTTCCATGGTTGGTTGGTAGCCAGCAATTGCATATAGTGGGTCATATTCATAAAGTCAATCCTCCTCGACATATGCTTTTAGCTAACCAACTCAATCATAAAACAATATTGTTACAAATGTTTTACTGAAATGTTACAGTTTTATAATAAATAGGCCTTCTAATGCTTATCTACCGTACTCAATCATGGCTTGGGACAGGTCCTCGATCAAGTCGTCCGGGTCCTCAAGGCCAACCGACAGCCTGATCAGTTCCCCGGTCACACCTGCCCGCAGTCTGTGGTCGGGATGCATAGAGGCGTGGGACATGGTCAACGGGTAGGAGATAATACTCTCCACAGCCCCAAGACTAACGGCTAAAGCCGGCAACTTCACTTTTTCCATTAACATTCTGGCCGTTTTCTCATCCTTCATACGGAACGACACAATGCCACCCGGGCCTTCGGCCTGCTTCTCGTGAATTTCCCGCCCGGGATGATCGGGCAGTCCCGGGAAATACACCTTCTTTACCTCCTCGCGTCCGGCCAGCCATGCCGCCAGCTTCCCGGCGCCCGACTGATGGAGGTCCATGCGGGCCTTCAAGGTCTTCATCCCCCGCAACAACAGCCAGGAATCCTGTGGCCCCAGGACAGCCCCAAAACTGTTCTGAATAAACCTTATCTGCTCCGCTATACGCGGATCAGCCGCCACGGCCAGCCCGGCGATGAGATCACTGTGCCCACCCAGGTATTTGGTGGCGCTGTGCACCACAATGTCGATCCCCAATGCAAGAGGGCGCTGCAGATAAGGAGTCATAAAGGTATTGTCGACGATGCTGATGAGGCCTCTTTCCCTGGACAGGGCGGCAACAGCCTGCAGGTCGGTAATCTTTAAGAGCGGGTTGGACGGGCTTTCGGCAAAAATGGCTCTGGTGTTGTCCCGCAGGGCAGCCTCGACCTTCGATAGATCTGTAAAATCTACGAAGGAAGCCTCTATCCCCAGCCGGCTGAAGAGCCTGGTCAGCACGCGGTGGGTCCCCCCGTAAACATCCTCGCACACGACGAGGTGATCACCCGGCGAGAAAATTAAAAATACGCTGGAGATCGCAGCCATCCCGGAGGAGAAAGCAAATCCGCGCACCCCTCCCTCCAGGCTGGCGATGGTCGCTTCCAGAGCGTCCCTGGTTGGGTTGCCCGAGCGGGCATAATCATATGGGCCGAATGCATCGGCACGTTCCTGTTTAAAGGTTGATACCTGGTAGATGGGTACACTTACCGCCCCGGTCGCCGGGTCAATTTCGTTGCCTGTGTGCAGGATCCTGGTGCCAAACTTCATACCACTGCCTCCCAACCTTCGAGTGCCTGTTCAAGATCCGCCAGGAGGTCGTCCGCATCTTCAATGCCCACCGACAGCCGCAATAACCCGTCGTTGATACCCATCCGCTCCCGCGCCGCCGGATCCATATCGGCGTGGGTCTGATAGGCCGGGAATGTAATCAGCGTTTCGACGCCGCCCAGGCTTTCGGCATAGGATATCAATCGGACACTGTTCAACACCTTTATAGCCAGGGATTTACTGGGTACTTCAAAGGAGATCATCGCCCCGAAACCGCCGGTCTTTTCTTTTAGCAGCCTGTAGCCGGGGTGGGTTTCCAACCCGGGGTAAAATACCCTTTTTATTGCTGCATGGTTGCTCAGCCACCTGGCCAAAATTCCGGCATTGCGGTTTTGTCGATCCAACCTGATACCCAGGGTTTTCATACCGCGCAGCACCAGCCAACTGTCCTGCGGGCCCAGCACGGCGCCAACAGAATTCTGAACAAAACCAAATCTCTCGGCCAACTTTTCATCTTTGATCACAACCAGTCCGGCCACGACGTCATTGTGGCCAGACATAAACTTGGTGGCGCTGTAGACGACGATATCGGCACCCAGTGCTATCGGCTTTTGCAGATAAGGTGTCATAAAGGTATTGTCCACTATGGTGAGGGCATTATGTGCCCGACAGATTTCACTTATCTTTGCGATATCAGCTACCTTTAGCAGGGGATTGGTCGGTGTTTCCAGCAAGATAGCCCTGGTGTTATTTTGCATTGCCCGCCTCACCTGGTCAAGATCGCTGGTGTCGATAAAGGTTGCCTCCAATCCGAACCTGAGGAATACCTTATCCAGCAGCCTGAAGGTGCCTCCATACAAGTCCTCCGTCACGATCAGATGATCGCCCCGCTGAAAAAGCAGCAGGAGGCTGGTCAGCGCCGCCATCCCCGAGGCACAGGCGAAACCCTTGACACCGGCCTCCAATTCGGCAATTCCCTCTTCCAGTACTTGCCGGGTGGGATTTCCAGAGCGGGAATAATCATAACCGGTACTTTCCCCAAAGGATGGATGCCGGAAGGTAGAGGTCTGGTAGACGGGAAAAGAAATAGCGCCCGTAGGATCTTTACCGACCCCCAACTGAACCAGTTTTGTACTCGTCCTCATCTTTGTACTCCTTAAAGAATAATAGTAAACCGCCAATAGTCACAGCAGATACTTAGAGCCTATGAAAGACTTATCATAGACTCTAAATATATAAATAGTAATACTACTTAACCAATTTCATTACTATTATTTAAATATAGTATTTCATCCTTGCCGGGTTGTCAATGCCGATTGCTTTGCGTGTGATGCATTTACACCTGCACCGACTCAGTTACAAACTATAAATTATTTAACGGGCGAGGGCGCGGGAAACAGTCGTGGTCATGGCTTGGATATGTTCGAGCGGACTCGAAGTACTCAGACCGCATGCCGGAGCAATAATATCTATTCCCTCCAGGATCAGGCGCCGTGTAACATTCTGTATTTTATCAGCCGGCCCAAATTCCAGCAGGTAGGTGCTGACATTGCCCATTGTTTTTATAGTTGGGAACTCCTCTTTCAGGTTGGCCAGGTTGATCAAGGCATCTACACTGAGGGCATCCGCTCCTATAGACGGCAGGAGATTTTTAACCGGCGACACATTGCCGCAGATATGTACGATGGCAGGCAGACCAGCCTGATGAATTCCGTCTACAACTTTCTTGAGGTAAGGGACGGCGTACTCTTTAAACATAGCCGGACCCAGGATCTCTCCGGTGGCGGTAGGATCCCCCAAAGCTATGGCGGTTGCCCCATTTTTGGCCAGAATGCGGGCAAACCCAATTAGAAAACTGCTTACATATGCTAAAACCCTGTGTGCAGCTGCAGGATGTTTTCGCAGATCTTTCAAGAAAGGCATCGGATCCACTACCGAAGCCGCCAGGCTGACCGGACCTGTCAAGCTTACCAGAACCGGTATCTCCGGATAATCCAGGGCCAGCTTCGAGGCTGCTTCTGCTACCGTTCTAATCCGGCCTTGCTGCAGTAATTCCTCCACATCATGGTAGACCGCCCCGGCTGTATTGGGAAAAGACTCTGCGGCAATCTTCGGTTCACAAGTCAGTGACCCAAAGTCAATTGCGCTACCAAACACTTCCGCTTCCACCGTCATACAAAAAGGAATGCCGAAATTCTCAAAACCTGTATATTCCCGTATAAAGCCGGCCAGTTTGGCCATTAAAACCGGGTCGTGATGTGCCTCCGGCAGCGTTACACCGCTCTTTTGCATGACCTCAACGATTGCCGCATTCATCATGCCGCCGGGGCAAATGACCGGGGGACGGTCCGGTTTCTTATTTTCCAGGACAGCCAGGAGCCTTTGCTTGGGTGTCAGCTCATCCATATTAAAAGCCTCCGTTCTTAAGTTGCCTTTTTACAGATAGTAGCTTAATGCGGTGTCCTCCACAAAGTTAAATATCCGCAAAATTTTAGACCTGATGGCAACAAAATCAGGGTTGTTGCGATCACGGGGACGACCGATGGGAATATCGATAAACTCCTTGATTTGTCCGGGACGCGGGGTCATGATGGCGATTTTGTCACTAAGATAGATGGCCTCATCCACATCGTGGGTAACCAGCAGCATGGTGGTGCCACGATCCTGCCAGATCCGCAGCATTTCCTGCTGCATCTGCATCCGGGTGAAGGCGTCAAGCGCCCCCAGCGGCTCATCCAAAAGCAAGACCTTGGGGTGGTTGATGAGCGCTCTAGCCAGGGAAGCCCGTTGGGCCATTCCGCCGGAAACCTGGTGCGGGTACTTGTTTTCAAAGCCTTCCAGACCGACCAGCTTGATGTATTGTTGAATTTCATGTTTCTTTTGAGCTAAAACGCCACGTGCCTCCAAGCCGGCCCCTATGTTTTGATAGATCGTTTTCCAGGGAAAGAGGGTCGGATCCTGAAAAACCAGCCCTCTCAAGTAATCCGGTCCTGTTATCTCCTGCCCGTCGAGCCGGAGGGAACCGTCATTGGGCTGCTCCAGACCGGCAACCAGCCTTAACAGGGTTGATTTGCCACAGCCGCTGGGCCCCAGGAGGGAGACAAAGCTGCCCGGCTCTATTTCGAGAGAGATATTGCTGAGCGCATGGACCTCCGCATTCTCACCCTGTCCGAAGACCTTGCTGACGCTCTTGATCGAAATTCTCCCCGCCTCGTTGAATTTATTGCTCTCCCCAGGCTTTTTTTGCATGACTACAGACATATTTTATTATTCCCTCCTCTCAATACATTGTCCCCACCAGCGCTATCCGTTGGCGCCAATAGTTCTTCCAGGTGGGGGAACCGGTCAATGGCGTGGGGAAATGTTATGGCTTGGGTAAAGTTCTTCTGAAAATCTTTTTCCAGAGAGGTTTCAATGAATATCACTTTTTTAGCAATTTCTTCTGCTTCCAACCTTTTTTCAGTGCTGAGCAGGGCCAGTCTGGCCCCGTCTCCGGCAGCATTGCCCACCGCTTTAATCCTTTCGGGGGAGCAGTCGGGAATCATGCCCAGGATCAAGGCCTTGACGGGGTCGATATAAGTACCGAAGGCGCCTGCCAGAATAATCTCGTCCGGCTCATCAACTGCGAATTTTTGCATCAGATATTTCGCTCCGGTGTAAAGGGCGGCTTTGGCCAACTGCACGGCCCGGATATCCTTCTGGGTAATCACGATCTCCTGTTTAATTGCCGTTTCCCAGGCCCAGGCCAGGACAAACTCCCATTTACTGTTTGGGTTTTGGCGCAGCCTTTTTGTTGCCAGCTCTTTATTAAAACGGCCATTTTCTAAAATGATATGGCACCTGACCAATTCGGCTACGGCGTCAATAATACCGGAGCCGCAGATTCCTTTGGCGTTTCTCTGACGGCTCCTAGAAAACCAGTCGTTGCTGCCGATAACCTTGAAATCGACCGCCAGGCTCCGGGAATCAATACGGACTCTTTCGATAGCCCCCTCGGCAGCACGCATCCCAAAGGCGATCTGCGCCCCTTCCAGGGCGGGACCGGTCGCACAGGAAGTGGAAGCGATAAAATCTCTGTTTCCCAGCACAATTTCGCCGTTGGTGCCGATATCGATGATCAGCTTGGTGACAGGGCTGCGATAGACCTCTTCAGCGATAATCACCGCCATATTGTCCGCGCCAACAAAACCTGCCTCCACAGGCAGGACGTGAACCCATGCTCCCCCGGCGATGTGAATTCCCAGGTCCCTCGCCTTAAGGTCCAGTGATTCTTTCACTACCGGCAAAAAGGGGGCGCGCCCCAGAAACCTGGGATCAAGGTTTAAAGCAAGATGGTGCATAGCTGTGTTGAAAACAAGGGTCAGGTCGGCCACCTGCAGTGGTAAAAGGCCTGTTTTATCCGTAAGGCGGGAAATAGTCTGGTTAATGCCTTCTATAATGGTCTGGTTTAAGCCGGCCAGGCTTTCTTTACCGGTATCGGCGTAAGCAATCCGTGCCAGCACATCCTCTCCGTAGCGGACCTGGGGGTTCATCAGAGAGGCGGTGGCCGCTACCTCCCCGGTCCGGAGGTTGCAAAGATAAGCAGCCAGGGTGGTGGTCCCGACATCCACGGCAACCCCATAAAGTTCCTCCTGGAAACCCGGCTGGACTTCAATGACTTCTTTATCCTGCCAGACCCACGCTGTTACCCTGCCGTTCTCCTGACGGATGATCGGGGCTATCTTGGTCAAGACGTGGTAGTCCGGTTTCACTTCAGTTGCAAGCATTTTCTGGTTAACCAGGGCTTCCTTGAGATACTCCCAATCGCCCCGCAGGTCGCCGAGAACCCTGTTTTCCAGGGTCACATGATACCCGGCCACGGCCGGTTTCAGCTTAACCGGACGCTTTGCACCCGATGCAAGGATGACCTGTTCGGCTCCCCTGCTCTCCTCCGGTACATAGACCAGGACATCTCCGGTGAGCCTGGCCAGGCAGGCCAGACGGTAGTTCTGAGCCAATTCTTCGTGCGGCAGAACCGCTTTTTCTTCCTCGTTTACAGGGGAAAGGCTCTGCAGGCTGGAATTGATGCCGAACTGGGGAAAAAAACCTGCTTCAATTCTCACCTTGCACTTGCCGCAACTCCCGGTTCCCCC
>DNIT01000196.1:16311-16504 GCA_003489345.1 Pelotomaculum sp. | reverse complement strand
CCCGGTTCCCCCGCAGGGAGCCTCAATACCGGCGCCAAGCTCGCGAGCGGCTTCCAGCAGGCTTTTTCCTGCCTCAACCTGCCCCCTCCGGCCTGCCGGTTGAAAGATAACGCTGTGCTTCATTTTTGCCCCCCATTAATTGACTGGTTTACCTGGGGCTGGAGCCATGCTGCAGATAATTCAGGCAAACACA
>DNIT01000196.1:15527-16151 GCA_003489345.1 Pelotomaculum sp. | reverse complement strand
AGCGATGAAAATCACAAACTAGCAATGAAAATGAATCCCCAATGCAGGTACAATTTCAATCGAAACAGTTTAGGACTTATACTAAAGCCATTCATACTGCATATCTTAAGAGCATTGCGAATGAATTCGCACATAATAATGCATTCTTTTTTTACAGAATAAAAGAAAGAGACTGAGCTTTACTTTCTCAATATAAAAGTAAAGACCCAGCCTCCAGTTTTTCTGGTCAGCTATTCTCCGTATATCGTCAGTGTCCGGTCGCCTTTGATTGCACAAGTATTCACTGCTTCAGACACTTTATTTACTTGCTTATAAGGCCATAAAATCACCAAAACGCTTTTGTTCTGAAGGGCCAACAAAACCCGGTTTAGACTGGCAGTGATATACTTGTTTTGTTTTTACCAACCTCTTTCCTGCATCCGCTCAGCTGCAGGTATGGCAAATATCTCCAATCCTTGCATGGCCTCTCCCAGGTCGCGGGAGACTTCAGCCAAAACCTTAGGGTCATTGTAATGGGTGGTAGCGGCTACAATAGCCTTGGCCCTGGCCGGCGGATCGTCGGATTTGAAAATACCCGAACCGACAAAGACCCCGTCCGCCCCCAACTGCATCATCAAGGCCGCG
>DNIT01000196.1:14241-15221 GCA_003489345.1 Pelotomaculum sp. | reverse complement strand
CTGATCATGGCCGCTCCTTCACCAATCCGGCGGAGGGCTTCACCAAGGTCGCGGGCACCACAGACAAATGGAACCCGAAACCGGTGTTTGTCGATATGATAAAGATTGTCTGCGGGCGTCAGGACTTCGCTCTCATCAATATAATCGATGCCAAGCGCCTCAAGGATCTGCGCTTCGACAAAATGTCCAATGCGTGCTTTCGCCATAACAGGAATGGTTACGGCATCCATGATCCGCAAAATCACAGTGGGGTCTGCCATGCGGGCTACACCGCCGGCCGCTCTGATATCGGCCGGAACCCTTTCCAGCGCCATTACGGCGCAGGCTCCGGCCTCCTCGGCTATTTTGGCCTGTTCGGGGGTGGTTACATCCATGATAACCCCATTTTTGAGCATTTCGGCCAAGCCTGTTTTTAAGGTTAAGGTTCCGTTTTCAACCAAACCAGCGCCCTCCCGTTCGCCCCTGCAAACTTATATCCAACCAGAAAATAGGTGTCCCGGCATACGATAGCTACTTTGCAATCAATGCAGGCGCGATTTCATTTGCACAGAAGTTGCAATAATTGCGCCAACGCGCCGTTGTGCGATTGAAAATCGCACCCGCATCGCCAAGTTTCATCCCATGTGCCGGTGTTTCGTTAGCGGCATATGTGACTACTACTCCTGGAAGAGCGGCGTACTTAGATAACGTTCGCCCGTGTCAGGCAGTACGGCCACAATGAGCTTGCCCTTATTCTCGGGCCTTTTTGCCAGCTGGATGGCGGCAAAGGCTGCAGCGCCTGAAGAAATCCCTACTAAAAGGCCTTCTTCCCTGGCCAGGCGACGGCCGAGCTCAAAGGCCTCTTCATTTTTGACCTTAAAAATTTCATCAACGAGCTTTAAATCCAATACCTCCGGTACAAAGCCGGCGCCAATGCCCTGTATTTTATGTGGCCCCGGGTTTCCCCCGGAAAGCACCGGCGAGTCAAAGGGTTCCACCGA
>DNIT01000196.1:8463-14169 GCA_003489345.1 Pelotomaculum sp. | reverse complement strand
TTGAAGTCTGGTTTACGGGACTTGATAACTTCTCCCACACCGGTGATGGTCCCGCCGGTACCTACCCCGCCGACCACGATATCGACCTTGCCGTCTGTGTCGTTCCAGATTTCTTCGGCGGTGGTGGCGCGGTGGATGGCCGGGTTGGACGGGTTTTCAAACTGCTGGGGAATAAAGGAATGGGGGATTTGGGCGCCCAGTTCCTTGGCCTTGCGGATAGCGCCTTTCATGCCGTCGGCCCCGGGGGTCAGGACCAGTTCAGCACCGTAGGCCTTTAAGAGGTTGCGCCTTTCTATGCTCATTGTGTCCGGCATGGTCAGAATTAAGCGGTATCCTCTGGCTGCGGCTACGAAAGCGAGGGCTATCCCGGTGTTGCCGCTGGTAGGTTCAATAATAACGCTATCCTTATTGAGTTGGCCATTGTCTTCCGCGTCTTTAATCATACTGTAGCCGATACGGTCCTTGACGCTGCCGGCAGGGTTGAAGCTTTCCACTTTAACAACTACTTCTGCTTCCAACCCGTCCGCAACGCGCTGCAACCTGAGTAATGGGGTCCTGCCGATTAACTCCGTAAGGTTATTTGCAATTTTAGCCATGTTTCCTTTGCCTCCTATTTTTTTTGTGCTTACGTATATTTTGTGAAACTTACAGGTTTTTACTCCCAAGCTGTCATCTCCATTGAAACGCCGCCCATATAATACTACCGAATCTCCTCTTATATATTCGCCGCAACACTCCTAACTTCGCCGGTCTCCAGGGCCAGAAGCTGGTTTGCCCATACGGCTGCCCATTCCCTTAGCTCCCTGATCTCTAAAGGTGAGGGAACCTTTGATTCAATATGCTCCGCAATTTTAATGGCCAGAGAAGTATAAACCCTGGCCTGCTCAGACTGGGGAGCAGCCTCAATGGTGGTCTTGCCCATCAGTTCGCTCTGGGTTACCGTTACCGAGCGTGGGATATACTGGACCACCTGGGTATGGGTCTTGTCTGCAAAATCATCAATGATGTCTTTGGCGTAAGGGGCATTGATGGAGTTGGCAATAATGCCCCCCAGCAGCGCACCTCCGTTGTTAGAGTATTTCTGGATCCCCTTAAACAGGTTGTTGGCCGCGTATACGGCCATAAAATCAGCGGAAGAAACGGTAAAAACATGTTTGGCTATGCCTTCCCTGATGGGAATGGCAAAACCGCCGCAAACCACGTCCCCCAATACGTCGTAAATAACAAAGTCCAGATCCAATTCTTCAAATACCTTCAACTGTTTTAAAAGCTCGACAGCGGTTATGATACCACGGCCCGCGCAGCCTACTCCAGGAGCAGGCCCGCCCGCTTCCACGCAGTACACACCCCCGAACCCTTCAAAGATCACCTCTTCCGCTTTGATCTTATTCTTCTCTCGCAAGGTGTCCAGTACGGTGGGTATGTATTTACCTCCTCGCAACGTATTGGTAGAATCGCTTTTGGGGTCGCAGCCAAACTGCATTACCTTGTACCCTTCTTTGGCCAGGGCGGCACTGATGTTGGAAGTCGTGGTCGATTTACCAATACCCCCTTTTCCGTATATAGCAATTTGTTTGAT
This sequence comes from Pelotomaculum sp., assembly GCA_003489345.1. Lineage (GTDB taxonomy): Bacteria > Bacillota > Desulfotomaculia > Desulfotomaculales > Pelotomaculaceae > Pelotomaculum_C. The sequence continues at coordinate 12,590 of DNIT01000196.1, read as the reverse complement.
CTCCTTGCTCACTTTATCACTCCTGATGGTCATTTTTGCTGTCAAAGCGTTCTTTTGATCTGCCGTTACTTTTTACATTCCCAGGCCCTGCCAAGAGGAAAGTCCTGTATTTATTTAAGCCTCAATTTCTCGCTCTTGTCAATCTGGACTATTTTCCCGTCATGGATAATCAATGTTATGGAACCGTGGCTGACGGTTTTAACCATTTCAAGGAGTTTTTTTAAATCCAACTGGGAGATGGGAGTACGGTCCGGATTGACACCATTTGTTTTTGGGCTCATAAGCGAACCTCCCACAGATAGGTTTCATGTTTGTTAATTTGGACAACCTGGTTGTCCTGCACCACCAATGTTACCGAGCCTGATTTCAGATCCCTGGCAAATTCCATGATTATCTTTATAATCCGGGAATTTGGCGGATCTGTCTTTTTTTTAAAACCGGCCTCCTTAACAACCATTTCCATACCCCCATCTGAAAATAAAAATAGTCCTAGTCCTAACCAAAAACAATTAATCATACTACCTTTATATGATTAGTAATTATATAGCATATACTTAAATGATAGTCAACCATTTAATTATCCAATCCACGCGATGGAACGTTTGTTGTAAATCACGGGAATACCACAGGATTTTGCTCTGTTCTTGACACTATGCATCAGATTATGGTTAAGAAAATCACAAAGAACGATAATCTTGTCAACATTCCTGGGAATGGTTTTTTTCTGAAAAGAGCTGCTCCGCCCGCTCCAATGAATGATTTTATTAACCCCTTCGTTTTGCAGCCTTTTGGGGATGCTGCCAAGCCGGTCGGCGCCGACAATCAATACTGTCATTTCTACCAATTCCTCTTATGTTTCTCCCCAGAGTATGCCGAGCTTAATTCATAGTATTTTAATATGTTAACTAAATATATATCATATATAGGAATTTTAGTCAATAGCTATCATGATATTTTCTGCCGTGGACTATCCCGTACTGATTCATGGGATCCACGGCAACTGTTTCAGCTGAAAAAAGCTTTTAAAAAAGCAAATATGCCGAGAGGAGTCTCTTCCCGGCACTGGAGATTGCATTCTCATATTTTCTTATCCAAAAGCCTGGCCGGCTACAACTATTGGCTCACTCCGACCTTCCCGTTTACAAGCCGGACGACTTTAGACGCCTTTTGGGCCAAACTTAAATCATGTGTCACAAGAATCAATGCATTCCCTTTTTTAGGGAGTTCAAATAGAAACTCACCTACCCGGGCCGCCAGGTCCGGGTCCAGGTCATTGGTAGGTTCATCAGCCAGGATGACCAGAGGCTCCAGCAGCACGGCCCTGGCGATGGCAACCCTGCGCTTCTGGCCAATACTCAACTGGTGAGGCAGGTGCGTAATACGGTTTTGCATGCCCAGATCATGCAGAACCTCTTCAGCCTTCTTTTTGCAATTCGCCCTGCGGGCCAAACGCGCCGGAACAAGGATATTTTCCAGAACAGACAGCGAACCGATGAGTTGAGGATACTGGAATATGAATCCAAAAAAATTGTTGCGAAGACGGGACTTTTCATTGTCATGCCAATCCGATACGTTTTGTCCCTGAAAAAAGACTTTGCCCTGATTAGGCTCTAAGAGCAGGCCAAGAACAGACAACAAGGTAGACTTACCGCTTCCGGATAAGCCTGTAATGGCTAAAGATTCACCTGCCTGAATGCTGAGGGATACTTCATGAAAAACGGTCTCTAGACCATATATTTTCGATATATTGACTGCTTCCAACAAGCTGTTCACCCATCCTTAATCAATGTCACCGATAGCCATCGCCTTGGACGGCTCAATCCTCCCGCTCCGGCTGGCCGGAAACCAGGCGGAAAGCAAACCCACCAGGCTGAAGAGGACTATGAGCATAACCGCTCCGGTAAGAGCAGGGACCAAGGAAGGGCCGATAAACGGAAAAGCTTTTTGCTTCTGCAGCAATTCCAGCGCAGAACGATAAAGCACCCCGCCTGCAGCTACTCCAGCCAGGGTTCCTGCCAGAGTCAAAAGCAGTGCTTCTCCCGTCACCAGCAGTTTTAAATCCCGGCGGGTTGCTCCTAACGCCCGGTATAAACCCCATTCACCTTTGCGCTCCCAAACCAGGGCGTAAAACCTGGCGAACAGGAGAAACCCGCTGGAAGCGGCGGTCAACAGACCAACTCCAAGAATAATCATAAACAGGACGTCCATTTGTCCTTTCACGTTTTGCAATACATCCGAGGGCTTGATTACCTTAACACCGCCCAGCCCACTGATCACTTCGGCAATTCTTTCTTTTGGGTAGCTTGCGTCGGTTTTCACCAGGGTTGCCGAAATCAGATCCTCCGGGTTTCCTATTTTGTCCCAGTAGAGCATCTTCAGGTAAGGGTTCGCCCTGGCCAGCCTGCGGGCTGATTCCACAGGCATGAGTATTGAATAATCCAGTCCGGTTCCGGTTGGCTCCAAAACACCGGCGACAACGAACTTGTTATCCAGGATAAAAGCTTCAGAGCCGCTATACCCCTGAATATCAGACCCGATTAAAATTTCATTCGGATCGAGAGTGTTTTTAATGCCCCCCTTCAGCCAGGCTCTGAGCACCTGATCTGTATCAGAGTCAAAGCCGATCAGACGAGTGGCATCGGATAAAGAACAGCAGTCTTCACTGAGTGTCTGGGTGAAAAATTGGGAAGAAACATGTTGGACACCCGGAATTGCTTTAATCTCACTTTCAATATCTCTGGCCATATAGACATTAAGAGGAGCCCCGGTAAACAGCGCATCCTCCGGGTTGACATCACTGCCGGACGGCACTACCAGGAGATCCGTTCCCAGGCGGCTTTTTCCGGTCTCCAGACCTGCCGACACCCCGATGTTAAGCAGGTACAGGGCAAAGAGAATACCTGTGCTTAAGGCAACAGTGGCGATCGTTGATAGCGACAGGACTTTTCGCCGGATTATACTGTGCCAGATGAGGCTGAACATAACAAACTACATCCCCCTACTGCTCATTCTGATGCGGTGCAGGCCGGGAGGCCAGCCAGACAATGATGCCTCCTGCAATTACCAGAAGAAAACCGCCGGCTACCGTCCACCAGTAAGTCACCTGGCATGGTTCGTTGGGATTGGCGCAAATTCCGATAAACCAGGACTGGGGAAGAAGCAGCGTGATCGCCCCCAAAAGCGACAGGAACCCGCCGATCAGACGCCGTCCTTCCGCACCATGCACAAAATACAGAGCCACAGCTACAAAAAGAGACGACAGGGCGACCAGAAATTCAGCCTGGTATGTATAATGGCATCGCATGGGGTTCATCCCGCCACTGGCCGTCATGATCATGTTCTGGCATATTGGAAAAATTCTCGGGATAAAGAGCTGGGCCAGACTGATCACTACAGCGACTCCGGCTGCAATATTAATTTTTTTCTCATTCTTAGTCATGGTCAATCTCCATCATATTTTCACCCTCTAAGCTATGGCATCCTCCCGCTTGACCAGCATGTTGTGCGCCACCCGGACCGCGGTGTTGGCGTTTTCCGCATACCCGTCGGCTCCGATTTTTCTAGCAAACGCGGGGGAAACGGGACCTCCGCCGACCAGGACTTTCACTTGACCTTTAAGCCCCTCCTGCTCCAGGAGCTCAATGACCCTGGCCATCACCGGCATAGTTGTGGTCATAAGAGTTGAAAGACCAATAACACCGGCGTTCACTTCCTTAGCTTTGGCTACAAAATCTTCGGCAGGCACATCCCGGCCCAGGTCGATCACCTCAAAACCTCCGACTTCAAGCATGATTTTGACCAGGTTCTTGCCAATGTCATGGGTATCTCCTTCGACAACACCCAGGACAATCTTAACTTTTTCCGAACCCTCCGCTTTTTTAAGGTGCGGTTTTAATATCTCCAGCCCTTCGTACAGGGCGTCAGAGGCCAGCAGCAGTTCCGGTACAAAATATTCCCCTTCTTCATATAGCCGCCCGGCTTCGTTCATACCTTTGACCAGCCCGTCGTTGATCGCAACATAGGCATCAATCTTTTCCTGTACAGCCTCATGAGATGCCTTAATCGCCAGCTCAGAATCAAGATTGACCACTCCCTCGGCCAGATCATTGAGAATCCTTTCCTGAATG
>DNIT01000196.1:0-8393 GCA_003489345.1 Pelotomaculum sp. | reverse complement strand
ATTGAGAATCCTTTCCTGAATGCTCATTACTCAATTGCCTCCTTAATAATTGTTATTGATTTGCCGAACCTAACAAGTTGCATACGCAAATGAATCAATTTTTAATTTTAAACACCAGAATTTAACTTTTGTTTCACATAAAACGGACCTACATTGTACCCCCTGATAGTTTTGAATGGCAGCCCATGGGAGCATTTGTGCACATGAACTCGCTGATTTCATACCCGGCAGAATCCCATCCGGCTAAATTTATGGAGAATCACCTGTTGGCGACTGCTGCGCTTAGAAGGTCCTCGGCCAGATGCAGCCCCCCGCGGTAACCGGTGTAACCCCGGTCAAGCACGGCCCGGTTGGCCACCGGGAAGCTGACACTCAGGTGGGCGGCTCCCAGGGCCAGGGCAAGTTCTCGATCCAGCGAACTGCCTACCACAAAAGCCGGGCTGAAGGAATTGTAGTACTTCTGGCTTTTATTGCGCGGCCAGTGCCGGTTGAAGTGACTTATAATTTCGCTGGTGTCGGTTTCATACACTACTGCCGGTTGCAACCCCGATTCTAAGCCGCGGAACCTGGAGGCAAGCCGTTCTTTCAGCTCATCTTCAAGCTGGTCGGTAATCACGACCAACTCGGGCAGCCAACCCAGGTCATCCGCCAAATATTTGGTAATGGACGGGGCATAATTGCCATCACCCACTACGATACTGTAACGCTGCAGGTCAAAGTCGTTATAGGAGTCGACCAGTGGCTCCAGGTATTGATAATAAACGTGGTTTTCCCGGGCAATTATTTCTTCCACCTGGGAATGGTTCAAGGACAAGGCTGCCTCCACCTGGCGCAGGAAGTGGTCCGTGGCCGCGGGCCCGACCGGCAGGGAGGTGGTCAGGTACGGCGTACCGTGTACTTCTTCAAAAACAGCGGCTGCGTTCACTCCATAAATATCGGAAACGACAATATTCAACTCGGCTGATGCGGCCTGCCGGATCCCCTCCAGGGAATCTGCAGCGGTGAAAAAGGTATTGACCTCAAGGCCAACTTTTTCCAGGACCAGACGCAGCCCTTCCAGGTTGCCCCGCCAGAACACATCCAGATAGGGAGCAATGCCCCAGACATTGACCCTGCCCTTAATTTTTTTCACACCTTGTTGTACAAAATTTTTAAAGAGAGACTGCAGCACCTGGTCATACCCGTAATAGGAGTTGCCTTTAAATCCTCCTGTTTCGGCGAAGATAAGGCTGACGCCTTTCCCCTGAAACTCGCCGACCACGCCCCGGACGTCGTCACCAATAACCTCGGTTACGCAGCCGGTCAGAACAAAATACAATTCCCCTTCCATAACATCCAGGGTATTGCCGATTTGTTCTTTCAGGCGGTCGACACCGCCGAACACCACGTCTTTTTGTTCAACGTTGGAACTGGGAACCGTCAACCCACCGCAATAGCCCCCCGCCTGCAGGCCGCAGGCGCCATTTTGCGTCCAGGTGATGTTGCCGGCGCAGCCCCCCGGCGTATGCAGGAGCGGGATGGCGCCCGGCAAAGCGGTCACAGTCGCCATCGCCCCGCCCAGCGCGCAAGTATAGCGGGGCCTTTCCACGAAACTGCTGCTCATCATTCCTCGCCCCCCAAGGTCTTAATATATTTGAACGGATCGGATTCATACCATTTTTCGGTATAGGGTAGTCTGATATTTTTACTGATTTTTTTGTTAAACGCCGGGTTCTTTAAATAGCGATACAGGCGCCTGGCCATCTCATAGACACCCTGGTAACCGATATAGCTAAGGCCGGTGTTATAAGCCACATGGCAGGCAATGCCAAGCTTGGCCGCCGTTGTGTTGCTGTGCCAGTGTCCGATGAACAAATCAGGTTTGGTTCGTTTCAGTAAATTCACTTCTTCAAAAGGCTGGGCGTTGGCTATATTCAGGGGGTAATCCTTGGCCCCGCCTTCCGTCAACTTTTCATATTCAACTTCGGCAAACTCGTCGTGGTGAAAAGCGCGGATCCCCATCACTTCAAAACCCAATTCAGTCAGCAAGGATGAATTGGCCAGCGCTCTCATTTCACCGGCGCTGACATAGACTTTCTTGCCCTGAAACACTTTTTTAAATTCGCCCAGTGCTTCTTCCAGTTCGGCAACCTCGTTGGCAATCAACTCTTCGGCCTGCTGCTCCAGGCCGAAGAAAGCCGCCACATCTCTGATCCAACTGCTGGTGTTGTTGATCCCGATGGGCATATGCCTGGCAATATAGGGAATGCCGAACTTTTCCTCGAGATACTTTAAAAAATAGTCGTCGTGTGTGGGGCAGGTGCTGATGGAAAGCGCTGCCCTGGTAACCTTGTAAATGTCTTCCGGATGGACAAAGTTCGGGAAAAAGTTCACCTCCAGCCCCAGAGAACGGAGCAGGCGGTCCAGTTCAAGCTCATCTACCCTCCCCATGGAGGAAACATTCATAATATTGACGGTACGTTCCAGGTAATACTTTTCCTTCAGATCAGCAATTTCATCTGGAATAATCGGCAGAATTTCTTCCGGTTCTTCCAATAAATTGCGTCCCAGGGCATGGTAAACCGCGTCATAGGCGGTGGCCCATATTTTGGTCTTGAAGCCCTCGCAATGCACCGGCAGGATTTTCGCGTTAACCTGCGGCTGCAGTTTTGCCGCCACGCCGTCAACATCGTCCCCGATGATTCCCGGCACGCAACCGGCCACCACGATAATGGAGGCCGGCCGGTAACGGCGGTCTGCTTCCCGGATGGCCTCTTCCAGCTTCGTTTCGCCGCCGTTGATCACGTCGTTTTCATTGAGGGCTGTCGACATCCAGAGGGCGTCTTTAACCTTGCCCCCGCGCTGTACATTGCCGGACCGTACGTTGGCATTCTGAGAGTGGGCGCAGGAACCGCAGCCGATAGCCCCGTGCAACAGCACCACGCTGTCCGGGATGCTGTTCAGGATGGCTATACCGGGCAGCAAGAGGCAGATCGACCCCTGGGTAAACCCCCGCTCACCGTCGTTAAAGCAGCAACCGCCGGCCTTTTTCTTCAGACCGCAGATCGTACCTCCGTAGGTGATGCAGGCTTTTAACCTGTCTTCCCGTATAGGCGGTACTTTTCCATCAAAATAGCTCAATTCACCTATACCTCCATTACCTATTTTCAAGTATTTTCAAGACGCCACCGGCCAATTTTTGCCGGTGGCAATCATAGCCTGCAAATTCTTGAGCGGCACGCCAGGGGAAAGGTCGCAGCCGGGCATCAGAATGTAGTAACTATCCTGCCCGGCCTTTTCAATGCACTGGCGCGCTGCTGCCGCAACTTCTTCAGGCGTCGCGTCAACCAGGACGTCAACCGGATTGACATTGCCGGCAAAAGCCATTTTCGTCCCCAGCGTCTCCCTGACTCGGCCCAAATCGACCTTGTAATCCACCGAGAGGACGTCGGCCCCGCTCTCCGGGATCAGGTCTAGCCGGTTGGTAATATCGCCGCAAATATGGAGCAGGTTAATCGCCCCGGCTCCCTTCAGGCGTTTCATGAATTTCTTCAAGTAAGGCAGGGTAAATTCTTCAAAATGGTTGCGTGAAATCAGATCTCCCGAGGCAGTCGGCTCGGCTACTGAGAGAATTTGGGCGCCTGATTCAAGAAATGGCGCATAATACTGAAAAGACGCTTCCGCAGCGAACTCCAGTACCGCATGCACCGCCGGTTTATCCTTGTAAATTCCCTGCATGATCTTCTCCACGCCGTAAAACTGCGCCGCCAATGTGAAGGGTCCCCAACCGCAGCCTCCGACCAGGGTATGCCGGCCAATAGACTGTTCCAATAAGGCGGCGGTTTCATAAATGCTCCGGATCTCTTCATCCTGCTTAAGCCGGTCCAGGTTAATCCTGTCTACGTCGGCCGCCTTATCAAATAGCGGTTCCTGGACATCCATGGTCCCTTTGGCCCGGAACTTGATTTTTCCTCCCAGCGCCCTTACAGGCAGGTTGTTGAATCCAGAACCGGCCCAGATGATATCCGACTCTAAATGCTCGTTGGTCCCGGCTATGATGCCGGCGGCAAGCTCAGCTTTACCAAGTATTTCCTGCAGGGTAAAACCCTTATTATTAAAAGTCCAGGCGCCGCCGGAAAAAATTACCACCGGGAGCCTGGACGTCTTCTCCCTGTTAATTGTTTTTAAAACTACTTCTTTACCGGTCATTACCAAAACCTCCTCAAAAATAATCACAACAGGCAGGCGGTCGGGTATCCGGCCTGCCTGTTGCCGGACAACAAGGAACTGCACTTAGGGGGATTGGAGGATATGCTTGTCGACAGTAAAGGTTGGTGTGAACTTAAGAATCATGAAACGGAATATCTTCCTTAGCAGACCGGTGCTTCTTTATTCTTGAATAAGGCTCCCTATGAATTAAGTCCATGCAGAATTTACCTTCAGATCCAATTTATTTCACTCCCTCAAGCCTGACAAAGAGATTCCTGGCCAGTTCTTCGGTGTCGGTGGTGGGATTAAGAATTCCAATATCCTGCATACCCTTCGTGACGGTATACAGAGCCTTTTCACCCTCGTCAACGGACGGCCTGTAGTTGTAATGCGCCAGTGTTTTAGCGTTGACCTCGGTATTTCCCGGCACATACCCCTTTTCAGCCTCCAGTTTGGCCGCTTCCTGAGGATTGGCGGCAACCCATTCGGCGCCTTTCAAAATCGCCCTGGTGATGGCAGCCGCTGTGTCCGGATCCTCCCGCACCAACTTGCCGGTAACAACTACCAGGCAGCAATATTCGTCCTTAAACGGATCATCGGTAGCCATATTAAGGAAGCTTCTGGCGTTGCCATTATCAATAAACATCTGCGCGTTGGGGTCGGGCAGGGCGACGATATCCACTTCCCCCTTGGTCAGGGCCTGTTCCAGTTCCGGAGCCGGGTAAGCTTTCCAGGTCACGTCCTCTTTAAGGTCAAGCCCGTTGTCAGCCAGCATGCGTGAAACCATGTTCATCGGGCCGCCGCCGATAGCCGGCACGCCGATTGTCTTGCCTTGAAAATCTTTGACCGTTGTGATGCTGGAATTGGGCGGGACCAGGACCTGCAGGCAGCCGTTGTGGATACCGGCCGTAAACTTGATGTCCAGCCCTTGTTCAGCCGGCTTAATCCACTGCATCAAAACTCCGTCGGTGGCGTCAATTTTATTGGTGGCCAGCATATCTTTGAGGGCGTTGGGGTCGCCTTTAATCAGCTCCGCATCAAGCCCCTCTTCCTTAAAGTAACCATTCTCATAGGCCGCGAAGAGTGGCGCCTCGCAAGTGGTGCCGAAATTGCCGATGCGGACCTTTTTCAGCTCCCCGTTGGGGGAAGCAGACCCGCCTGGCTGCTCGGTTGACTGCTCCTCCTTAGCGCTGCACCCGGCCAGCAAAAGTATTGTTATCAACAGTACGCCCATCAAGGACAGTACTGGGTTCAGCCTTGTCTTCATATTTAATCAGCCTCCATAAGATTAGTAATAAAAATCCTTAACAAACTGACGGAATTCATTGCCTACCATTTAATCAACCCTTTCTGCCAGACTAAAACCCTATCTTTAATACTAAACAACAAGGAGATAATACTGGAAAACAGTACTGCCATAACAAACAGGGCGGCATAAACCTTGGCGTATTCAGCCCAACCCTGAGCCCACTGAATATACCAGCCCAAACCGGCCTTAACACCCAGCAGTTCGCCTACCACCAGCGTCGCAAAAGCCATACCCAAAGCCATAAACATCCCCACAAAAATGGACGGGAGCGCCGCCGGCACAGCCACCCGGGCAATCAGATAAAACTCCCTGCCACCCAGGGTTCGTGCCACCTCAAGATAGTTTTTATTGACACCGGCGATTCCCGACCAGGTCATAACCGTGATGGGAAACCATGTCGCAAGGGCGACAATGAAAATACTGGCCGCAAAGCTGGTTGGGAAAACAGCCATGGCAATCGGGATCCAGGCTGTCGCCGGAATGGGTCCAATAAGCCGCAGGAGCGGATTTAACCAATAATTACACCCGGCATACCAGCCCATCAAAGTACCCGTTAGCAGCCCGACTAGGAGTCCGATGCCATACCCGGTTCCAAGCAACCGCAACGAGTACAGGATGCTTATGCCCAGCGTCTTCCAGTCCGTTGCCAGGGCGCCGAAGATTGCCCCCGGGGAGGGGAAATACGGCATTGGCAGCAGTGAAAACTTAAGCGTAACCAGGTCCCAGACCAGCAAAAACACTGCTACAGCTGCAAACAATAAACCTCTTTCCGATAACTTTTTCTTAAGGACGCTGCTGAAGAAGGAATACACCGCCAACACTATGTAAACTCCCAGAAGTACCAGCACGGCAAAGCTGAAATACTTCCCGTTTAAAAGGTTCTGTCTGTTGGGTAGGAGTTGATGCGCTACATAAAAGACTATCGTTAGAAAGACCGGCAATAGCAGTCTGATTGTTTCCCCCCAACCGTTTTGACCCACCTTTTTGCGTTTACCAAAATCTACTGCCGCAGCACTTTTACTAAGCCCGAGTTCTCCGGTATCAGACATTGCACACCCTCCTGTTTACACATCACCAGATGACCGCTTCGTTTTTTTCTGTTCTTGCAACTGGACACGATATACCGGGCATTCAATCCCCTTTCCTTTAAATTTTCTCGGCCGACATCAACCATTTCAGCGCATTATCAATAAAATCCGGAACGACGAAGGGTTTTACCCCCCTGGCCTGCAGCGCGGCCGACGCCCCAGGACCAATTTGACTTACCAGCACGCCCTGACAGTCGGCAATTAAATCAATGGACTTTGCCAGCAATCCGTCATCGTGCGCCCATCCGCTACAAGGAGGAATATTATCCCTTGCATCAACAAATTTAAAAAAATCTTCCTCGACCTCAAATATTAAAAACTTAGCAGCCCGTCCGAAATGGTCATTGACAAATTTACCGTCGCTGCTCGCCACCGCAACCCTGTACCCCATGGACCGATACTCCCCCAATCAATTCCATCAAATAAGCAAATTGAGGCCAAGCTGATTTCCTCATAGAAAATCAAAAGCTTAGCCTCCAGTCTCTCTGGTCAACTAATTAAATATTATTATACTAATATAGTATACATATTAATCTTATTGAATTACTATTATTTCATAATTATAGCTTCCCGCAGGGTCACTGTCAATAACTTCCGCTAATTTTCCGTGAATTATTCTATCCCGAATGGCAATAAAATCCAAAACAACACGAGGACAAAAGAAAAAGGCCAAGCTGGTTTTCTGACGAAAACTCCAACGCTTAGCCTCCAGTATCTCTGGTCAACTAATTATTTGAAAGTATACTCAATTATAATATATATAATCATACTTGATTACAACATTGTAAGTGACTGTAAATATGTCTGTCAATAACCCATTTTGTTTTTTATGAGAGGTCTATGATACACTAAATTTCTTCTCCTGCTCTGTTAAGCGGATTGTGAAAAGTAAGAACCTTGCCAGAACTTTTGGTACTGGCTGCCTTCTGGGTTGAAGCAGTTGACTCGCTTTGGCTTTCAACATCTTTCTTTCTATTTGCGCATCCAGCCAATGGATTATAACGGTAAGAAATACTGCAAGATCCCAAAACAAAGATTCGCTTTTTTTTACTCATTTTACTCTCTCCTTTAATTATTGATGATTTTTTCGAGCAGTCTAATCTAAAAAAGACCGAGGTTGTTCCTTTTGGAAACAATTCCTCGGCCTCCAGTTGACCAGTCAGCTTGTAAACCGTAGTATCTCAATTTGTTTAATAATATTATAAACATACTTGGATATATAGTCAAGTATAATTTTCAAGGGAACGGAACTGGCGGTCAGGTTGTATTTTACGCTTAGGTCCTGTAAGCCATTAGCCAGGCGAACAATTTTAAGCATCAAATAGCGCCACATTGTGGCACCCTTTTGTATATGCGCTAATCTTTAAAAAATAGAACTTTAACAATCTGTATGGCTGTAATAACAAATAAGCATGTATCGGCAAAATAGTAAGTGCGCATAGTATGTACACTGCTCGTTGAAATAAAGACAGCGCTGCCGCCTGCGATAATTCCTAATGCTAAAAGCTGCTGTCCGTAAAAGTGAAATGATTTATTTTCAACACCCCATATAATAAGGATAGAAACGGCAAGAAATGCAAGAACAATAAGTATAACTTCGCCTCCAAAAAGTAGGGAATCTATCGGTAGTTCCGCCTCCCATGCGCGGTTTTTGTAAAGGATAATTCTATTTATAGTCATATATTTATTAAATAGTCTTTCCAAAATAAAAATGCTCACAAATAGCATAATTTGAATTACAGTAAAAAACCAAAAAATGAACTTCTTCATAAAATCCTCCCTTAATACACTTCGATTATCTTTGAATA
>DNIT01000012.1:1159-6936 GCA_003489345.1 Pelotomaculum sp. | reverse complement strand
TGCAAATGCGCTGATGATTTACTAACCAACTATAATCTAGTTGATATTCCATAAATAAATCATAATAAAGAGCGCTATAAATATAAGAATTTCATAAAAAATACTCTGCCTTGCTTGGCAGAGTATCAAAGGGACTATTATTTTATAATTCAGTTGCCAGGTGGTAGCCTATTCCGTGCTTACCAAGAATATACTTGGGATTGCCCGGATCATCCTCAATTTTTTTTCGTAAACTGCTGATATAATTTCTCAGGTAGTGCAGCTCATTACGGTATTCTGATCCCCACACCCGGGTCAGCAGATCCTCATGGGTAAGTACTTTTCCGGCATGACTGCCCAGCTGGTAAAGGATTTGGTATTCTGTAGCGGTTAACCGCACTTCTCTCCCCCTGAGATAGACCCGCTTTTGGGCAAAATTAATGACCAGGTCGCCAAATGAATAAGCAGGGCCATTGGGGTGATCCTCTGAGGGCTGTGTTCTCCGTAAGACTGCCTTGACCCGGCGCAGCAATTCCTCAACGCTGAAAGGCTTGGTTAAATAATCGTCGGTCCCCGCGTCAAACCCGCGTATCCGGTCCTGTTCACGAGTCCGTCCCGTTAACATGATAATGGGTATATCGGAGAATTCACGGATCCTTTTACATGCTTCAAAGCCATTGAAAGGGCCGGGAAGCATAATATCGAGGATCAGTAAATCAAAGTTGGAGGATTCCAATAAATTTATGGCAGTTTTCCCATCAGCGGCTGTCGCCACCTCGTAACCGCTGGCCAGTAAGTTCACTTTAACCAGTCTTACCAGGCGAGGTTCGTCATCCACTATTAAGATCGTTTTACGCTTCATATCAAGCTCCTCTAGTTGATGCTCGAGGATGGCAATTCACTGTTTGCGGACCCGGTAGGCAGCGTGAAGTACAGGGTAGTCCCCTGGTTTAACTTGCTTTTGGCCCAGATCCTGCCACCGTGATTGATTATGATTTGACGGGCCAGAGGTAATCCCAGCCCCATTCCCTTTTGGTGCTCCTGCAGGTTGCTGTTTACCCGGAAAAATTTTTCAAACAGCTGATTTAAATGCTCGTCACCAATACCGATGCCCTGATCGGCTACCGAAACAATCACTTCTTCAGGCGCCAGTTCGCCTTTAATAACGATTTGGGTGTTTTCGTTTGAATATTTTACCGCGTTGTCTACGAGGTTTCGAAGCACCTGCTCAATCCTGGTCAGGTCTGCTCTCACAGTTGGAAAATCTTCCGGAAACATTACAATAAACTCATGGTTCTTTTTGCGGTACGATTGGTCCCGGAGGACTTTTTGGGCTATTTGAAGCAGCGAGATGGGTTCTTTTTTAAGCTCGATTTCACCTTTCCAGCTTAAGGTGGAAGAGTCCAGCAAATTGTTGATCAGGCTTTCAATATAATCTGTTTCTTCAACAATAATGTTTAAGAATTCTTTTTGGGTCTGCGGGTCCCAGGCCACGTCGTCCCGCAGCAAGGTGGTGACGTAACCCTTGATACAGGCCAAAGGGGTCCTTAAATCATGGGACAGGCCTGCCAGCATTTCCGACCACATCTGCGCCATATCTTCGGATGGAAGGAAGCAGGTGGCGTCTTTCCCCGCGCTTTTAACGGTATCCAGGCTGCATTCGATCACGTGGGTCACCGCTCTAAGGATCTCCGTAACAGGGAATGAATTCAGCAGCAGGCCTTCGCCGCACGCCATTAAAAAGCCGTTCCGGGAGGCCATGGGGAAACAGGTTACCTCGTAATCCGGCTGACCACACCTTTCTATAACCTTCTGTCTTACCGGACAATCAAAAACAGGGCAGGGAATGTTCCTGTTGGCACATGCGTTCTGTTGAAAACACTGCAGGACGTCTAAGTTTACTTCCACATAGTCCGCAGTGTTTTTTGAGGCATTCAGATAGACAACACACCGCTCGGTCATATGAATGCCGACAGCGCAGCCGTTAATACCCAGCGTGCTGACGAGCCAGCCCGGCACCCAGTCCAAATGGCAATGCTCTTTTAATAGCCGGCCGGAAAAATATAAAATTTTAATTGACATATCAAACAAGTAATCAATTTTCAGGCTGCTCTTTGCGCTCATGGGCTGAACTCCTTAGGAATATGAGTCACCTTTCCGGCCGGAAAACTCTCTCATTTCAATTCCCCGTCCGGTTATAAAATTACCATCGTAAAAGGTTCTAGCAATTATCTTGATTTCCTCCCTTTTCTGCGTGAATGTAAATATTAGAAAACAGGTCCGAATCCCAAATAATCTGTTTTTTTGAATCAGTACGAGTCTTGCCGGTTTTCACCCGAGTGAAAAATAATCAGGCTTACCTGTGTTAAGATGCATGGTCTTGCTCCAAGTTTTAAGTGGTTTACCGGTTAAAGTGTTTTCCCTGCCAGGCAATGAGAAGCCGCCCGTGAGTAATTCGTTACCTCCCGGCGGCTTCTTCAAAGGCAATTATGTTTTTGTTGGGGGAAGGGGCTTGATTCCGGTTTTAAGCGCGGGCCGTGCCGGCGTTGCCCGCAAGCAGTTCCAGAATACGCTGCAGGGTCTTTTCCCTCACGGCATTGATACCGTCAAAGTTCATATAAGGAACATAGTACTTCTCCATCTCGTCATGCTTCTTTTTCGCCCGGCTGATAAACGACACAGCCTGTTCCATGCACTGCCGGTACAACCCCCGCGCCGTATCCCTCTCGGCCAAATAGTCTTCATTCGTTACAGGCGCCACGCAGGTCATGGTATTGATAACGGTGTCACCGTCTTTAGGCTGGTAAAAATGTGGTTCGACGCTATTGATAACGGCCAGGCTCAGGTCGTGCACAACCAAATGCTCAATCTTATTCGGGTTTAGGGCGCAGTGAAAGGCAGTGACATTGTAGCCCCTGGTGATAGCGGTCTCCATGATACGTTGAACCAGGACGGTTTTCCCTGTTCCATCATCACCGTTAATAATATAACGTTTGTTCAGGCGTCCCACCGCAGTTTCCAGATGACTGACCGGACCATCCGGGGTATTGGCGGTTGCGAAAAGGTGGCGGGCTTTGGGATTGTCGGTTAGCCTGGGTTTGCCTTCGAAAATTTCGAGGGTCAGGTCCAGGACCAGTTTGTCGAAAGCGCCTGCATTGAAAGCGCCGCTTTCCAGGTAGAAGGATTCAACCTCATCCAGAAAGGTTTTAGCGCCGGCAAGGTAGGTGTAAGCGTGTTTAAACAAACGGCCGACTTCCTTGTTAACGGCAAGGATTTGCTCTCTGTTTTCACGGATTCCTTTCTCGTTCCAGTATTCTCCCAAATTTATTATTTCATCAACTGCTCCCGGGTTCTTCGGGTCAACAATATGTGGACTGGTACCGTCCAGAAGGGCTACCTGAATTGCTGGAATAACCAGGCCGTCCAACGAACCGTTATCCGAAGAGCAACAATGGAATTCCACATCGTAACCCATATCCAGCACGGTTTCGCCGATTTTACGCATAAAGGTTGATTTGCCTACGCCGGGACCTCCCTTTAAAATATAGATTCGGTTTGCGTCTGTTTTAATAATATTGTCGTAAAATGAATAAAAACCAAAGGCCGTATTGCCACCCGGAAAAACTTTCACCAGCTGCCCCTTCATTTTTCAAAAACCCCCTTGTTTTTGAGATATTTGGTTTTTAAGGTCACAAAAAATAATCTGTCTAATTACAATATGTTAGGGTTTTAAGATTCATGAAATAAAATGCAGGACTTAAAAAACCATATAATGGGAGTCATACCTGGCCGGCATTACGTTTGATGACACCGGGGAGCTGCGCTTTAAGCGGCTTCTATCATTTTTGAAGTGATCATGTTAAAATACTCCTACAACGGACGAGCAGTAGCGGTCCGCAGCATAAGCAAGAAAAGATTTCACCGGTATTATGTTTGGGAATTTTTCTTGGAAAGGTGCGCCATATGTTTGGAACCCGGGTTGTTATCGCTGACGCCGATCCCGAAAATCGACAAAAATTCAAGGAAATTCTTACCCATGCCGGCTACATGGTGGTAGGT
Organism: Pelotomaculum sp.; assembly: GCA_003489345.1. GTDB lineage: Bacteria > Bacillota > Desulfotomaculia > Desulfotomaculales > Pelotomaculaceae > Pelotomaculum_C. The sequence continues at coordinate 2,898 of DNIT01000012.1, read as the reverse complement.
CTTGTTGAAGACGGACGAAGCGCTCTGAAAGTGATTTTTCAAAACGAACCGGATGTTGTCGTCATGGATGCCAGGCTGCCCGGCGCGGAGGGTTTGGAAATCGCCCGGATTATCGAGGAGCACCGGGCCGCGCCGGTGATTTTACTAACCGAGGCGCATGAGCAGGAGCTGGTGTCGGAAGCGGCCACCACCTGGATTTTTGGTTACCTGATAAAACCTGTTGAAGAAAAACAACTGTTTATGGCTATAGAAATCGCCATAGCCAGCTATAAAAAGATTGTTAAGCTGGAAGAGGAAAACAAAAGGCTCAGGCAGACGCTGGAAGAAAGAAAGCTGGTTGAAAGGGCGAAAGGCCTTTTGATGGAAGTCAAAAACATGTCTGAAAGGGAAGCCTACAAGTATATGCAAAAAAAAAGCATGGACAACTGTGTGCCGATAGCAAGGGTGGCCCGCCGGATTATCATATCTTTAAAGAAATAGGTTCCCACAGTTCTGTGAGAATTGTATACAATATTCTTGCAATAAGGGCATTGATTTTCAGAGCTATTGTGCTATACTAATGAACAATAATGATTTTGGGGCAATGACGTCCTTAAAAGACCAGTTTTCAACATGGTCTTTGGGGGCGTTTTTTATTTTCCTGGGGGGGATGCATCCTGGAGATATTGGGTAAAGAAGGGGTTTTGGAAAAAGCCAGGGAGTATAATGTGAAATTTATTCGCCTGCAGTTCACCGATATATTCGGTGTTTTCAAAAACATCGCCGTCACGGTTGAAGAGTTGGATAGAGCGCTGAACGGGCAGGTCATGTTTGACAGTTCTGCGATCGAGGGCTTTGTACGCAACAGGGAGAAGGATATTTACCTCTATCCCGATCCAACCACCTTTGAAGTATTTCCCTGGCGGCCCCGGGACGGAGCGGTAGCCCGGCTGATATGCGATGTCACATCCCCCGGAGGGGGAGCGTACCCGGCCTGTTCGCGATCTGCATTGAAAAAGATATTGCAAAAAGCATCAGAATCAGGATTTCAGTTTCGAGTGGGCGCACAAATAGAGTTTTTCCTGTTTCACACCGACAGTCAGGGCAAGCCTACGACCGCTACCCATGACCAGGCTGGGTTCTGCGACCTGTCTCCGGTTGATCTAGGGGAAAATGCCAGGCGGGATATGGTGCTGACACTGGAAGAAATGGGTTTTGAAATATCCTCTTCCCACCACGAAAACGCTCCCGGCCAACATGAGATCTTTATTAAAGAAGACGTGGCCCCTGCCATTGCCGATAAGATAGCTACCTTCAAGTTTGTAGTCCGCAATATAGCCCAGCGGCACGGTCTGCATGCCTCTTTTATGCCGAAACCAATGGGTCAGGTGAACGGTTCGGGAATGCATCTGCATCTTTCCCTCTGGTGTGACGGCGAAAATATTTTTGATGATCCAACCGGTGATTTGGGCTTAAGTAAAAACGCGCAGCACTTCATTGGAGGTATCCTGCAGCATGCCCGTTCGATTACCGCCCTGGCCAATCCCCTGGTGAACTCTTATAAGCGCATCTTGCCGAACCGGCTATACCCGACCCGGGTGGCCTGGTCGGAACGCAACCGCAATACCATGATCCGTGTACCGGTCCAGCGTGGCGATGATACCCGGATGATTTTACGCAGCCCTGACCCAACCTGTAATCCATACCTGGCCCTTGCTGCTGTTTTGCAGGCAGGATTGCAAGGTATTACAGATAAAATA
>DNIT01000012.1:0-1053 GCA_003489345.1 Pelotomaculum sp. | reverse complement strand
AAATAGCGCCTGTTCCATTTTTGCCGGAAGATAGTCCTGAGCCCAACGGGTTTGTTGAAATCGCCAAGGAAGACTGGCTGCCGCGCAGCTTAGGAGATGCGTTGCGAGCTTTGGCTGCGGATAAAACCATTCATGAGGCGTTGGGTGAACATATTTTACGGCGTTTCTTGGAAGTCAAAGGCAGCGAATGGGACCGGTTCCAGTCTGAAGTGCATCCCTGGGAAATAGAGCAGTATTTAACGAACTATTGAGAGTAGCGTTTCATCGTAATGAAGACATGAACTAACTAAAGAGATGAGGTGAGCCGCTCCGGAGTAAAAATTTGATTGGGTGCAGATGAGAAAATGTGAGTTTAAGCGGTATGTATAACAAAGCTAGTTAAATGAAGCAATCATATATTCTTAGAAGGGTGTGTTTATTTATGAGTATTGGTCAGCAGCGGTCCAATGATGTTTTGGGTACGGTGAATCGCGGCAACCCGGCCGAATCCGGGTTGTGTACATTGTGCAGGGCAGATTGCCAGGGCAAATGTGAAACCTTTATGTCCTGTATGCAAGGACGTAAACTGCTTTACCCCCGGAATTTTGGAGCTGTCACCGCGGGAAGCGACAATATTACGCATGTGGGAGTTTCCTATAATTCCCTTCGGATCCAGGGCTATAACTATGGCGCCTACGGACTGGCCCAGGGTCTTTCCAACGAAGCGGACGACTGTATCTTCCCCAATGTTACAATTGCAACAGAGTTCGGGCATGAGATCAAGACCAAATCCAGGCTCCCCATCCTGTCCGGCGCACTGGGTTCCACCTTCGTTGCGGCAAAGTACTGGGAGTCCTTTGCGGTCGGCGCAGCTCTCGTCGGTTATCCGATTGTCATCGGTGAAAACGTCGTGGGGGTTGACAAAGAGTCGGTTATCGAAAACGGTAAGATTCTGAAATCACCTGAACTCGACCGCAGGATTGAAACCTATCTTCGTTATCATGATGGTTACGGCGCCATCATTGTTCAGATGAACGTGGAGGATACCCGCAACGGCGTTGCTGATTATGTCCT
>DNIT01000195.1:32589-33108 GCA_003489345.1 Pelotomaculum sp. | reverse complement strand
CCGACACGCGGATTTTCAGTCCGTATCCATCCCCATCATACTGGGCCTTGCAGGTTTTGCCTCTTAAATATCGGCTAATTTATGGCTAATATTTTTGAGATGATCCTGCGCTGATGTTACCCAGCTTTATTATAGTATTAAATAATTACATTAATGTCAAGGTTCATAAATGCAAAAAGCCGGGGACTAAGCCCCGGCTCGTATCTGCTAGTATTTTAGATCGGCTTCAAGCCCTCCGCGGCCCTGAAAAGGTCATGCACAAAGTTAGCTCCCCTCGACAACAAGATCCCCGTCAAAACCTGTCCGATCAGCGGGTGGATAAACATCAGTCCCAGCAGGGCGCAGACATCCAGCCCAGCTCCAACCGCAAAGATCAACCCCACGGCCAGTGCCCCAACACGGTCAACACTCACCTTGCCCTGTTGCCAAGTCAATTTGCCCGTTTCCCAAACTGCCTCAGCCAGTACAGCCGCAATAATGATAATTCCGATAGATTCCATATGTACCTCCTTATTTAAT
>DNIT01000195.1:18745-32418 GCA_003489345.1 Pelotomaculum sp. | reverse complement strand
CGTTACACTCCGGTCCTTCTCATCCCAAATAACAGCATTGTTCAGGGTTTCGACTAGGTCCCGCACCGGGACATACACCTTGCTGTCAATCAGTTTACCGGCAATCTCCTTGCCTTTGACCGTGACTTTCACGTCCTCCAACAGGTCATCATCTCCTTTCACCAGTTCCCGCAGGTGCGCCATATCGAAGTACTGCCCAGGGCACAGCGTAGCGCCATAGTCCCTGTGACCGCCGATTTCCCATATCGGATGCCTGGTCATGATGTCACGGCACAGCCTGGCCAGGAATCGGTAAAGTTCCTCGGTCGGAACTTCCTCCTGGAAATTTCCGATGCAACAGATATGGATGCCGTCCACGTTCCGCCCTGGGCACCCTGCGGCGACGTCGTTCTCGTTTCGGCCAGGAATAAGAACCATCTGCCCGCCAACCAGTTCTATCACCCATTGATAGCCGATGTCCCTATAACCGCGGGCTAGATGCTCTCGCAGAATTGCGTCAAAGTCACGGAACACTCTGTTGTCCTGCGTTGCGCTATGGTGAATGACTATGTAGGTTTTCACCTGCGCCACCTACTTCCAAAAATGAATCTGCTGCAGGCTTTCGGACCATTCCACGTTGTAGCCGAAATGCTCTACGAGGAAACGCAGCGGCACCATAGTCCGGCCAGGTGCAGGGTCAATGAAAGGCGCGACGTCCAGCTTGACCTCTTTGCCATCAATCAGGGCGTAGTCCTTGCCTATCCAGAGATAGCCCTCTTTTGCCGCAGGGTTGGGAGTTACGATGTCAACACTGCTCCAAGATTCCATCCAGTACGGTTGCCCGAAGTTAGCCGTTACCCGAGTGAAATATGAATACGGAATCCAACCATAGCCACCGTTACCCCACTCCGGTCCCCAGGAGTTTCGAATTTCGAAGTAGCCGGTAAGGCCATTGGCTCGCATGTTGTCGTCATATCCAATAACAGCAATGGCATGTCCGCCGCGAATACTGTCCTCAGGGTCATCTGTAGTGCCTGGCATGGGGATAATGCCGTTTTTGGCGTCAACAAAACTATCGCAAACCAGTACGGCCCCCAGTACGGGCCCATCTTTGACGATTGCCTGTTTTACTTCATCAATCATGGTTATCCGAGCATAGGCACCGATCTTGTACCCGGCAGCTGCAGCATCAGCCCCTGCAGGTATTGCAGGCATAGTCGGCCAGGCCATCTTATCATAGGGAAAATCCGATTCCGGGCACACGCCGAGATTTTTCAGAACGGCCATGACAGTCCTGGGATAAGTGCCCTCCTGCTCTGGGATGCCATCCTGCTCCTTGCAGCGCTTGTAAAGATAGAGCGGACTGGTGACGACCTGCTTGCCCTCGTCCCGGCTCTCCTGGTTATCCTTCACTCCTGCTGCTGCAAAGCCAACGCAGCTGCCAAACTTCCCCTGGTTTCTAACCGGCCCCATCTCTGAGCGCCTGCTATACTTCGCCGGCAGCTTCTCAGCCGAAAAAATAGCCCGATACAGATAGTCCCTGTAGTCGGGCGGGGATTGTAATGCACCAAATTTAATGTTCATATTTACCTCCTTATCCTTTTATCTGCGACAGAATTGCAAACAGCAGCCCTATGCCGCCAACAACGTAGCCCCACATGTCCTTGCCGCCGGCGCGCTGCCCAGTAACCAGGTCGATGCGCTGCTCGCACTCCTGGAGACGTTCCCGCAGGCCATTGTAGTCCCGGATCATGATTTGCGTTTTCCCAAGTTCGGCAGACAGCGCCTCCATCTTTTTGCTTAACCCTACCTGCATCTCGTAGAGTTCCTTGTTCGTGTACCACTGATCTTTGTCGGTCACTACCAGTCCCCCTTCCAAATAAAATAGCCGCCCCGTGTGGGACGGCCTAATCGTGCCTTTTACGACAGAAACACAAATAGGCGGTCTATGCCGCCTAAAAGGTATATACTGGATAAAAAAATACTAAGGTGGTGATTTTATTGCTCGAATTATTGCAAGTCCTCCTGTTGTCCTTTGTGGGTACGAGTGTAGCCCTGTTGATAGGCGGGGCTATATGCTGGTCCATTGCCTGGACATTCAATCACGGTCCATTTTGGGCGCAACTCACAACGATGCTGTTGATCATCGGTTTTTTCACCTTCGGCTTGATAGCCTGCATCATTGATGGCGAGCCATCGCATGATTACTATGATAACCCGCCACTTTATGATCGTTACCGCTAATCTTCTTCGGCAAGCATCTGTCCCCCAACTACTCTCTGGTAATAGTCTATGGATTTCAGCAGGTTTTCCTTGCCCTCAGCGTCCAATGACATAATATATCCCGCCCGATCATCCTTGCTCAATCCATAGAGTGGCTCCAAGGATTTCATGGATTGTTTGAATCCCTTTGACGTTCCTCCCAGCGCAACATATTCCAAGAGATACTTTTCAAAAGCCTTTTTGTCCCCATAGCGCATAGCCAGCTTGATGTTGTAGAGCGCTTCGGACCTTATGCTTTCGCTGTACCCATCGTTGTATTTGCCTATTTTCTTGCGGTATTTAATCACGTTTTCCTTGTTTGCGAAAAAGGCGGTTTCGTAAGGGTCTGATTTGTACAGGAACATCTCCGATATGCTGCTGACGTACCCTCGGGAAGGCTTTCCTGCTAATGCCTTGTATTCATTACCCAACCCGAAACTGTCGGCAAGGTACTGCCACCTGTCCCGGATTGGCATCATTTCAAAAGCATCGGGGTATGCCTTCCTGTCGAACAATAATTCTCCCGGGGTCTTGACTATCGGCGTCAGCGCGTTAATGACCTTATTGGCATCGGCCTTTGCCCAATCAACAGCGATTTCTTTTGCGCTTTTCCGACCGCTCAGGAAGTCCTGCACAGTCCTGATTGGGGTGTCCAGGCCGAACCAGTCCACAAAATCTTGTAGGGCTCCTAGGCGAGAGAAGTACAATACCTTGCCGTCTTTGTCGCGGCCTAAGACGATATGCACTCGGTTCCTGATATCTTCCGGCAACTCCTTGTCCTCGTCATTGAAAAACAGCCAGTTCCATGCGGATATCATGGCGGTAAAAGCCGCTGCCTTAACCAAGAACTTGCCGATTTGCCACGCAATGTACGGAGAGCGAATGGCAATACCGGTGGCCTTGCCAGCTATAGCAGCCATCAGTTTGCCGTCTCTATAGGCGTTCCTGAATAACTTGCTGTAGCGCACAAAGTTCACTTCATTCCAACGCCAGAAGGGGAACATGTGATCTGCCAGCCAGGTGCCTATCACAGATACCTCATCATAGGCCCCCATCAGTTCATTGGCAAGTTTGGTTGCTCGGTCATTGGGATCCCTAAGCGCCATAATCTCATCCTGGTTACTGGCCCCGAAGTTCTTCGGCTTCCCGTTGCCCTTCTCCATCTGCTCCGCATAGTCCAGGTAGCAGGCATAGCGCAGCAGTGCTTCGCGGAAGTCGGTTGTAGTTCGAGCAAAATCCCAATAGGCATTCCACAAGGTTACTGGGGATTTCTGAACTTTTTCCCATGCCGTAGACTTCATGCGGCTTTCCATCAGATGCCTAAACTGCCGATTGCGGTTAATGTCGTTGATTTCTTGACACTGCATCAAGGTTTCAAACCCGCCACGCTCAAACCACGCTCTAAGCTCGGGGGACATTGTTCTGTCCTTGACGAAGAATGTTTGCCATAAATCTCCCCAGGCTTTTTTTAAGTTACCGGGCCTGAGGGCGCTGGGATTCCCGGCCAACACCGCGTCAAGGTCGCCGGTCATATTGCGCGTATTGTAACGGAAATAGCGTCGCGGAGAAATGAGTTGCCATTGCTTCCATGCTCGGTACGGGGTAAAGTACAATACGTTTGCCACCGGGCTTTGTTGTTTAAGATTGCTGTACAATTCCTCAAGCGTCAAGGCCACTTCGTTTTTGATGACAAATTCCGGGTACTTATGCCCGACAACCATTTCCTTTTTGAGCATGTCAGCGTTTATCTTGAGTTCATCCATGATGCCATAGAACAATTGTTCTGCCATGCCCTGCGGTATGCTGTTGGCCATGTAAAACATGTGTCCTTCGCGCGGCTGCCACACTGTATAGCCTTCTGGAACGATGTCTTCCCATGTAACATAATCCTTGCCTAGGGCATTTTTGATAGCCTTCATCTTCTGGGCGCGACCCTTGAAGATGGTTCGGGCAACGATCTGACTTTGCTCGTTCTCATTCTCGTTACCGGCCAAGTAATTGAGGTATTGCCACAACTGCTTGCGGTGGTTCTCCGGGAAATCCTCTGCATTGTCAACCTTGGCCATGGCCTCGATCAGTTTGCGGTATTTTCCGTCTGACCCTTCCGGCAATTCGCCTCTGGCGGCCATCTTATACAGATTGCCAAAAGCTATGGCCTGCTTCTTATTGAGTGTCTGCTTATAGAGTTGTTCGGGCGTAGTTTCGGTATCTTTCATGATTTCCAGTATCCGCGCAAACTCTTCCAGCATGGCTTCATCGTTCAAGCGGACAGCCTCGCGTTTTAACTGCTGGACAATATCGTGGTTATCCTTGACTACCTTGAGAGTTTTGGCTATGGCGGCATCCTGCATCATCTGAGCCATTACCTCAAACTCAGCCTGTAGGTAATCGCTGTTAATGTCAAAACTGCTGCCGCCGCGCTGTTTCAGGAATCCCCGGCCGGTTGCTATGCGGAGTTTCTTGCCTGTCCCCATAATGCCCTTTTTATTGGCATACTCCAAAACTTGGTGGTGATAATAATCCTCCTTCTTCAACCGGTTTTCAACGTTGAAGCCTACCGCCTGTTGAGCCTCGATATAGTCATCCTTGATCTCCTTCCAGGCTGCTTTGCGTTTTTCGATTGCCTGCTGGACCTTAGGCAATTTGGCCGCTTCATCGTCAATATATTTCTTGATATCCGAAAAGTTCTCTTCGGTAAGCCCAAACGGCAACAGGTTTCCTTCTTCAAACTCGTGGGCCAGATCGTCGAAGATAACTTTGTGGCTAAACACATCATATTCGTATTCGTTCAGCGGTTTTGTTACATCGCCCAGAATCTGCAATGTCTTGTCAGCAGAAATACCCTTCTGTTTGCGAAGATTTAAAAGGGAATTTCTGAGTTCGGCAAACTCTCCGGTCCTGGGCAGGTGTTCAAATTCCCGATGAGCCTTTTTGTAAATGTCGCTCAGTAACTCAACAATGTTGGCACGAAGCGAATCTTTGGGCACGCCCCTGGCTTTTTCAATGCGCTCTTGCACTTCCTGGTCGGGCAGGGTGAATTTAGCCTCCTTCTCCCTTTTCAGGCTCGTCTTTGCCGCGACCTCCCCGCCGGCCCCCGGTTTAGCCGTGCCCTGCTGCCGCCTCGCCAAGGCTTCCGCCGTCACTCCGGCTACCTTTGCCTTGAATTCTTCCATGTCCTGGATGTGCTTGAGCATGCTTTCCTTTTTGCTCACGGCCTTTTTGTATTGAGCAATTATGTTGTCAATGATATCGATTATGGTTCTGACCAGTTCCGGTGCTTTCTCCCGCACCTTCGCCCAAAACCCATCAGACTCCATAATCTCGCTGACAACATCGGAAGTAAACTCGTCCCACGCCTCATCGGCGGCATAACCATAATCTTCATAGTGCTTAAACATGGCCGGGTTGCCGTCAAAGTGTTCTTTGGCAATCTTCAGGAGTTGGGCATAAGACTCAGGGTCCGTATTTCCCAGAGCATGAATAATCTCATGTTTGACCACATAAAGCACCGGACTTTTGACTTTTTCGTTCAGGAATATGGTATTCCCTATGGTTGCTCCCTGGATGCCTTTGCCTCTGAACAGAACAATATCCTTACCGGTAAAGATTTTTGCCAGGGTATTGGCCGCATGAAAAGAAGGCTTCAACATGGCCTCACGGGCCGGCTTAAGGGTAAGACCCAGTTCGTCAGACAATTCCTGTAACGTCATGCCTTCGCGCTTAAACATTGGCTGCCCCAGATACAATACGGACTCCAGCATGGCGTCGGTTATAGGGAGGGAGGGGACGGTTGCCGTTCTGCCCTTTTCCTTGGCGTCCTTATAGTCATAAAAATCGGCATATTGGGTGGGTTTGCCGCCCGATATGTCAAGACTGCTGGTTTCTACGCGACTGCCCCACTTCTTGGCGTACTTGTTCAGGAAAGCAGGAATCATCCGGTCATAAAAGCCCTTCATTCCGGAGCCACCGATTTTAAGGTCGAGGCCGGATATAGCCTTTGTGCCATTTTGGCTTTCAGAGGAATTCAATAGCTTCATGGCAGGATCTTTGCCTATATAATCAGCCAGTTCTTCCCTCTTAATACCTTCCTTTTCAAAGGCAAGCCCTCCATTGTAGGCCTTTTCATTTTCGGGCGGCTTATATGCCCGTAAGCGTCCGGTTTTTTCATTGTAGGTAACAGATCCAACCTGCTTGCTCAGATCATACCGTTCTGCCTGTTGCTCTCCAGTTGTAAAAGCGATCCGGTCATAGCCATTCTCAGCAGCGTGTCGCAGAATCCTCTTTAGGACAAATTCATGCCAGGTGGTTTTGAAGGGGGCGTCGGGGATGTTTTCGTTTCGGCGCCTTTCCAATTCTTGATAGACTCTTCCCTCCTTGGAATCCCACCAATCATAAACACTTTCATCTTTTACCATTACATTTTCGTCATAAAAAGAATTCATTTTTTCGGTAAGATTTTTGTATTCCTGTTCTTCCTTGGCGCTTAACGCATACCCCTTCTTCCGCCCCTCCTGGTGCCAATCGGACTGAATCTCTTCGATAAAGAGAACCTTCTGTCCGTCCGGAGTAGTTCGGTCATTGAAGCGGACATGGGCTAGGACGTTGGCCTCGTCCCAGTGGCTAGAAGAATAACCATCGACATAATAACCGTTGTCGCCTATTTTCCTCGGCAACGTAAACAGCAGTTCCCGGTAGTTATCCCCGCCGGGCAGCTGATATTGGTCGTATTTATTTTTGTCTGGCGACATCTCCTCCACCTGCACCTCATTGGCGCTCAGGAAGCCCAGGACGTCCTGTTTCTCAACCCTGCCCTTTTGTTCTTTCAGCCAATCCTCAATGCCGCTCCACTTGACCTCTTCCTGCTTGGCCTGCCCGCCCTTGATTATTGCCAGCACATGGCCCGCGACAGTTCTATTGGGCATTTTTTGCTCAATTATCCGGCGCAATTGGGAATAAAAAATGGGAGCCTTTGCTCCCGTTTCGCGTTTTAGTTTTGGTTTTAGTCCTTCCGGGGGGCTCTTTTGGGTGGTGTCCTTAACTGTGCCCTCTGCTAATGCCTTGCCTATGGCTTCTTCTGCCTTGCTGGCGTTCTCTTCGGAACCAAAAAGATTGTTCCATTCTTCGTGAGTGAAAAAGGCTCCTTCCATCCCAGTGGATTTCAGGAGCACTTGAGCGCCGATATCGCAGACAAGTTCTTCGAGAATATCTTCCTCTTCATATCCACGCACCGAATATGCTTGCTTGTAATCAACAAATTTCTTAACAGTTACATGTTGAAAAGCTGCGTCTCTTATTGTCTTATAAATATTTGGTTTGTTGCGCTTTAAATAGTGTATAAGTTCATGGGCTACTGCATTTAGTGATGACTCATTGGAATCAGCATCAATATAAATGACATTTTCAACCAATGTAGCACTAAAATATCTTGGTCCGGGCTTCTCCCATCTGAACAGAAAAACTTCGGCCCCATAAGTTCCAGCCAGTTCTACGGCCTTTTTTACGTCGGCTTTTTCGTATTCTCCTGCGTCGGCTGCTCTGAGTTCATCGGTTCTGAAATCTTCGTCTGGGATTCTTCTGAGTGCTTGGGTAAGATCCGATATTCTCCGTTCGGCAGCCTCATCATTCTGCCCTCCGAGAACAATTCGTTCAGTTTCTCCGGAGTGAAGGCTATCCGTATCCCGCCCTCTATCGCTATCGACATCTGTATTTTCACCTCCTGCTGTTTGGTCACCATCTCCACGAAGGAATTTAATGCCATCCTTTGTTTCATTATAGGCTTCCGGGTTTTCAAGCACAACCACTCTGGCCGCAACACCGGTCTGTCGGTCGCTATCCTTCCCGGTGAAAGATTTTTCAGGTAGTTTCTCACTGGTACCTTCATTTTCCTCCAGCCAGTCCCTAAACGTTGTTGCCTTCTTGTCGCCTCTGAAAAATGGTCCTTCCGACATGATGGCAACAACTCTACCGCCGGGCTTCAATAGTTCAAGCGCATGCTTTACATGGTCAATATCCTGCCCTTTTTCAAAAGGCGGGTTCATTACAATGCGGTCATACTTCTTTTCGCTATAATCTAAGAAGTTGGTGCCAACGATATTGTATCCCTTGGCCTCAAGAATCTGCCGCAATGGTTCGTATATTTCTACAACGTCTACATTGGCTCCTGCTTTTTTCAGGGCATCAGCAATGTTCCCTTTCCCCGCAGAGGGCTCTAAGGCATCCATGCCTGGATTTATCTCTGCCAGTTCGATAAGATGATCCACCACCGGTTTGGGCGTAGGGAAGTATCCTTCAATCTTCCTTCCGATAAGATTCCGTTCCAATTCTTTGATTTTGGATTCACCTGTTTTCTCTTTAGGTTGCGACTCACCTAATTCTAGATATGCTTTTAATATTTCCTGCAATTGTTCGTCAGTGGTTATTCCCATTTCCAATATGCGCTTAAAATCGGCAATGCTATCTTTGATATATTTTTTATAAGAATTGTTATCAGGCAATTTGGATAGCAATGTTTCAACGACCTTGAGATCAGCATGGGAGCGCAATTTTCCTTCGCGAGTAACCATATGCCGGACTCTTTCGGCTGCTTCTTTGGTACCAGGTTTCCCCTTGGTTTCGCTCAGCAATGTTTTAAGATGGTCAGGATGCACATAACCCTCCAGCCAGGCATACTTAATATCTTTTTCCGGCATCTTGGGAATACTGCTGTATGGGATGTTTTCTACTTTTACTCTATTGGATTGAGCCTTTCTTAATTCTCTGCGCAAGGCCTCAATGTGAGTTTTGCGCTTAATTTTGTGGAGTACTTCCGGCGCATTGCCACTTTCGATGGCATCTGCAATCGCATTTAATTTAGATTGGATGCCTTCTAATCTGTCCGCTTCCAAAGCCATATTGCTGGCTATGCTTGCCCGTCTTGCAGTAGGATTCTGGTTGGCAATGGCCGGATTACGTTTTTCGTCAATAGTTTTTTGCATCCTTGCAGCTTGCTCACGAAGTGATTTAGCTTGAGCAGTTATATCTGCATTTGCGGATGCAGATGAAGAAACTTGGGGCGTTTGTTTTTTGGGTTCTTTGATAATCTGCAATTTATCCGCCGGATCTTCTTTGAAATTAAATCCCTTAGTGAATCTGGAATATGCCCCGCCCAGTTTGCGCATCCGGGTATTTAGCATGGCGAAATCCTTATTTGACAATTTATTGGTCGGCTTCACCACCCATATATCCGCGCCGGTTTGGGTGTGTTTGGTCTTGGTTACTGTGAGTTCACCCATCGTAGTTGTAAGCGTTCCCGAATTATCCGGGGTTTCGCCGGGAAGTTCTTCTTTTGATTCTTCTTTAGCCACTACTTTGGCATCGACTATAGAAGATGGCTGTCTCTGCTGTTGCGCCTCAATTGCTACCTGCGGCTGGGGTTGGAGAGTAGCTTCTGCTACAAGCTCCTGTGCGGCCTGCGGCGGCACATTTATTTCTTCCGCAGGACTTTGTCCGGCCTCCTGAGTAATGGTAGCAGGAGACTCCACTGTAACATCGCCGATTGATGCGACAAGCCTCTTGCTGGCTTGATTTTGCACAATATAGAACTCCGGATTGGGTTGACCGACAACCTGCAGCGGTTCGCCGGTTGCCCTATCGTAAACGATGCTTGGAGCGGGCGCTTCTGCCGTTTCCTGCTGTGGCTGGGCTATCTGCTCTGCCTGCGGTGCCTGGGTGGCCACCGCAGCCTGGCCCAGCATCTCGTTAGCCACAGTCTGAGTTGAGGAGGCAATGATCTCCTGCCCTTCCGGAGTTTCAGCCAATTCGTCCAGCGCCTTTTCGGTGGCGGCCGCCTCATCCATGCCCTGATCCATAAAGTTTTCGATGTTCTGCGCTACTTGGGTTTTAAGCTCCGGGGGAAGATTGGCTGCCACATCTTGCTGAATTCTATCCGGCAAGTCGGCGGGGTTTGCAAAAACGTCATTGATCACGCCCGCGCCACCCATGCCAACGCCGAATAGGCCGCCTATGGCCATAGATTCCTTCATTTCCGTGTTGGGATTAAGCATTTGTGCCAGTATCCCGCGCTGATCCGCCCCGGTTGCAGATTGCTGCACGGCCTGCTGGTAGCCTTCTTCTCCTGCTTCGGTTAAGGCTACGCCAGCCAACTTACTAGCGGCGACTCCGGTCTTGCCGATTTTCCCAGCAATACCGGCTAACTTGCCTTGCGGCGCAAATGCCAAGGCCAACTGTGCGGCATCCAGGCCAGCCAGGCTGAGATTGGCTTCATATACCTTCTGTGCCGCCGCTTCCGCTTCCTCTACGCTCAGTCCCCGGGAAATCGCATCTTCATAAGTATTGCCTGCTTCTAAGGCGCTTTCCAATGGCCTTGAAGCCGCAGCGCCAGCCAGGGAACCGATAACCGCCTGCCCAAATTTGCCGAATCCGCGCATGGCTGCGCCCTTGGCCCCTCCTTTATAGGCAATAACCATGGCCGGAATCAAGGCAGCCGTAGTTGGGATAGTGCGCGCAACATTGTTTGCATACCAATCGGGATCAAACCATGATTTCCAGGTAAAAGGGACTTGCTTGGAATCAAAACCTTCGGAAATGTCAGCCCCAGCTTGTTTCAGCGTAGCGGCCAATTTATCTTTGCCTTGCCATTCAGCTGCAGAACCAGCCAACTTCACGGTATCACCTACACCGCCGCGCAAAGATGCCCCGAATTGTGAAGGGAGGGTATCTCGCCTATCAGCATATTCAGGGTCAGTAGCGCCCTTGATAGTCTCGTATCCGGTAACAGCCGTGCCCACCCCGGCCGCCTTCTTGGCTGCCGTAGGCGTCTTTGACAAGGCTGCTTTAAGGGCATCAATAGCTGGGTCGCCTGCTTTCTTGAGAACTGTCCCCGCTCCTTGCAAGCCTTTACCGGCCGCCATGCCAGTTGCGTAAGGATTGGCCATCATTACAGCCTCGGCCATGTCGCCGACGCCATATCCCTCCTCGGGGTTGCCTATGATGGTGCGCCATGCCTTCGAGTCTTCGATCCTTTTAACGAGCGAAGGCTTTGGGGACGTAGATAGCGCATCGAGTAGGGCGTTTTTATCAATATGCTCGGGAGTAATGGAAGAATCGTATAAATCCAATTCCCCCGGCTTGTAAGTCTTTATTCCGGGTGACTTTACGGCATTCATTAATTCCAGGCTTCTCCCTGCCTGCTCAGTTTCCCACTCGTCCCAGGTTTTGAGATTGTTGCCGGCAGGGGCGTTGAAGTCCCAGATGTATCTTTTCGCCATGAGTTGACCTCCTAACGAATCATTAACCTCTTAATTGAGCCAGTAATTCAGCCAGATCATCTGTTGAAGAATCATTGGCGGTTGGGGGTTTTAGCCCTAGTGATTCGTAAACTGTTTTTACAATATCGTTATAGTTGGAACTGGATATGGGCAGGTTCCCTAATTGTCCCTGCAGCATTTGAATCGTTAGTTTGGCCGCCTGTTCCGGGGTTTCGCCGCTTGACATAAAGGTTTGCCCCTTATATAAGCCCCGCGTTTCTTTAAACGGCGTTCCTTTGGTCAGCCCCTGAGCATATTGGACAGCTCCGTTCCTTATGGCGTTGATCATTTCAGTAGCGGTTGGTTCTTTTGAGCTTCCGCTGCCGGACCCGCTTTTGGCCAGCGCGGCCCACCTATACCTTTCATTGGAGTCAAACTCCTTTTGCGCCAATGTCTCAGCAAAAGCGTTGGATCGCTTTTGTTCGTCTAATTGCTGGCTAGCCAAGGTTTTTGTACCTGGCGCAACCGACAAATAAGTAGAAGGACCGGAACCATATTTAAAAGTCCCGGCCGGATGCTGATCCGCTAATTCCTGCCCATATCCTGCGCCCCCTATGGAACGGTCTGGAACAATATCTATAGGTATATCATTCGGGAGTAAATCCTTTGCATTGGCCATTTCAAAGCCACCTTTCGCTATTGAAGCATTGATCTAATGATGCTTTCAGGTAACTGCCAACGTCCATTCTGTATGTAACCATATTTACTTAACTGCTCAGGAGTATAGGTTTTACCATTTACGGTTACGTTGCCCGTACCGGGATCCCAACCGGGTTCATCATAGCCACTATTGCTTAGGTAGTCCCTCAAGGTTACCGTTCCTTCTGGCATGCCTGGGAATTGGCCGGTTATCTCAGCTTGAGCCAGCACATTTTGTTGGTTGCTCAAATCTCTGCTGTTAAGAAGAGATGCCAAGTTATACTCAGCCCCTACCCTCTGGCTTGCCATATTGGAGGCCATTTCCCTGTCCCCGGCCAGCAACGCGGCCAGCTGTGCCGCTTCCAGTGATCCGCGCTGTGCTTCCAGAGATTGAGTTTGGTCAGAATATTTTTCTTGAATCGTTGCCAAAGCTTGGTCTATTGCAGATAATTGTGCGGATTTTTGGGCTTCCGCCTGCATTACGGACTCGTTTATGGGGCGTTTCATCTTTCCTACTTCGTATTCAACCGCTCCCGCTCTGCCTCCTCCTCTGGCAATGGCGCTCTCGGTGCCTGCAGCCTGGGCTTCTTCAAGCAGCCTTGCGGCGGTTGGCTGAACATTGGCATAATTGGCTTCAACGCTGGTTTTTTGAATGCCTGCATCGGAGACAGCCTTGTTAATGGCCGCTTTCAATGCAGCTAACTGTGGGTCAATCTGTAAGTTGGCGAGATTGGCAGCCTCCTTCTGCATATCGCCCATGCTCCGCGGGGTGTAGTCCAATCTGGCAATAGCATCTTCTAAGGATTGTTGTCCGGGCACATAATACTGTTTCTCTGCTTTACTGGATGACTTATTATTGGATTTTGAACCTGAACTGGAACCAGAACTTCCCCCTCCCGACTTTACAAACGAATATGTCCCGTAAGCACCGCCTTCTACAGGGCTGTTAGAAGGGCTCCATACCGGCTTATATCCTAAGTCAGAGTAATAGTCAGTTATCCGCTTGCCGCCAACATAGCCAAGTCCATCCTTAATTTCGGCAGACATAAGATCGCCCGTAACAGGGTCTTTGAATGTAGTCCAATAGGCCAATTTATAAACCCCCTTTGCTAATTAATGATTTCTGCAAGGCAAAATCCTGCTCAAGTGCTCCTAATCGATCCTGCAAAATCGATTTGTCGCTTTCAATTTTGTCTAACCTTGATTTAAGATCATCCTTTTCTGATATTACGGCATTCAATTTACTTTCTAGTAAGTCTTTCTCCTTGCGCAAAAATGCAACTACTTCCTGCTCAGGAACATCTATTTCGCCTTGCAGGTGGCTGATGGCCTCAGAGCGGCTGGTATATTTCAGTCCATTTACTTTGTCTTTGAATTCCTGAGGAAATGATAGCTCTTCAGATTTGAACTTAATGCCACGCCTCTCCAGGGCAGATACCATGCTCAAATATTCCTGGTTGGAGTAGCAAATTACCTGATTGTTTGCGT
>DNIT01000195.1:17551-18606 GCA_003489345.1 Pelotomaculum sp. | reverse complement strand
TTTGCGTCCAATATCGGATCATCTACATGGTCTCCCAATGCGGTGATGATATGAGTGGCAAACAACACTGCGCCGTCCCTAACCGTTATGTTCATGCTTCCACCCCTATTACACTTTGTTCCCGGCAGTAGTTATGGTACCGGTTCCAGCGTCATTTATCTTCCCTGTAGATCCAGAATCCCTAAGATCATTGTTGGTTACAATGTTTCCCACGCATCCCGAATCATGTACATCTATGCCATATTTGTGAATGGATCCTCTAATCAGATTGCCCTGTACGTTGTTATAACTGGACGATGACAAATATATACCGCAATACATGCCGGATTGTTCCTGAGAATTGCTAATACAGGAATTGCTGCTGACAATAGAATCTTCAGAGGAAGACAGGTACATCCCGTGCATTGCATTTGCCTTGCAAGTGTTACTGCAAATACTAGTATGGTCGGTACCGCTTGATCGAATACCGCTTTCATCATTGGCGTAGCAAGTGTTGTTGCTGATTATATTGTTTCTGCCATTATGGACAACCAGACCGCTCCCGCCATTACGGCTACATATATTACCTGTAACCGAGTTTTCGTCACACACTATATTTTCAGCTACATAGTCATATAAGATGATGCCGGTTATAACATTTTGTTCTGATATATTGCCAGATATGAGGTTATCGCTGCATCCTTGAGGATAGATGCCGTGTCGGTTTGATCTTAATACATGATTATTTAATATCTGAAACTTGTCTGAATTTTTAGTAATGAAAATACCATGATAACAAGAATCTGTTATATCGCAGTAAGCGATGATTCCACCATAAGTTCTGAACATGTGAATATTATCTACACTGCATGAGGGATTGTTATTTTTATTACCATCAATCTCTAAAGATAGTATTGAAATATAGTCATTGCCATCAGTAACGTCTTCATTCTGGATAATGCCGTTAAATTGGCCGATATTATTATCAAAATTCAGGATTAATGTAGTAGCGTCATCATATACGTGAGGCTTATTTGAGGAAACATATTCTTGATGTTCTTCTAGTGTCCGCACCC
>DNIT01000195.1:10931-17431 GCA_003489345.1 Pelotomaculum sp. | reverse complement strand
TTCTAGTGTCCGCACCCGATTGGAAATGCGCAGGTCGTCAATGATGCCATTGCATGTTTGAACACCCAAAGATACTGCCCCTATTCCTATGATAGAAGGTGTGCCTGATGGTTCGGTGTAGGCAGTGCTGCCTTCTAGAACTCCATTGACATATAGATTTATCACGCTTCCATCACTTGTAACCGCTATTGAATATGGTATTCCCTTGGTTAAAACAGACTGACCTTGTGCGACGACAGTTCCCCCATTGGTGCGTTGATGAAAGCCCAATCTCCCCGCTGGATCGCAAGTCAATCTATAAAAATTATTTGAATCAATGGTTATGTCTAAAAATGTTTTATACAATCCATTTGCGGGTTCTATTGTAGGAGTATAAATAACCTCCATAGTCCAATTGCCCTTGTTGAAAATGTCTGTCGCAGGAACAGTTAAGACTTCAGCGGCGCGTGGCGTTCCGCCAATCTGCCAAGATGTCGCATAGGCTTTTTTCTCAATCTGTAGACCATCGACATAGAAAGTGATGGACTGTGCTGTGGGCGTCCTTACCATTATTCTCAGCGAGGTATTAGTCGCATCTGCGATCGTAATAGGCACGTGGATGCGCTGCCAGGTTGACGTCAATTCTACGTTTGCAGATGATACTGTTTGCGGTGTGCCACCACTCCATTCAGCCAGATATATCTTTACAATTCCGCTGCCCTTAACATAAGCACTTGCTGTATATCCTTCATCGACTGCTAAAGTTAAACCTGTTTTATCTGCAAGCATACCTTCCCCGGCAATTGAGCCGGGAGTTACAACTTTTAAGCAGGCCTCACCCTGCCAAGGCTCTGCTGTATCGCGAGTAATTGTAGCACTTGAGAATGATGATAACCCTGTCGTATCCGTCTCAACGCTGCTCTGATTAGCGGTGAGCAGGTTGGCGGTGGCCTCCTCGATCAGGATTCCCTTGCCGAATTTGGCCTTTTTATATCTAGGCAAGCCGCTGCCATAATCTTCGCCATTGCTTCCAAAAGCAATACTATTTCGTGTAAAAGATGGCGTGGCGTATGCACAATTATCCTTAAGTTTTAAAATAGTATTCTGCCCTTGACCTTCCAGCACCACGTGATCACGCAGATTTATGGGGCCATCGACAATATATGTGCCCTCAAGAAACAGTATCTTTCCGCCGTCTGCAGGCAGTGCATCTATAGCCTTTTGTATAGTCTTTTGAGCAGATGTGCTGCCGGACGGTATTATGTAGTCGGCATGCCTGGATACATTGGTGGTTGATCCGTCAGATATTACATAAGTAGCAGCAGACCTTGTTACTCCCAAATCGCGTATTGGCTCCCACTCTCCTGGTATGATAGTATCTGCTCCAGCAGCAGCAGCCCGGTAGGTCTTGTTGTTGTCATCAATGTCCACCCATAAATCGCCTTTGGACTCCGCAACAGGAATATCAGATTGATAGAAGGTAGTGATCTTCTTCCCTGCTGTTAGTTGAGCATTATAAGCTTCGAGATATACAATGCCTACAGCGCTTGTTGGCGCAGAAGCCCAGGATAATTCTCCTGCTGAGCCCCCTTCTTCATCTTCATAGCGATAAATATCTTCTGTCGTAAGTGGAGAATGGCCGTCTGTGTCTATCCATATGTCTCCAAAATTCATGCCCTCAGAGGGAGTGTCATCCTGAAAGAATCCTTGGATATTGCCGTCAGCCGTTTCTAAGGCTTGGGAAGCAGCTATCAGCGCCGCAGCCGTATCGGCAAAACTCTGCTGTAGTTTTGCTGTTACATCGGTTACCGAACCGCCAGAGATTTGCTTTAGGCACATCTGGACTATTCCTAACCGGTTTTCTATCTCAGCGAAATTCTTGGCCAAAGCAATCTGCAGCATTTCAGGGTCTTTTACATCAAGATTTTTAAACAGATGGATAATATCTTGTTCTCTGGCCAAAATTCAAGCCTCCTTTCTACAGGGTTCTGCCCTTAGGCTTTTCCTTGACTTTGCATGGTATGGTTAATCCCCTGATCTGGCAGCCGCCTGAAGAATCATGGCTAAACATCGGGGCCATATACCGCCATCGTACCCGGTGCTGTGCCGGGGCGCGATATTCTCTTACCATTCCATCGTCCCGCTTATGCGTCCAGGGAAGAAATTCTCCATAATCCAGACTGATTTTTAATGTGGCTGGCACTTCCTGGTCTGGATAATCTTCTATGAAAGCCTTTTTAGCTTTTTTAAGATGGCCCGCCACTCCAACATCAAAACTGTTGCCGATCCAGTAAGCTGATATGGGGCTTCCAAAATCATCGGTTCCAACGTCCTGCTGATTTACATATCCAGATAAAGAATCGCCTGAATAGAAAGCATAGTAAGAACCATCATCAAATGCTTGAAAACAGCTGGCATTGATACCTGAAGTTGGCCAGAAGGATCCACCGCTGACAGGATCATAGAGTATGACGAAATTATTGCTTTCCTGGGCCCCTGAGCCCTGCTTCAGGGGAAGTGAAAACCAAACCATATCATTCCATGTCCCAACGCAGGCCTTATCCAGATTGTCTTTGTCAACATTCTGCCAAAGCCTGGGGATGCTGTTGGCGCTTATGGATATGTTGCTAAGGCCGTTGAAATAAAAGAGACCGTCCCGTGACACGAAATACAGTCTGTTTCCTAAAGGCGCAGCAGCCAATGGGCCGACACAACCTATCTGGGCATCCATAGATTCCAGCCTGAAATCTTCCAGCGACGTGCCACGAAATAGATGAGTAGACCTGTTTTTAAAGATAACCAGATCGCCTTGAAATGCCTTCAGGCATCTGATTTCATCTCCATCGCCGTCTTTTACGCCCCAGTAGTTGATGGCTGGCCACTCTTCTGGGGCGAACGATTCAGACCACCATATTTGTGATAAATTGTCTCCGGGAACGCAAAACAACTTTTCTTTGTATAAAACCGGGAATCTCCCGGTAGCGGGGGCGTTGGCCAGGACAGACGTTTCCCCGGTACCGCTCCATTTAAACGGCGCATCAACGCCATTCATGCCCACAACATAGTTGGCGCAGGTTTCGAATATCATTGTAGCTGTAGCGTTAAGTCCGCTTCTAAGCTCGTCAAATACTAATGTTGTAGGGTTCCAAACATATAGTTTGGTTCCGCCTACAACCATAATTTTTTTCACCTCTTCATGGTTGTAATATGCATATAACCCGTGTGGGGGGCCTCCTATTGCTGTTGTGTTTAATCGTGCCTGCCCTGCCCGCTTATCAAGTATGCCGATAATGCGACTTATGACATTGCAGCAATCTTGGGCTGCGTTTTGCGGTAAAATGTTGTCGTCAACCTTATCAATCATTCCGGCAGAGAAGTCTTTTACCTGAAAGTCAACCTTAGCGGACATTCTTCCACCTCCCTTAAACCGGATTGCTCTGCTGCAGGTATTTAAGGCTCCATGGCTCCATATGGGCTATCCGGGCCACCGCAAAGGCTTGTTTGGCCTCGCTGTATTCCTTCTCGAAGTCGGCCTTATCTTCGGGCTCCTCCTCTCTCTGCTGACATTTCATGCAGAGAAAAGAAACGTATATGGGATGAAATTCTTCCGGGATTTCTGGGCCGTCCGGGGTGAACGTCTCAGGCGGACCTTCGTCATAAACCGCATGGGCCAGTCTTTTATAAAACTCAACTCGCACGGTGCCGGCCGCTTCCTCGCCCAAACCCTGCAAGTATATCTTGGCGCTGTCCATTTTCCACCCTTTCGAAAATCTATTGAAGGTTGGCAGCCTGCGAAGATGGATTTCTTTTCCGTTTTCAATGTCTGGGGTATAATAAACGTCCAATATCCTGTGAGCTGCATCCAGGCCGATATCGTAAGCAATTTCTATCTCTGCCTTATGTCCGTCAACACTTACAGTAATATCGGACGTTGGGGCTTTCATTTTTGCATATGGCGTCAGTTCGTCCTGGCACAGGTTGATCAACTCCACCCAGTCCGCAACGTCGTATGCCTCGTCGGATTGCTTCTCGGCCAGGCCGATAATTTCTTGCCACTGCATAACTACCACCACCTGCCTACTCTGACCTTGCGCGGTCTATGATGCTGCGCAAAGTTCAGTTTTCTCCACTTTTCCTTCTCGGTTTCCGATTCCTGCCGCCAGTACAGGGCTTCATTAGATACGCCTTTAGTGTCAATCAGAACCTTCCACTTAGCGAAGGAAATCAGGAACTCATCCGCATGTTCCAGTGTGTGCGTATCATCTTCCGCTTCCATCGCGGCTTCCCCTTCTGTGTAAACCAATGTAACGGTTGTGGTACCTTTAGGAACAGGGTAAAGTTCGATGTTGTTCCCGTCCCGTTGCCAGTATAGGGGGGTGCTCGCCAACTTGTCCGGGAAAGCGGTCTTGTCGTACCTGGAAAGGTATACCCCCTTGTACAGGACGTCTTTAATGATGAGACAATCACTTGGAAGGGCGAATATACCATTCACAACGCTAACTTCAGCCCTGGTTATAACCTGGGACATCTCCGACAGTTCGAGCAGGCCCTTGTTGAGATATCTGACGATATCCGCAGTATAATCCGCTCCGACGGTGCTCATTACCTCAGCCTTGAGTTCTCCTAATGTCATAATGGGCAATATATTCAGCCCCCTTTCTTGGGGATTCTACATGGCATAATGCTTCTTGAATAGCCGGTTTGCGGAGTCTTTGGCGATCATATGCAGTTCGTCCTTCCTGCGCCTATCTTTGGCCTTGTCTATAGCTTCGTTGTGCCGTTCAATCTCGCGTAGGATTGCCTTTAATGACCGCCTGTTCTGGTCACGCTTGGCCACCAGGTCCAGCAGGCGGGTGTCCAACACGGAATACGGGATAGACAGGGCAAACGTATCGCCTTCCCGGTTTCTCAGGCTATGTACCTCGTACTCCTGCAACAGCGAATTGAAGCAGATAAACATGTTGGGGTCGTATTCTTCCAGCCGCTCGGGGATGCTCGTAGCACTGGTTTCAATGAGCAATAAAAAAGGCTTCCCTCGAATCCTGTCGGTGATTTCGTTGTATCGTTGGTTGTTCATTCTATATCCCTCCCAATAAAAAACCGGCCCATATCTGACCGGCTTATGTCTGCCAGGAATTACCTATAACTGTTTCGTCACCTTGCAAGGCAACATCTGCATCATCGCAAGTGTTGTAACTGATTGTTACGCTTGTATTGCCAGTTTTTGCCCATATATTGTAGCCGGTAATGTTGCTGAAATTGTTATGGTCTATTAATATCGTGTTGCAATTCTCGAACACTAGTCCTTCTTCCTGGGCAATATCGCTTATATCGTTATAGCAAACCTCGACAGCATCACAGTTATATAGGTCAATGGCCCTGTAGTTGTTGGCGCCGTCCCTGATGATATTGGTGTTAAATTTAAGATTTGTCGTGTTGTGTAAAATTACGAGGTAATCTCCACTATAAGCAGGTTCTATTATTTCATTGCCCAAGACCTCAATGTGATTATGCTCCTGCCCATCTGGGCAGGAGCATATGATGTTGTAACCCGCACAGTTGTAAATTTTATTCCCCTGTACGGTTACATATTTATCGGGAGCCTCGCAACTGTCATAACCGACTAAAATTCCTGCCCCCCTGGAATCCCTTGAAATATTATTGGCAATAAGTATGTGCTCATTTCCAGTTCCATGAGTGTTAAAACTATCATCGTAGCAGTTTTCGTCTTCATTACTGATAAATGAGCAGTAGCGACTACCGGTATTTATTAGGTTTTCTCGTATATTATAAGTGTAATTGTTTTGAGCAACGCAGTTATGGCATGACTCATAAAAATGCAAGCCATAGCCCCGTCCGCCCGATCCGAGGTCAATATTTTGACCATCCTTAGCCGTGTTGCCGTCAACGGTCACATAGGCACTGCTGCCAAACGCAATACTCCCGGTGTAATCCGCTCCAGATACCTCGCAATTTTTAATCTTGCAATTGTAGGCGTATTCGCCCCGGATTCCAGCCCCTTCAATGCCTGTCCCTATTTGTATTTTTATTCCATCTACAAGAATATTACGGGCCGGGTTTATCTTCGCAATCTCGGCGGCAGAAGCGGTTGCGTAAAACCCTATGGCGGGTTTGGCGATGGTAATATAATTTCCATCAATAGTCTGTATCTGTCGTAGCTCCTGGTTTCGGCCTTCGGTGTTAAATTTATAATTATTGTCCCTGATTACTACATAGTCTCCTGCCACAAACCCAGCCGCAGAAGTTACACTGAAAACTGTATCCCCAACTAGGGAGCTCGTTTGTAGCGTGGTGCTGGTCGGCGTAACGCTTCCGAAAAGTTCTATAACGGCATGTTCGGAAGTGACTGCCGCAGAAGCTATCAAGGTAGCGTTTTTGCCATTAAAGTTGACACTCGGTTTACAGGACAAAGGCCCAGTCAAATAAGTGGCGGAGGGGAAATATACTGTCCCTCCTAATTTTGTATTAGCAGCGTTAATAGCCGCCTGGATTGCTGCCGT
>DNIT01000195.1:7473-10795 GCA_003489345.1 Pelotomaculum sp. | reverse complement strand
ACGCCATCGCCGACCGCTCCGTAGTCCATAATGTTGAAGACATGTCTCTTTTTAGGGTGGGCCGCCTGCAAAGTTAGAGCATTAGCGATTATCAGCATATCAATACACCCCAACAATATCGGTCGCGGTTGTGTCGGTAGCATAGATTTTAGTAGCATGCATAGGATAGAACCCCACGGGCATAGCCTTGAATACGATGCCCGTGCCGGT
Organism: Pelotomaculum sp.; assembly: GCA_003489345.1. GTDB lineage: Bacteria > Bacillota > Desulfotomaculia > Desulfotomaculales > Pelotomaculaceae > Pelotomaculum_C. The sequence continues at coordinate 10,585 of DNIT01000195.1, read as the reverse complement.
TCCGACCAAATCCACCTTAACATCGCCTTCAACTCCGACATAAATGGCGGTGGCGGGGTTGGGCAGGTCATCATCGTCAGAAGGCGCGATGGCAAATGCGTTTTGCACGGTGCCTGTCGGCATCAAGACAGCCTGGCTGTACGTCCCGTCTTCATTGTCGATGTACTTCGCCTTGTTGCCTTTTGCGTCAATAGGAATGGATATGTCGGCCATTGTGTAGTTGCCTCCTTTAATTTCATCCGGTAATAAAAGCAAAGGAGGGACATAGGTCCCTCCGTGTCATTAGTATCCTATCGCTAAAACGCGCACAACAACATCTTCCAAGTCAGTTTTGTCTGCTGCTTCTGCAGCCGGTACCTGGAACGCTGTGCCGGTTCCTGCTACCTCTACTGTGCCGGTTGCGCTTTTCATCAGTGTATTGTTTGCATCTGCAGCGCCATCCCCTGCAACGGCATTTACCGGGACATAGGCTTTTAACTTCTTATTGGCATGGTCAAACTCAAAGTTGTAACCTGCGGCCGGTGCTGGCAGTACAAAGGAAAAGGTGTTTAAGCCGAACTGATTCGGGGTCAGTGCTTCTCCCCCAGTGGGATATGAATCATCCAGGGTAACGTCAGCTATGACCGCGAACAGTCCAGCGAATTTGGTTCTTTGTTTAACCGCAATGGAAGCCGCCAAGACTTTCACCGCCCTTTCTAAATGATAAATAAAGGGGGCATAAAGCCCCCTCAGATTACGCCTCGGTGATACCGGAAGCGCGGAATTGACCTCTGACGCGCTGGCATCCAACGTCACAGAAGCGGATTAACTCAGCGCCCCAGGCGGGTTTCCCCGCTACCTTGGTCAGCACCCCGCCGCCCTGGTCACGCCAGTTCCAGTCGTTCATGGCATACAGCGCCCAGTCTTTGGTGTCCAGACCATCCAGGGTCCCGGCCGGCATCCATTTGTCAGTGGTGATAGGGATTTTCTTGCCGCCATTGACATAAGCCATAGCCTCATAGCCGCCCTTGATCTCCAGGCTGTTGACAGTCTGACGCAGGGCCGCTTTGTAGTTGATATAGGCGCGGCCAACACCCAGAGCGCACTGCATGAAATTGATCTTGCTGCCGCTTCTGGTTTCGGCGTTGTCTATCAACTTCTGGATGGCCATGTCGTTGATCTCACCCACACTGGAATTAAGCTGCGCTTTAAGCCAGGGGTAGGTGGTACGGGACAGTCCGTAAATATCAGCTGTGTTGTTGAATACAGCAGATAAGCCGGTAAGTTCACGGCCTAAGCTGCCCTGAGCCACCAGGTAGTCCTTGTCGGCCTGGATGGTTGCACTAATGTCGGTTAAATCCGCAAGCAAGCCCACAACCTTAACAGTCTTGGCATCATCGTCAACCGCAACCACTTCCAGGGTGCCAGCGCCGGTCAGCAAGGCATCAGGAGTAGCAGAATCGTCGATAATGTCCACTACCATGCCCTCAGACAGGTACACCATGGGGAAGTCGTCGGTCATGGTGAGGGTCAATGAACTATCGCCAGCGCCCCAGGCAGCGGAGTGAATAACACCCAGCTTGCCGGTGCCGTCGCCCAGTACCGACCGGCCGATATACATCTTGGCGTCAGTCTCGCAGTCCTGGAACATCTTTTCCAGCATGTTAGCAAACGCACCCACGCTGGATTTGCTGGCTTCAATCGCCTTATCGGTGATCTGGAATACTGCGGCCAGGTCCTTGGTTTCCCATGTGGCCTGCTTGAATTTACGGGGGTTAGCGGTCGGGAAGGATGCAGTCTCATTTATGGCCCCGATACCACCAGTTCTTCCGTAAGCCATGGTAATGCGAATATCCTTACCTACGACGTTTTCAGTGTTTCTTTCTAACTGAGCCAGGAATGCGCTTGCGCCATAATCCATCTGTTCCCGGAGACCGGGAAGGAAGAAGTTTTTGAACGCATCGCTCATCATGGCGATGGTAGATACATTGTCTGCCATTGTGGTCTTACCTCCTTAAAATGATTAAAGAGGCCGTCAACAAGGGAAAGTTACAGCAAGTTCATTCCTGCATACTTGGCCTTGAGCGCCTCTTTAGCTGATTTGATGTCTTTTAGGTCAACGGGTTGCGTGCTGGGCGGGATTCCCCCGCCGTTAGCCCCTATCACAGGCGGAGCAGGATTATTTTTGATTTCCTGCATGTGCTGCGTTAAGATCAGGTTCTTCAGCGCCGGGTTTTGGACGAGTTTGGCGACCATTTCCTGATCATTCAGCATCTCTTCGACCGTAGGCGGCTTTGCCGGTTCAGGTGCGGTGGGAGCCGGTTGCTGGCTCTCTGCCTGCCTGGCCTTGGCCAGGTTATAGGCCATAACCACCGCATCGGGTCGGCTTTTGAGGACATCTCCAAACTCGTCAATGACCTTCCGCATCTCCGGAAGCATCTCATCGAAGTCCGGCCTATCCTTCTTGGCCTCCATAACCTGCGCATGGTACTCTTCCACACGGGTCTGATACTCGGCGTTTTGGATGATCGGTTCCACCTTTTGGGCCAACTGGGAAACCGAAGGTTCGACCTCGCTTTTCACCGCATTTTTCACGGTATTCTGGACCAGCTTGGTGATCGCCGTCCTGGGATCTTCGCTGTAATCCTCCCAGAACTTATCCACTTCAGCCTTGGCCTGGGCATCGAGTTCCTCTTTGGTCGGCTGGGGTGCTTGCGGGGCGGTCACCGCCTGTGTTTGGACTTGCTGCTGTTGGCCCTGTCTGGCAATTTGTTGCTGCAGATTAATAACCATCTGTTGCAGTTTGGCAAACTGCTCAACCTGGTTTGACCTGGTGTAAACAGACTCCATTTCCCGGTAGCTCTGCACCAGGGCCTCTAAATTCGGGCTGCCATCAGGGTTCTTGAACTTGTCCGGGATATCAACCCGGGGTTCGGGGGGCTCCGGTTTGGCAGCATCGGGTGCCGGTGGTTCTGGTTCGCCGTTATCTGCTTGTGCAGGCGGCTCGTTCGTCTGTGGCGGTTCGCCGGCCATACGGCTTTGGAAGAATTCCGCCAGGCTCTGGGGCTGGCTCGGAGCAGATGGGGCTGGAGTGGTGTCTGATGCCGGACCTGGCTCTGCCTGAGCAGTATTG
>DNIT01000195.1:0-7356 GCA_003489345.1 Pelotomaculum sp. | reverse complement strand
CCTCCGGCGACTGGACCCACATCTTCCGCAAAGAGTTGTAGATTCATTCCAAACCTAAGGTTGTCGGCTCTTAAAAACATATAAATACCTCCTAAAATGCAAATAGCCCCATCATGCGGCCCCGTAATCCGGGGTTATCGCCGATAAGGCTACGTCAGTAAAAGTGCTTAGTTATTAAGCTGTTTGTGGCGGTTGCTGCAATGGCTGCATCGCCGCTGCCTGCTGCATGGCCAGTTCCTGCAGATACAGTAAGTGAATTTGGTCGTGGTCGTTGAACATCTCCTCTATGATCGGGTTCGCCGCTACGATCTGTTCAAACTCGACCGACAGCCTGAGCAGGTTATGATAGTGGATATGCAGCATATGGTCGTCATACTGAGCTGGGATGGTCATTTGGCCGGTCTTCATGGCCAGGTTTTCGCGCTCGGCTTTGGAAATGTGAACATCGTCGGCCTCGTTAGCAGCCTCCCAGTTGCCCATATCGATCATTTCCAGCACCTTGGCGCGCATTTCCTTGCTGAAAGCACCTTCGCTGAGAATTCCGCTCTCAATCAGGTCGAACACCATCTGCCGGCGCTGTGCCGGACTCTCGGCCATGGCGCTGTACGGTTCGATAATCACGTCGTCAGACTTAATGTCAGCCGCGGTCCAGTCATGGACCTCGACCACGTTGTTTTTGCCAACATTTCTGGCTATTCTCGGTCCTTTGGCAAACTGTTTATACAGCCGAAGCCAGATTTTACCGTCCTCCACCAGTGCAACGCCTATGTTTGCAGAAGTGGTCGCCAACCTGGTATCGTCCTGATCCAGGGCTAGCTGCATGGCCACGCCGGATTTTACTCCGGTTGGGGCGTTGGATTGCCGGGATAGCTCCGATACTCCGGAAACAATAGATAATTCCTGCAAAATCAGGGGGACCTCGGTCTCGAACTCATGCGGCAGTGAGCCTTGCTGCACAGGCCTGGGAGGATTAGAACCTCTAATGTGCTCTATGATGGCTCCCGGGCTGCCGGCGTTCTCTTCCATGTAGTCGATGTCCACCGTTCCCTGTTCTACTGTCCATTGCCCGATCGAAACGCGGTTCAAAAACTCAGCTTTGCGATTCCTTACCGCATTGTACCTGCGCTGCAGGGGTACCATGCGCTCGGCTACGCTCTTACCCCAGAAGCAGCCAGGGCGCTGGATGCAAACCTGCTTGGTAAATGGCAGTGCCGGAACCGCATCTTCCCCTATCAGGTATGGAAGGTGGTCAGAATAATAAAGCAAAACCCCGTTGGCAACGATGATTAACCTGCCCTCGGGGTGGTCCTTTGTCGGCATTTCCCAGAATTCCTTGACCAGCACATAGTCGGTCATTGTGACCGTGGTGTAGTTGTGGGTCATGGCATTGTATCCGAGGCCTCCAGTGCCCACCATGGCCCTTTGCATCTGCATGACCGCTACCTGCTCCGGCTGTACCTCTTTGCCCCAAATGCGCTCCACCTCATCCTTGTGGAACGCCTTGGCGTGGATGATAGACCGACATTGCTCGACCTCCTGGTGATAACAGGAATCCGGGTAAATCTCCTGGGGCGGGCAGATAATGACTTCGAGGTCTCCTTCCCTCATGTCCTGGGGTAATGGATTGCCCTGCATATCTACTATGTTGGGGTCAGCGCCTATCCTGCGACCTAACTCCGGGTTCCATGTGTGCTTTTTCAGGACCGTGCCGCAAGACTCCATCCAGGCATTGGCATCAGCCTGTTTTGCTTGCATCTTTTTGTCGTAATAGGTATTGCTTAACAGATGATTACTCACCTTGGTGGCTCTGGTGTCCTCTGGGTCATTGCTGCCAGGGCGCACCTTCAAGATAGGCCGCATCCTGGAGAGCCTGGAGAGCCTGGTTTCAATATTCGGTGCCATCAGGTTAAAGACTTCGCGCTCCTGCCATTCGTAAACCTTGGTAATTTCTTCTAATGCCTGCGACACCGGGTTAACATCGATATACTGGTTGCCCTCAAGAAAGTTAATATTGATCTTCCATTGGTTTTCGAACGGAAGACGCTCTTTCTGTCGGCGGGAAAACTCGTTGTTCACGAGGGCTATAACCTCGCCCTCGTCTACAGGAGGCTTACCCGGCATTCCCTGCTGGTCAATCATGCCGGCATGGGCATTTCTCTCCGCTCCCGCTCCGGGCCTGCCCCGGATGATGTCCAGGACGCTGTTGAGATTAAAAGGCATTGGCACTAACCATCACCACCTAGCATCTTCATCTGGTAGCTCTGGGCTTTCTCAAGTCCAGCCCTGACCATGTTCCCGCCTCTCGGGGGAGGCTTTTCTTTTACTTCGTTCCGGTATTCATTAAGTCCGCCTGCCATGATGCGGTTATATAAGTCCTTGCGCTCAAGGCGCCATTCGTATTCGCGGTACTCCATCATGACCAAAAAAAGCAAGGTTAAAGCTAATAGCCACCATGCGCTGATCATCTCGCTCAAGCCCCCTTCCTTGGGGTTATGTCGCTGATCTGGGTGATCTTAAGAGAGGCATGATACTCCTTTTCATTGCCGGTATCATTTGTCGATACTCCGGAAACCTCGGCGGTAATGGCCAGGTTCACGACTTGCCCAACGCTAAATTCCTTGCATCCCGGGAAGTCCGTTTGATCGAGATGAAGCGTCGGCGGATAATAATATTTGCTGGAACTGACCGCAAGCTTCCCGCCTGAATCCTTTTCCTTTGGCAGGGTATGCACTTTGGGCTTGCCCACATCTGCCAGGGCCACCGCCAGGGGATGTTTTGGCTTTTTAGGTCTCACCATTTGCCATTGCCTCCTTCCGGGCTTCGCAGTACCTGGTATGGCTACCAATCTTGGTAGGTGAATCAAACTCCTCCCCGCAGTACTTGCAGGGGTAGGACTTGGGGGGCTCGGGGATTGGTTCCGTCTCAGGCGTAGGCTCGTGGAACATAGGTCCATCGTGCCACTCCGGGTATAAGGGCTCCGGCCTCAACTCCTCCGGCACGCTGGCAAGAATGTCCCGCATGCAGTCATCGCAGTAGTAATGGTGCAGCTGCGGCGGTCCGTCCGGCCTACCAATAGCCCAGGATATGCGCTTGAGGCAGTTATAAGTCTCGCACGACGCGAATACGTTGGTCTTGATGATCTGGCATTTCTCAGGCATTATTTAGCCTCCTTGCTATCCCTTAATTTCTTTAATCTTTTAGCATGGATTATTTCATCTTGGTTGCTGCAAACCACGGTTACTTCGTATTCATTTCCAGGCCGGACAACAATATCAATGCCTTGAAATTTATCAACAAAATTAACGTTTTGCTCGTTGGTAGCAGCATCAATCATCATCTGCTCGTAGCAAATTAAGCTCAAGATAATATGTTTGGGCACAAGGCCATGCTCTTCAATAATGTTTATTTGCCGTTCAATGTCGCAGTATATGGCCACCAAAAGTTGAGAACACCTCTCTATTTCTATGTAATCAATCCTTGTTTTCGCAGTATGTGGAGAATGCGGGTTCCAATTAATCGCTGCTATCCTGTCAGGGTAAACAGGTATTCTAATGCTGGGCAAAAACACTTATTTCACTCCTCATAAAAAATCCGGGCTACTTATGCCCGGTCCCATATTTTTTGCGTTTTCCGACACCTTTCTTTTTACCTTAAGGGCACCGCCTGCCGTCGTAGTTCTCCCCTCCAGGACAACCGCAACAGGAAGTGCCCTTATTTTCATCTGTGATAATAAGAATCCGTTATTATCAAAAACCGGCTTTCGTGAAAATACCAGCGGCCCGCCCCACGCATAACGGTATTTACGCCCCCAGAGCCTAGTTGGCCCCAACCTTTTCGTCTATTCGTTCCGAGCTATCGCGGCATTAGCCCACATGACGGCTTCTTCGAGTTTTGTGAGGGCAATAGACTTCTCACGTGACTCCGGGCAAAAACCGTCAATCATGAACGCCAGTCGCTTGGCCTTGTCTCTCAGGTGTTCGTATTTCTCCGGCTGCCCTGGTTTGGGAGGGTGATAAGTAAAGTTCTGCTCTATCTTTTGCTGCCACCATTCTTTCTGTCTCTCATCCCATGTCCCTGCTGGGGCAGTGGCGTAGTCGGTGTTGTCATCGTTCGGCTTATACTCTTTTGTTGCATACTCTGGCATGGGGATTCTCCTTTCCCGTTTTACGTCAATCTCCGCCGGTTCCGCATGCTGGCCTTCGCCAGCTTGTCCTTGTATTCCATGATCTCGCTCAACGGGGCCTGTTTCTTTGTGACTTTCGTGGTCTGCTGCCAGCGAATCTCGTTGGCAATCATCTCGCTAAACAGCAAGTCATCGTGCTTGCCCGTTTCAGCATCTGGCCGATTGTTTTCGTCATATACGAATGACAGCATCTCGTCCAGGGTAGGAATGTCGTTGATCAGGTAAATATAGTTGTCAACCACATCAATTTCCTTGTCGATGATAAGCGGCCTGGTGTTGCCGTCTGTTCGCCAGCCGAAACGCTGCACCAGTTTTTTGCCTATCTGATCATATTGCTGCCGCACATATTGGTAAGGATAATTGAGGCGCTCCAGTTCCTCGATCGGGGCCGTGTTCCAGTTCATTTCGATGCCGACCAGGGCATTGTTGAAATAGCGGCCCAGGCAATACATCTGCCAAGTGAATGGCTTGGAGTTGTTTAACTGCATATGGACCGTGGCGCAGCGATTGCCCGTGACATTGTTAATTACCGTTCCGGAATAAAAGTCTTTGCCCTCGCCCTTGGTGTCACCTCCTACAACATAGGGGAAACCATATTGCGGTTCTTCATACACCCTGATCTGTCCAGCCAGGTCGTCCACCCACTCGATGCTGTCATCCACAATGCGGTCCTGGGTGTCCGGGTCATTCCACCGATAAGAAAAGCGGCCTATTCTGTATGGCCGCTCCTGATGCTGTTTCTTTAATTCTGCCTTGCGCTGGACTATGATCTCCTTGTCAAAGACTGATCGCCCGGAAGCCAGAAACGCCTCCTCCGCATAGCAGGGGTACTCCTGTTTGACCAGGGCCTTCAGGTCGACCCACTTTTTGTAGTACCAATAAACCTGGCCCCATTCCAAACCCTCAGTATTCATCAAGTTCTTGCAGCGCCAATAAACCCATTCCCGGGTTGTATCCTCCCACTTGCCCGGCAAAGCAGCCTGAACTGCTTGTTTAAACTCACGCTCTGCCGCCCGGTTCTCAAAGGGTAGCCGGTATTCGCCGGTCTTCCACCACTCGTAAAACTTACACTCCCAGTCGTTGTCATCATCCCACAGGTCCTTGAACTGGTTGTAGCCGTTGGCGGTCGATTCCAGTATCTTTATGCTATCCCGTGTGAGGGCCTGCCCCAGGCTGGCCAGGGTATCAATGATGTTGTCCCAGAAGCCTGCCTCAGATCCATGGAAGAAGTTCAGCGTCTTTGATCGACCAGCCCCCTTTTTACCCGCGGTGGCCACGCGCCAGACCGAATTAAGCTTCTCAAACAGCAGTTCCCGCCGGTTGTTGTATTTCTCAGTCGGTTTTAGCTTCTCCGGCAGTTGCTCATACGGGTATTTGGCCTTGTCGTTGAATATGGCTTCGGTGTTTTCCGAGTCGTCGGCCAGGGTGTAGCCGGCGAAGTTGCGCCGGGTTATGCTGCAGGCTAGCTGGTAAGCGGTAATAATGCTGGTAAAGCCCTGCTGCCTGCCTTTGAGTACCAAAAACGACAGGCTCAAGCGCCTGTCTGCCTTAAAATCGGTTATGGCCTGGTTAAGGTCATCTATAAACGACATCTGTACATCATTGAGAAAAAACGGTACGGTCTTGCGGTCCTTGTTGACGATAACCATGCACATTTCGACCAGGTATTCCGGGTTTGTCTGTATCTCCTGACGGAGCCCGGCGCCATCCTCTGAAACCATGTGTTCGGTCACCGCCGCGGTGAACTCCTTGTCCTGCTCCGGGTCCAGGTGCTGCTCCCATAGCTCCCGGCGTTTATCTATGAGCTGTCTGGCCGTATACATCAGACAAAGTCCTCAAGTTTTTTATCGATCGTGACGGTTACTTTGTCATTGAACATCCCCAGGTGTCGGGCAATACTGTCAAGGGCACCCAGCTTATTGGCCAGTTTATATTTTTTGAGGTACCCGACAAACTCCCTGTTTTCTCCGTATCCCTCGTACACTTCCATGACTTCAAGGCCGGCCAGGACAGCGGCGGTGTCATCATCAAGCTCATGGATTCCCTTGGGGCTGCCGTCATCGTTGAAAAGTTTCCGGGGATCAAAGAAGCCCAGTCGGGCATATTCTTGCAACACTCTTTCTTTTGTCACCATGTTGCGCTCTTTATATTCGTTCTGCAATTTTTCAAGCCTTGCCCTCACCTTATCCATTTTAGCTAGGTTGCAGGCTTTAACATCTATGGTCTCAGCTTTCATGTTTACACAGTTAAATGCCTGTTTATAGGCTTCTCGCTGGGAGAGTCCAGCAAATAAGCCTTGGACAAACTTCTCCTGTTTAACGGTAAGGTTATCTGCCATGATCTCACCTCCAAAATATAAAAAACCAGACTATGACCTGTTAAGGTCTAAACTGGTCTCTGTTCTCTGTTTCTGTTAAATGGTATCTGTTAAATATGGTATCTGTTTGAGTGTGGAATTTCACACTACCTGGTAGTGGGGTTTTTAACACTGGTAGTAGTGTGGATTTCCGCACTGGTAGTAGTGTGAAAACTTACACTGGTTAATAATGCGGTTCCTTCAACCACTCGATAAAATCCGTCATTATATAAGTGGTTGAGCAGCCCCTTTTTTTCTCCTTTTTGATGTACTGCATGTGCTCCAAATCTTCCAGGTGTTGTACTACCGTGTGACGATCTAATCCCATGCAATCATCGCAGATTTTCTCTATTGACGGGTAGCACGAATTTGTTGTCGGGTCAGCCCTGGATAGTAAGGCTATGTAAATAAGAAAGTCTAGGGCATCCATCCTAGACTTGGTAACAACTCTCTTTACTTCATCATCTCTTGGCGACGGCCTATAAATTACCGTTGGGGGGTAGTCTCTCCCTGAGCATCGTTTATCCCTCAAACAAGTAATGTAGAAGGCATTAATGGGTAGATAGTTCTCTTGTTTTGCCATGTTTCCACCTGCTCTTTCGGTGTTGCTCCATAAAAAAATAAAGTCGGGCAGATGGGTAGAGCTTCCCACTTTTCGGTGCTGGATAGCTAGTCCAGACCTAGCCCGCTGCTTACGCCTTAGTTTGTCATGTACTGCTCCCGCGCCCAGGGCACGATCTCCAACATCATCCTGGTGCTGCGCTTGCCCTGGAAGCTAAATGTTGGCCGTTTCTTCTTATCCCTGGCCTTAAAGATA
>DNIT01000003.1:15775-16162 GCA_003489345.1 Pelotomaculum sp. | reverse complement strand
GACTGAGTAATCCGGAAGAGCCGGCGCTTAAAAATAAAAAATGACCTTGCGGTCACAAAAATTAATGGATGGCAAGACATAGATTCCAGCATAATTTCAGTATGCTCAATTAAAGCCCATCTGTATTTTTGCATCACAACGCCATGCCGGCGGCAGGATTACATAACTTTTATTTCAAGAGGTATCTCATCATCAATTTCTTCCGGGAATGGATCCAGATAGGTTACCTGGACCTTTTCACCAGGCAATATACCGTCTCTTCTAACCCCTTCTTTATCCACGATCCGGGCAAATTCATAGTGGTTGAACCATCCCGGTTTTTTGGCTGACGCAGTACCTTTTAAATAGAGGCGCGCATCGCCCAGTTTTTCCACCTGCCCCGATATA
>DNIT01000003.1:13393-15642 GCA_003489345.1 Pelotomaculum sp. | reverse complement strand
TCTTGACATCCAACAGCTCTATCCTTGTGACACAATCCGAATCTATTTCCACATCTATAAATGCGCCCGCCTTAAGAGAGGCAAGTTCTTTTGGGGCTTTTTCCCCAGCCATTACCGTGTCCCAGGCCAGGTGCAAAATCCGTTCCGTGCAGTTCAAGTCACTTACGATTAACAAATTGTCATTGCCCAGCGCCACTGATTTCACAGAACCCCTGATTTTGACCGGGTTTTGCACGGTGGGCTTCTGCTGCAGCAGATTAACCCAGCTCACTTTTTTGCTTTTGTCCAATATTATTTCACCAATAGAACCTGCCGCCCGCTCAATGGGATATTCCTGGTTGGCATTGAGACAATATGCACCCTGGGCCACCTTGAACCTTTGCACTTTGCCAGATGAAGTCAATTCCAGCTCCATAGTTCCCTTTTGCGTTTTCATACCGGATATCCACCCTGTCAGGCTTCGGCCTGCATTCACCCGCACCCATCCCTGCTCCGCCAGGCGGCTGATGATCACCGACAGTTCCGCTCGCGTCAGACAGCCAAAGGGCCGGAATGTACCGTCGGGATAGCCCGACATGACACCGGCGGCAACCACGGCCCTAATACAGGACTGGTCGTCAGAGTCCACCGGCATCACGTCGGAAAAGACTTTGTCCGCCGTATAACCGGCGACTTCAGGCAAGTCATCCACCGCCGTCCCGGCTTTAGATGCGGGCGGTGTCAGGTAAAGGACACGGGCAAGCAGCTTTGCCGTCCATAGCCGGGTGGCGGGCGCGGCAAAGTCAAAACCGGAAGCGTCGCTGTAAGATAGGAACCCCTTTTGCGCTGCCAGGTCAAGATATTGCTGCCCCCAGGGTACCCGGGGTGTTGCAGTGAAATCGCCGGACGTCAGGCGTTCTGCCTCTGCGCTGAAACCGCCCGACCTTAATAGCAGAACCGTGGTTTCCAGTTGACTGATTTGTTGGTCCGGCAAAAAAGTGTGATCCGGATAACCGCTGACAACCTCCAGGGCGACCAGCCGCGTGATTTGGGTGCGCGCCCAGTGGTCTTGCAAATCGGTTAAGCGAACAGCGTCCGCTGCCATTGATGCTGCTCCGGCAGGCAAGGACCTGGAGAATGCAAATAGAAGAAAAAAGAAGGAGAACAGCATCCACCCGGCACATTTCGCTAATCCTATGTTCATTCATCGTCCTCCAGGGTTAATATTAATATAGCGCCTGTATCCCAAACCAGCAATTAATCTTGAATTTTATACAGGCTTCCTTTTTCCGTTGTAACATAGACAATTCCACCAGGACCAAACAGTGGCCGGCAGGACACCCTGCCGTCGAGTGTCAGTTCCCAGTCAAGCCGTCCCTGCCGGTTTACAGCCAGCAGACGATTGTCCTGCGTCCCGAGGTAAACCCGTTTGCTGCCCTCGTCAACAGCCGGCGCTGTCACAACTTTATTAAACAGATTACTCCATGCTTCTGTCCCGTCCGACTGGTTTAAAGCAACAAGTTTATCATCAGCGTGCAAATACAGCAGACCGTGTTCAGACACAGTGGGCTCCGTCATATTGTTACATTTAATGGAATTGCTCCAAAGCGGGCTGCCGTTACTTTTATCATCGAAGGCGTATACCTTCCACAGTGTTCCATTGGCATTCTTAATGGGACCCGCAGTGATATAAAGCCTCCCGTCAGAACCGGTTGCCAGGTTGACCGCCTTTATATCCCCCAGCCAGTACCCCCAGAGAATTTCCCCATTACCAGTCACTGCCACCAAGCGGTTTTCCTTACCTCCTACTCCGGTAGCCACATATACAGCCTGGGTAGTTCCGGCACAGGCCAGGATTTTTCGTCCTTGATCAGCCTGGGTACTTATCGCATCGTTGCTTTCCCAATGCATCATCCATTTATATTTACCTGCCGTGTCAACAGCATAAAGTCCCGACGCCAGCGGGAGGTACAAAAGATTACCGGGACCGAAGGCCAGCTGAGGGTCATCTTTGCTGTTGCCCTGATAAACAGCAAAACTCCAACCACTGCCTCCGTTTAGCTTAACCTCCTGAATACATGCGCTGCCCGGATAAAAGATCGAACCATGCCGGTCAAAAATCAACCGGCCGGTTTTAGCGCCGCCCGTGACAGCAGCCTCCCAAAGCTTTTGACCACCGGCATCCACCGCTGCCAATTTATTGCCTGAAAAAAGATAGAATAGGCCATTGGGACCGACCTGAAAATCCGTTGACTTTCCCAATTTCTGAG
>DNIT01000003.1:4097-13290 GCA_003489345.1 Pelotomaculum sp. | reverse complement strand
AATTTCTGAGCCTGCCAGATAATCTGGGGTTTGTTTGCGTCATAGCCCTCAGCTAACGGTATAGTATAAACCATTAGAAAAAATAGCGTTAAAACCGTTGCTGTAATTATCTTGCGCATTAAATCCTCCCCTTGAAATTCCCTGTCTTTTATATTTTTCGGTCTTAACGGAGATTCCTTAAGGCTTTTTAGAAATTTGGTTTCCCAATTAAACAAATAGGATTTAACTAATTGACTAAAGCGCTAAATGAAATCAATCACCCTTGCTGCCTTCATAAAAGCAAGCAGTGGATGAAATAACAAATATCGATAGTGTGTTGGTACTGCTCCGTATCCTGTATCGCACCCCGGGACTAGCTGTCGATCTCTTTGATGATCTTGTTAACTTTGTTCAGGACATCTGTCATTTTTGTGTCTTGCGGCTCGCTCAACTGGCTTTCTATCTGCTTTAGCTGTACACAATGCTTTTTATCGGAGGTCACATGGACGTTATAAGCCTTATCCAGCTCTTTTATTTTATCGTGCACCTCATTTTTGATGGGTTTGAGGCGCCACCTGTCTAAGCCGGTTACCTTTACGGCAACCGTCACATCCCGGTTTATGGCTATAGCCGTACTCTCCTTGACTCCTTTAATGGATCCGGCGGTTTCCTTTGCCCGCCGGGTAAGCTCCGCATTGATCCGGATATCCTGCTCATTCTGGTTTGTCTGCCCTGTTTGTTGCTTTTTTAAAGGGGAATTTTGCAGTCCGCAGCCAGTCGTCAGCAGCAGTAACAGCACAATGGCAGTAACCCTCAAAATGCTCTTCATTGTATCACCTTCCTTATCCCTTGGGCTTAAAAAACAAGGCGGCCAGAAAGCCGAAAATAATGGCTGCGGATATACCTGCGCTGGTAATTTCAAAAATGCCGGTAAGGATCCCGATTATGCCGAAAGTCTCAGCTTCAGACATGGCTCCCTGGAATAAAGAGTTTCCGAAGCTGGCGATGGGAATAGTCGCTCCGGCGCCGGCGAAATCAATCAAAGGGCCATAAAGCCCCAAACCGCCTAAAACGGCACCTGAGACTACAAGTATACTCATGGTATGGGCCGGGGTGAATTTACCGACATCGAGCAGCAATTGCCCTATTACACAGATCAGCCCGCCCACTACAAAAGCCCAAAAATAAACTTCCATAAGCTAGCACCCCTAAGAGATATACTCAATTGAAACGGCATGCGCGATGCAGGGGATGCTTTCCTTCTGCTGGTAGGACAGCGGCGATAGCAGCGCCCCCGTGGCGACGATTAAGACTTTTTTCAACTCGCCTTTTCTCATTCTGTTTAAGATATGGCCGTAAGTGACGGTAGCTGAACAGCCGCAGCCGCTTCCTCCGGCCAATACCGGCTGCTCTTCACTGTAGATGAGTATCCCGCAGTCCGTAAAGATATCTTCCGGGATCTCCAAACCGTGTTTCTTCAGCAAATCGCCGGCAATTTTGAATCCGACCTTCCCCAGGTCTCCCGTGGCGATCAGGTCATATTCCCGGGGCGAAATCCGCAGGTCCCTGAAATGAGCCGTAATCGTGTCCACAGCCGCCGGCGCCATGGCGCTCCCCATACTGAAGGGGTCGCTGATGCCCATATCCACCACGCGGCCGACGGTGGCGGCAACAACCCTTGGACCTTGTCCCGCCCGGCCCAGCAGGGCGGCGCCGGCGCCGGTCACCGTCCACTGCGCGGTGGGCGGCTTTTGAGAACCATATTCGGTAGGATACCGGAACTGTTTTTCGGCCGTCGCATTGTGGCTGGAAGTTCCGCAGAGAACATAATTACCGGCTTTGCTGTCTACAATCAGGGAACCCAGGGCAAGGCTTTCCATGGAGCTGGAACAGGCGCCGAAAAGTCCAATAAAAGGCACGGCCAGGGTTCTGGCGGTAAAACTGCTGGATATAATCTGGTTCATCAGGTCGCCGCTCAGGAAGAACCGGACGTCGCTTTTCTGCAAACCGGCCTTTTCAATGGCGGTTGTACAGGCCTCTTCCAGCAGCTTCTTTTCGGCTTTTTCATAGCTGTCCTGGCCGAGCCATAAATCGCCGTGCAGTTTATCAAAGTCTTTGGCCAATGGACCTTCGGCCTCAAAGGGCCCCCCTACCGTGGCAGTGGCTATAATGGTCGGCCTGTTGCGAAATACCCACGTTTGGTATCCCTGCAGCATGTCAGGAGCCCCCCAGTATTGCGAATGTGGTTTTGATCAAGGCAACTATAAAAGCAGCGAAAACACCGAAAACGATTACCGAACCGGCTAATTTAAACATGTTCCCGCCAACACCGAGCACAAACCCTTCACTGCGGTGTTCAATAGCTGCTGAAGCAACCGAATTGGCAAACCCGGTCACAGGCACCGCGGTACCTGCTCCCGCCCACTGGGCGATATGATCGTAGACCCCCAGACTTGTTAGAATGACAGAGAGTATAATCATTACTGCCACAGCCGGGTTCCCCGCTGTTTTTTCAGTAAAATCAAAATTCCAGATAAAAAAATCCTGAACAAGCTGACCCAGGAGGCAGATGAACCCTCCCACGAAAAAAGCTCTGACCACATTAAGCAAAACTGGTCTTTGCGGCTCCCTGGCCTTGGAAAAATCTTGATATTCCTGCTGTACCTTCGTCAGCTTCTTCTTTTTTTTATTTGACATTTTGTTTCTCCCACTCCAGGAAGCAGGGGGACGGTTCTTTTGCTTCCTTTTTTGCTTCCTTGAAAATAACTTTACATCCCGCACCTGCATCGCTGACCAGCATCTTCTACTGGTGTTATGGAAAGATTGGTGTCTATCTTTTTAATAAAGGTTCCAAATCTCGGACTGCTTCCGCCAGGAGCCTGGAGGAGCTTTCATACATCTCCTTGGCCTTATGATTTTTTGCGGCCAGGGCGAACAGTTCACAGTCCGCCTGGCATTTTTTTAAAGTGGTATGGACCAGTTCTTTGGTTTTGGGCTTCGGCACCTGAAGCGTATCGTCAAATAAATCCAGGTAAAGCTGCCCCACTGAATCAACCTGGGCGATAAAGACGTTTTCAGGCGCCACGCCTGCCTTCTCCAGTTCCGTATGCAGCCAGCCTCTGTTCAGTCCCATCGCCGCAAGCGGCTCATCCATCACCACCCCATCCAGTATAACCGTCTGGGGTACGCTTTCCCGCCCCACCTCCATGCCCAAACTCTTGGGGGTGGCCGGCTGTTTATCTTTTTTGAGCAGCACACTTAACTCTCCGGTGGGTTCCATTACCGCAAACTCCACATCGGCGACATTAAAAGCATTCTTTTTGCGCAGCTGGCTCAACAGGTCTTCAGGTGTGAAGCGGGCCTCAAGCAACTTATCTTCCAGTACTTTGCCATGGTTGATCAGGATTGTTTCTTTCCCCTGCACGATATCCCTTACTGCTTTGTATTTCATCGACAAGACATAAATCAAGGCCGGGAAAATAGTCCAAACCGCCAGGGCGATCAGTCCGTTGATCGGATTGGCAACAAGATTTATCGAGATGGCGGCCGCTATCACCGCTATTGTCACGCCGGTCACCAGATCAAAAAAAGTCAACCTTGCTGTCTGTCTCTTCCCAATCAGGCGGACAAGGAACAGGGTAATGAGCAATAAGCCTGCTGAGCGCAGCAAAAAAACCAACCATTCCGGCATTTGACAGTAAACTCCTTATAGAGACAGGGAAGAGTTCTCTGTCTCAATGTTGACATGTAAGACAGAGAATCGTCCCCTGCCTCAGAAACCCTTATACTGCGGTTCTTCAAATTCCAATACACTGAGTCTCTTTTCAAAATCCCCGATCACCTGGTTGACCCGTTGCGCATTGCGGCGCAGTACTTCCTTAGCTTTAGTGTTTTCTTCAATTCTGGAGAAGTCTTCCAGAGTGGCCTCTATTCCCTTCAGGCTGGCCAGCGTTTGTTTTACCTGGGCGGAGATTGTCATTTCGTAAACACACTCCCACTCGTATTTTGCATACCAGTGCAAATTAATATACAAAAAAAATGAGACCGGAACTTTTAATCCGGTCTTAGGCTGTAGCTTTAAGGGCTAGAAGCCTTTATACTGGGGTTCTTGGCTCTCCATTTGACCAATCCTCGGTTCCAGAGTGTCAATAATCGTTTGAGCCTGCTGGGCGGCGTTGGTATAGAGTTCTTTGGCCTGCTGGTTTTGCGTCTGGAGAGCATAGGCCTCCAAGTTGGCCTGAGCGCTTTTAAGGCTTGCTAAGGTTTGTTTTACCTGTGCTGAAATTGTCATCGGTATCCCTCCTTGAAATCTTGAGTTTTCAAGGATATTGGTATCCCTATAGCCCAAAATTTATTCTTTTATTCCTTTACGAATCTTTAAAACCAGTTCTTCTTTTTGTTTTCTAGCGAGTTTTCGGATCACAGCTTCCCGCCGCTGGGCATCGCCCCGGCTCAGGTGAGATTCCCAATAAACCAATTCAACCGGTAATCTGCTTTTGGTATAACGGGCGCCTTTTCCGCTGTTATGCGCTTTCAGCCTGGCCTCAAGATCGACCGTCCAACCTGTGTAAAACGTTCCGTCAGAACATTGAAGCATGTAAGTGTAAGGCATAATGACTCCTCCGGAAGCAGGGGGACGGTTCTTTTGCTTCCTTTTCTGAAAAATGACTGTACAGTTGTCCGCATAGAGCGAATCCACCAAGGCACAAATTCATTCGCACAAATGTTACTTTAGCTACCCCAGTCCGGTGCCGGGAAGCAACATTGGTGCATAACAGAGCGCCTCAGGCTGTATAAGTTTTTTGATTACCCGGCAATAATATCCTTTACTACTTCCGAAGCAATAATTAAGCCGGCCACCGAAGGAACAAAAGACACGCTCCCGGGAATGCTTCTTCTGTCGGCACAGGACCTGTTTGTGCCTTTATTTGGACAGATACAGTCGGTACTACAATCTCCCCCTGCCTGTAAAGGCCGCATGGGAGGTTCTTTTGAATATACTACTTTCAGCGCGGTGATGCCGCGCTTTCTCAGTTCCTGTCTGATTACCCGCGCCAGCGGACACACACTGGTGTCGAAGATATCGGCCACCTCAAGCTGGGTTGGATGAAGCTTATTGCCTGCTCCCATGCTGCTAATAATGGGAATGTTCATTTTAAAGCATCTTTCAATGAGGTCCAGTTTCGCTGTAACCATGTCAATAGCGTCAACCACATAGCTGTAGCCGGCGGAAAGAAGCTTGTCAGCGCTTTCGGCGGTATACAGTTCTTGGTAAACCTCTACCCCGGCCTTCGGGTTTATTTCCAGGATCCTTTCCTTCATTACCTCAACCTTGGGCCGGCCTATGGTTTTTCTGGTGGCATGGATCTGGCGGTTGATGTTGGTCAGGCAGACACAATCGTCGTCCACCAGAACAAACCCGCCAACACCGCTTCGGACCAGCCCTTCAACAACAAAGGTCCCCACGCCGCCGACGCCGAATACCGCCACTGTGCTTTGTTTCAGTTTATTTAACCCTTCCGTACCGATAAGCATTTCTGTTCTGGAAAATGCATGGAGCACTATGAACACCTCGTTCAGATCATAGATGAGCGCCCGTTAAGCTTGCACACAACACCTTAGGTATGCAACGCTTAAGAAAATTATACTTATTAGTCATTAGTAGAAAAGGTGAATTTAGCTCCCGCGGGAGCAAAGTGGAAGCGCGATCCGAAAATACCGGCTAACCGCGCCATCATCGGCTGCCCGGTGCAATGATTGGGGGCTATGAATTGAAGTTCCAGGCTTTGCAAAAAGTTGATGGTAGCTTCTTGCTGGGAGACCGGTGCCGGACCCAAATGAGTGCCGCCGATAATTCCATAAACCTTGGATACACCGGTCACTTCCCGGGCGTGCTCTATAATATTGACCAAACCGGCATGAGCGCAGCCCAGGATGATCAACAGTCCCCCCGGTACAACGCAATACAAACTCATATCGTCATGCAAGGCGTCAGGCGCTTGATTACCATTATTGTCCAGGCAAATCAGGCTACTATCTCCTTTTTCAAAATCCGTTT
Source organism: Pelotomaculum sp. (assembly GCA_003489345.1). GTDB lineage: Bacteria > Bacillota > Desulfotomaculia > Desulfotomaculales > Pelotomaculaceae > Pelotomaculum_C. The sequence goes on along the minus strand of DNIT01000003.1, from coordinate 7,253 downwards.
TTCGAGGTATTTCTCCGCTGATCCAAACACCAGGTGTAAGCTCTCTGGGTCCAGGGGTTAAAATAAAATCCGCGCCTAAACTTGTCAGCGCTTCTTTGCAGAATGGGACTCCAATATAGCGTGGCTTGCCACGATTATCATCACGATTATCATAATGAAAGGTGAAAAAATCGGGATGCGCATATACGGGCAGCCTGCCCCGTAGTCGTAGAAAAGCTCGCATGCCTCCACTGTGGTCGTAGTGACCGTGGCTCATAACCAGGGCGTCAACCGACTCCAGTCCGGCTCCAAGGGTGGCGGCATTCTCTAACAAAGCGCCCCCTTCCCCGGTGTCAAAAAGAAATTTCTTCCCTGCTGTTTCCACCAGCATGGCAAGGCCCCACTCTCCGGCCAGTCCCAGTGGTGCCCCTACAGTATTTTCGCTAAGCACAGTTATTTCCAATGCAGCATCAGGCATTAGAGTATCGCTCCTTCCCCGAACATGCTCAGTTCATATTACACGTATCCTTTCTATCTTCTTCTGTGCAGTAAAAGTGAGACAGAGGACGGTTTTCTGTCTCACTCAACATAGATATTATTACATTTCTGCCTGTTACTCTGCAATATGTATCACGCTAGAATTACCAGCAAACTTGTCCCGGCCCTCCTCATCGAGAAGATTTCCCCATCTGCGTACATGATACAGGCGTACACCCAACCGGCGCAGTCCCGATTGGAAGAGCTCCACCTGCTTTTGCGTCGCCGGGGCAACTCCGGCCATTGGATCGCAAAGCCCCATTTCCTCCCACTTGTCAGCTCCCAGCTTGCTATAGGCCAGGACATCCACCGGGATTTCCCCATGCAGGGATTTGAGCAGGTCCGCCAAGGCTTGGGCATCCTCAGGTGCGTCGTTGACACCGGGAATCAACACGTAACAAACCACCAGTTGCACCTGGCTTTCAGCAGCCATCCTGAGGTTCTTGATGATATCTACATTTTCCCTTTCGGTCAACTGACGGTGCTTCTCCGGGTCTACCACTTTTAAAGAAAAGAGGACCTGATCCGTGTGCGGTAAAACTTCCTGTAAATCCCCCCGCTTACAGTAGCCTGCTGTATCCAAAGCCCGGTGTATTCCCAACTTGCCCGCTTCGATAAACAGTTCCTTGACGAAGCCGCTTTGCAAGAGGGGCTCCCCTCCGGAGACAGTAAGACCGCCGCCAGACAATTCGAAAAAAGTCTTATAACTTTTCAGCTGCTCAATAATCTCTGCCGCTTCCACCGGTTTGCCGCTCGCCAGCCAGGTGTCCGGGTTGTGGCAGAAGCTGCAGCGCAGGCCGCAGCCCTGCAGGAACAAAACAAAACGGATCCCGCCGTTATCCACGGTGCCCATGGTTTCAATGGAATGAATGTAGCCAATCATAGTCCGGCCTCCCTTGCGAAGATAGTGCGGCTGATGATCTCCTCCTGCTGCTCCCTGGTCAGCTTGACGAAATTCACCGCGTAGCCTGAAACCCTGACCGTCAGTTGAGGGTATTTTTCCGGATGGTCCATAGCGTCCAGTAAGAGTTCCCGGTCGAAAACGTTGACGTTCAAGTGGTGCCCGCCTTTCATGAAGTAACCGTCCAACAACGCCGTAAGGTTGTTGACCCGATCTTCCGGAGTCCGGCCCAGGGCGCCCGGCGTGATGGAGAAGGTATAGGAGATGCCGTCCAAAGCATGCTCGTAGGGTATTTTGGCCACAGAACTCAAGGCGGCCAGCGCCCCCTTGGTGTCCCGTCCGTGCATGGGGTTGGCGCCGGGAGCAAAGGGTTCCCCGCTTTTTCGGCCGTCCGGGGTGCTCCCGGTCTTTTTGCCGTAAACCACGTTGCTGGTAATGGTTAGAATGGACAGGGTATGCTTGGCGTTGCGATAGGTCCGGTGTTTTTTCAGTTCGGCGTCAAACAGTTTGACGACCTCCACGGCCAGGTCGTCTACCCGGTTATCATTGTTCCCGTACTTGGGGTAATCCCCGGTGATGTTAAAACCGGTGATCAAACGACGGTGATCAAAAACAGGTTCAACTTGTGCGAATTTAATAGCGCTGAGTGAGTCCGCCACCACCGACAGCCCGGCCAGGCCGAAGGCCATAAGCCGGTCGGCCCGTGTATCCAGGAGAGCCATCTCCAGGTCCTCGTAAAAATACCGGTCGTGCATATAGTGGATGATGTTCATGGTAGCCACATACCTTTCCGCCAGCCAGGCCGCCATCTTCTGAAAGGCGGGCCATACTTTATGGAAATCCAGAGGTCCGTCACCCGCCTGGAACACCTCGGGAGCAATTTTTTCCCCGCTGAACTCCTCCCTGCCGCCGTTTAAAGTCAATAAGAGGCATTTGGCCAGGTTGGATCTTGCCCCGAAATACTGGGTCTGACGGCCGAGGCGCATGGCGGAGACACAGCAGGCGATGCCGTAATCGCACCCGAAGACGGGGCGCATCAGGTCATCGTTTTCATACTGCAGGGAACAGGTAGCAGCGGACAATTTGGCGCAGAACTCCTTAAAACCCCTGGGCAGGTCCACAGACCAGAGCACCGTTAAGTTCGGTTCCGGAGCGGAGCCCATATTGTAAAGGGTCTGCAGCATCCGGAAAGAGGTTTTGGTCACCAGGGTGCGGCCGTCCGCGGTCATCCCTCCGACTGATTCGGTCACCCAGTTGGGATCTCCGGCAAAAAGCTCGTAATATTCTTTTGTCCGCAATTGCCGGGTCAGACGCAGTTTGATAACAAAGTCGTCAATCAGCTCCTGGGCGCCTGACTCGTCCAGCCTGCCCTCGGCCAGATCCCGCTCCAGGTAGATGTCCAGGAAGGTACTCACCCGACCCAGGGACATCGCCGCCCCGTTCTGTTCCTTAATAGCCGCCAGGTAAGCGAAATAGAGCCACTGCACCGCCTCCCGGCCGTTCTCCGCCGGCCTGCCGAGATCATAGCCGTAAGCTGCGGCCATCTCCTTTAACGCCCGCAAGGCACGGAGCTGCAGCCGCACCTCCTCCCGGAGCCTGATCGTCTCCTCCGTGATTACCAGCAGATCAGGCGCTTTCAGATCTTCCGCTTTAGCGGCGATCAGCCGGTCTACCCCGTACAGAGCCACGCGGCGGTAGTCTCCCATGACGCGGCCCCGGCCATAGGCATCCGGCAGGCC
>DNIT01000003.1:3268-3975 GCA_003489345.1 Pelotomaculum sp. | reverse complement strand
CCATAGGCATCCGGCAGGCCGGTGATGATACCGTGGTGGCGCAGCCGAAGTATCTCATCCGTATAGGCCCGGAATACCCCCTCATTGTGGGTGGTCCGGTATTTGGTAAAAACTTCGACGATCCCGGGATCCAATTCTACTCCATACTGCCGGCAGGCTTTCACGGCCATACGGATCCCCCCGAAAGGGTTGACCGCCCTTTTCAAGGGTTCATCAGTCTGCAGACCTGTTATAATCTCCAATTTACGGTCGATATAACCCGGCTTAAAGGCAGTAATACCTGTAATCTGCCGGGCGTCGATCGTGTAGACCCCGCCCCTCCTGGCCTCTTCCGTCAGCAAAATACGGCACTTTTCCCAGAGGCTCCGGGTCCGTTCAGTAGGACCCGCCAGAAAGGAAGCGTCCCCGGTATAAGGGTTGACATTGGATAGGATAAAATCCCTTACTTCCATGACCTCTTGCCAGGAACCTCCCTGGAAACCACGGTAGCAGCTCTGTTCTGTAGACATGAATAAGCACCCCCAACTTAAAATGTCCGGGGCGAGCCGGTTCAATACCGATTAAAACCTCTAAATGAGGTTTTGTTAAAATTTCTTCCCATTCCTAATATTTTTCAATAACAGAGCAGCAAATATGACAGCAAAAAGGTTAAATGTTGGAATAACAAAGATTACCGGAATAATATTATACCCTTCCATTCCCATAGC
>DNIT01000003.1:1899-3132 GCA_003489345.1 Pelotomaculum sp. | reverse complement strand
CAAGGATAAAAAGATAAAATACACCGGACCGAGCAAATATCCGGAAGGAATTTTCCGGATTAACAGAACTCCGGAAACTGCAGCAAGGGGCAGCAGCAAGCCCAGGTCCAAACCCTGCACGATAAGGGTGGTGTAATGTTCCAGCTCTTTGGGATAGATAATGCCGGTAATTAAGGGCGGTACAACGATGCTCAGCCAAAGCAAGGCTATGGAAAAGGCATTGAAGATCAGGAATCCACCCGCAAACTTTACCGGAGTGTTTACGGCAAAGAAAAGCGGCAGCTTATTGACATCAAAAGACAGCATCGTCAGGGTAAAAGCAAAAAAGGAAGCGCCCATCAGAAAAGCGTAGGCCAGAAAAAGCGGATTGTACATCCCCATCACCAGGTAGAACAGGTAAGTAACAAGAAAATAACCCAGTGTTCCTGCCAAAAGAAAACGTCCGCTTATTGACCCTTTTCTGGCGGCAAAAAGCGCTATCAGCAGCAGCGGGACACCAATGAACAAGGTCACATAATCCTGTGCTATACCTTGTATAGCCACCTCTGCTGACATGTGTTGATACAGCCCTTTGCCGTAGATCGTTATAGTTTGCCCGCGAATAGACTCGTATTCATAAGCTCCGGGGCCTTGGTGAGAAAATATTCCCACTGCGGCAGCCGCTGCCGCTATCACGGCAATGCAGAAAACAAGGATGCTTATAGTCTTTGTTTGCTTCATATTCTATTACCCCTCTATCTATTACTGGGTTTTAACATACCCAGACCCGATACGGCTTATCATGTTCCGGTACATCCCAACCATATACCAGCTGCTGCATGCTATTTTCGTATATCCCCCCAAACCGCCATTTCTATTATAAACTCATAAACGGGATAACTTTGTGGCATGTTATACTATAATCATCATGATCTAGGAATTTACCGGAAGTGGGGACCAAAATGGAACTGGCAACCTTTGCCGGCGGGTGCTTTTGGTGCATGGCAGCGCCATTTGAAGAAATGGAAGGGGTTATTCGTGTTGTATCGGGCTACACGGGGGGCCACACGGAGAATCCAACCTATAAAGAAGTCTGCTCCGGATCGACCGGGCATTATGAAGCCGTTCAGATTACCTTTAATCCAAGTCAAATATCTTATGATAAACTCTTGGATATCTTTTGGCAGCAAATCGATCCGACCGACCCCGGCGGCCAGTTCAATGACCGTGGACAGTCCTATCAAACTGCTATTT
>DNIT01000003.1:0-1780 GCA_003489345.1 Pelotomaculum sp. | reverse complement strand
ATGACGGGGAACAGCGCCGCAAGGCGGAAGCATCGAAAAAGGCTCTAGAGGAAAGCGGACGTTTTCAAAAACCGGTTGCAACAAAAATTCTACCCACCAAAACCTTTTATCCTGCAGAAGAGTATCATCAAGATTTTCACAAGAAAAACTCTTTTCGCTATGCGCTGTACCGGCAAGGTTCGGGCAGGGATGAATTTATCAAAAAACACTGGCCAACAGATAAGTCCCACTTAAAAACCAAGCTAACGGATTTACAATATCACGTTACCCAGGAAAACGGAACTGAACCCCCATTCCGGAACGAGTACTGGAATAATAAACGCGAAGGGATTTATGTCGATATTGTCTCGGGTGAGCCGTTATTCAGCTCAAAAGACAAGTTCCATAGTGAATGCGGCTGGCCCAGCTTCACCAAACCGATTCTTACAGCTGCTATTGAAGAAAAGGTTGATCAAAGCCACGGTATGGTTCGCACCGAAGTGCGAAGCAAAACTGCCGGTTCTCACTTGGGGCATGTTTTCAACGACGGACCGGGGCCCGACGGACTCCGTTATTGTATAAACTCCGCCTCGCTGCACTTTATTCCCAAAGAAGATTTAGAAAATGAAGGATATGGAGACTATCTCAAGCTTTTTACTGCTGAATAATATCCTCTAGAGCATTTTTAAGGGCCGGAAACCAAAATACAAAGCCTTCTTTGCGAATCTTATCCGGCAAGACCCGTTGGCTGTTTAACAACATATCCGACATTTCTCCCAAAACAACTTTAAGCAGGAAACCAGGAACCGGCAACCATGAGGGTCTTCCCATAACTTGGCCCAGCGTATTACAAAAGTCTTTCATTCGAACCGGCTCCGGCGCAACGGCGTTAACCGCATCATGCATGTTTTCATTTTCTGCCGCAAATCGGATCAGTCTGGTCAGGTCCTTGATGTGGATCCAGGACATCCATTGGGCTCCTGTTCCCATAGGCCCCCCCAGATAGAAGCGAAAAGGGATCATCATCCGCGTAAGCGCTCCCGCATCGCCAATTACCACGCCAGTTCTTACAACGACTACCCTGACGCCTGTAGTTTGAGCCTGAAAGGCTTCCTCTTCCCAGGCCCGGCATACCTTAGCTAAAAAATCCTGCCCCGTCGGTGTGCTCTCGGTTATTTCCGCATCCCCGCGGGGACCATAAAACCCAATGGCCGATGCGTTGAGCAATACTTTGGGCAGTACTCGTTGTTGTTTGATGGCATTGACAATAGCTTGTGTTATTTGAACTCTGCTGCTCAAGATTTCCTCTTTTACAGGCTGCGTCCACCGCCGGTTGCCAATAGATTCTCCTGCCAAATTTATAATTACAGTGACATCATCCAATAACTCCACGGGCAGCGGACCAGCCGAGACACTCCATTGTACCACCTCCGCCCCGCTTCCTGATAAACCTACCTTTTGGGGATTCCGGCTGACAATGGAAACTTTATAGCCGGCAGAAAGCAATTCATTGCATAAATGCTTCCCGATAAACCCCGTCCCGCCAAAAATGAGGGCTTTCAATTCATACCCACCTCCCGGAATGACGTCTAGCCATATCTTTAAATTTTGTACTTCTACAATTCAACAGGCAATTAACAAAACCTCCAAATATTCCTAACAATATCCATCACAACGGTAATCCATATGAGTTACTATTGGTGAACCTCCCCCGCTTGTAGAAGTGGGGGCTTCAGGGAGCTTACCGGTAAGAATTTCTGGCAGCAACCTGTTCAGGTGGCCTCATCCACAAAGGATGCTT
>DNIT01000136.1:21672-39952 GCA_003489345.1 Pelotomaculum sp. | reverse complement strand
GATACCAAGGAAAGTTATTAGCCCCAGGTTTTGTAGCTGGAACTTTTTTATTGGAATTATTAACCAATTTTTTCATTGTGACATAATATATTTTAAGACCATGATAGGCAGGGAATTCATCCCGAAAGGAGGGAATTATATGGGAATGGTAGATGAAAAAGAAAAGGAAAAGGAATGCAATTGCTGTATAAAGATTGAAGACAGTATTGTTGTAATAATTTGCGGTGAAATCGAAATTGATAAGTTAAAAAATTGCCTTAAAACAGTTGCAGAAGTAAAAGGCAATAAAATATTGGCGAGTGAATAGAAATAATAACCTTATGCCTCTTTTCCCTAATGTCCCCGCTCCGGAAAGCGGGGACATTAGGGAAAACAGAAAGCCGCCTAAGACGGCTTTCTTCATGACTGAATTATCGGTTCTAAATAAAACCGCCACAGAACCCTACTCCGAATATCAGCAGGATGAAGATCAGAAAAATGATAAAACCCCAGTTTCCGAAACCAGCTCCACCACCCGTGCCACATCCTGTACCTGCTGCTCCGAACGCCATTTGTTTGACCCCCTTTACATACCAGTAATACGATCCTTTGGTATATTATGTAGGAGCATTGTAAACCGTTCCAGTTTGGTAGCTGCAGGGGTATTGCTAGGGGCAAGCGTCTGCGGGGTATATGATCTTGGAAAAAACGACACAACGGAAGAAGCTTCAGCTGAAGCCGAAACTCCAGCAGCATGACCGTCCAAGAAGCCTGCGAGGAAATCAAATGCCTGGCTGAACTTGCTGCCAGGCTGACGGACGAGAGGCAGATACGCGGGATATTCCAAAGAATTTGGACTATCAGTTTCTTTTTATGGCAAAACTAAATACACGCAGACAAATGGCCGTCCCGCGAGGGGCGGCTCTTTTGTTTCAACAATCCCTTGCCTTTGCAGCAAATAAAATAGATTGACTTCGAAGGATTTTTCACTTTATTATAGAAGAAAGTAAAATATACGTTTAAAAGCATATTCTTCTATATGCATATTAGGGCGGGATTTATCTATGACGGAAAAAACACAAGATGATAAAAAGCAAGAAGTCATTGAGATCGACGAGATAAAAGAACCAAAACAAGCTAATACATTTAGAATATATTTTTCTGAAGATAAATTCAATCTTGACTTTGGTTATGCTGCGTCAATCGATGATAGCAAATTTAAAGTGGAAGTTGTAGCAAAAATAGTTTTACCAGAAAACAGAATAAAAGTTTTACTCACATATTTTCTATTAGGAGTTCAAGCTTATGAGGAGAAATATAACAAAGAGATTATCCCAAAGAAAGAGATTATCCCAAAGGATGAAGAAGCGGACGCTTCAGAGTAATTATTAATAGGGTGATGTATTTATGTGTGCATATTACGGAAAACCTATGAATATAGATTTTAATAACCCAGCTGGCCTAGAGACAATAGGTTCTTGGTATAGTGCTCCTTTGCCTTTTGATGCTAAAGATGCTCAATATTCTTTAGAAGAAAAAGGTAAAATTGCTACAAAGGAACAGCTTTACGAGTTATGCAAACGTTTATTAGATAACGCCTTGGCCGTAGACAATGTTGTGTTTTCTGTTCTTGATTGGGCACAAACCTTATCAGATAATTTCTCTAAGACAGACAACCAACAAGATAGAGAGGCTGTCTCTATGAAACCCAAGATCGTTATAAACAAAGATTTTGAATGGTTTCAAAAAAATTATTCTATCCTGAAAAATGATTTTCCTAATCAATGGGTTGCTATCGTCGAACAAAAAGTTGTTTGTCATGGTGACACTTTTATTGATGTTCTTTCTGATGCCCGCAAACAAGGCTATAAACGCCCCTTTATAACAAAGGTTTTAACTAAAGGATGGGGGCAAAAATAGATGTCATATACATTTATTTTTACGCATAATTTCTTCTATTCCTCTGTTGACGATGACGATGAGCTTAAACCAATTATTCCTATATCCTTTAAATATCAGCAATATGAGTATTCTTATCCTATGCTTATTGACTCCGGCTCTAAAGTTTCCTCTCTAGGTCCTGAACATGCTAAAGCTTTGGGAATTGAAGATATTACGGTGCTCCCGGAAAGACATGGGTTCGGAATTGGAGGCCCAACTCGTTATCGTGTGCTAGAAGGGGTTACAATAATTATTGCTGAAAAAGAAATTGAAATAACTGCACCCATTCACTTTGTTGAAAATATGCAGGGATTAGAATTTGGCGTACTGGGCAGAAAAGGCATATTTAATGTTTTGCGAATCGCTTTCAGAGAGCATGAAGGACCTTATATTTTTATGGCATTGGATAGTCATATCGCCTGACAAGTGTATTAAGTGTGCGCTTGCTGATATAGGGTGATTTTACATATCCCTATATTTCCTTCCTATCCCTCGCCCTGCTACAACACCTCCAAGCCAGGAGGTGTTTTTAAGTCCGCACCTGAAATACCCCTTGACTCACCAAACACCTGTTTGATATAATACCTCCAAGAACACTTGTTCCCCAGGGAGGTCTTCATGACCAGCCGTGAGACTCAAATCATCTACACCATCCAAACCTACACCGCCGCAAAAGGCTACCCACCGTCCGTCCGGGAACTCGGCTTCTTGGTCGGCCTCAGCTCGTCGTCCACCGTTCACCACTACATGCATTTTGAGCCTAACCGGCCGCGCACTTTGCGGGTGATCCTCCATGTCTAAACTCTACGGCTCTCATATTCAAGTAGAGCTCGACGTCCATGAACAGCCTAAACGGTTCCGCTGGCTCGGGCGCTGGCACCGGGTGCTGAATTGCGCCGAGCATGAGGCTGAGCAGCATTGGTGGAGCAAAATAAGGACTCCGGAGCCGGTCCGGTACCGATGCGAGACGTACCAGGGGTTGGTGTGCGACTTGGTACAGAACGAAGAGGGTTGGGTACTGGAGAGAATGTGGGATTGACGAGAAGCGCGCGTTTAAAACAATGACCCCGGCCAGCTAGCTGTGTTGTGCTTGGGGTGGTGGTGCGTGTAATGAGGAAAGCACAAAAACAACCTGGTATTATCCAGGTTGTTTGTTTTTTAGAATTCCCCTTTTCTCTTTCGTTTTCTCTTCTTCTTTGGCTGTAACTTGATGGGTTGAGTTATTAGTGAATTAAGTGGTGCCCGAGACCGGAATCGAACCGGTACGGGGTTTGATCCCCGCAGGATTTTAAGTCCTGTGCGTCTGCCAGTTCCGCCACTCGGGCATGTGACTCTTACACAGCGCATAGATATTTTAGCATTTGCCGCTACTTATGTCAATGACAGCAAATCTTCTTTGCCCCGTTTCGTGGGAGTGTCATCCTTTTTAAGCGGGTCCGCCTTATGGCGGGCTTATTATTTTTGAAAACCAGGGTATCTAAGCCAATGAAATAACTTAAAAGGCGGTAAAGAAGGTGGTCTTCAAATAACGTAGTATTTATATATTATTAGTCGATAGAAATAAGTCTGATGCTGAGGGGGCACATTATGAATAATTTGGAATTGCACAGGGTTCCAGTCGAAAGGCTGAGAAGGGTATGTGAGCCGGATGAACTTGATTTCTGCATGACTACGGAGGATGTGCCGCCTCTTGATGGTTTTATCGGACAGGAGCGGGCTGTGCGCGCGATGCAGTTCGGCTTGGCCATGGATGCCCCCTGTTACAATATTTTTGTGGTGGGCCAGCCCGGCACCGGCAAGAGCACTTACGTTCAAGCGGTTGTTGCGCAGACGGCATTAAAACGGTCCCAGCCCAGTGACTGGTGTTATATTTACAATTTCACCGAGCCGGACCGGCCCCTGGCTGTGGCCCTGCCGGCTGGCGAGGGCCATGGTTTCCAAAAGAGCATGGAAGAGTTTGTGTCCGACCTGCGCGTAGCCTTGCCAAAGGCCTTTGAAGGCGGGGACTATGAACAACAAAAGGATGCTATTGTACAATCGGTGAACCAGAAAATGGCCGGCTATTTTCAACAGCTTGAAGAGGAGGCCGGAGAAGCCGGCTTTAACGTCAAGCAAACATCCAAAGGGGTGGTGTTTATACCCCTTAAGGACGGAGAGCCGCTGTCCCAGGAGGATTATGAGAAGCTGCCTTCCCAGCAGAGGTGGGATATGGAAGAGAAAGGCCGCAAACTGAGGAAGAAGCTGGAAGGCACCTTCCATACCGGCCGGATGTTGGAAAAACAGGTCAAGGAACAAATTGACGAACTGGAGAAGCAGATCGCTCTATTTGCAGCCGGGCCATTGCTCGGCAAACTACAGGAAAAATACAAAGAATTCCCTGCTGTGCTCCATTACCTTGAAATAGTCCTAAAAGACTTAACCGGTAAACTGGATTTGTTCAAAGGATCCGAATCTCATCCCACCCAGCAGCTATTACCGCTCTCCCAGGAGGAAGTGGACCCTTTTAACCGTTACAAAGTAAACCTGTTCGTGAATAATGGCTTAAACGGGGGAGCTCCAGTCGTTATTGAGCCCAGTTCCAGCTATTACAATCTTTTCGGGAAAATAGAATACCGGAGCCAGGTACTGTCCATGAATACGGACTTTATGATGGTCAAGCCGGGCGCCATTCACCGTGCCAATGGCGGGTACCTGATCTTGCAGGCAAAAGACGTTTTGGCTGACCCTTTTATTTGGGATGCACTAAAAAAAGCGCTGAAATACCGTCAGGCAATGGTCGAAAACATTGGAGAGCAGTACCGTCTGGTACCTACGGCTTCCCTCAGGCCGGAGCCTATTCCCCTGAACGTTAAAGTAATCATGATCGGCAATCCGGTGCTGTATCGCCTGCTTTACAGCCTGGATGAAGATTTTCAAAAGCTGTTCAAGGTAAAGGTTGACTTCGATACGGAAATGCTGCGTAGTCCGGAAAACCTCCGCCATTATGCTTCTTTTGTTAGTTCGGTCTGCCGGCGGGAAAACCTGAAGCACTTCAGCAGGGACGGGTTGGCCCGGCTGATTGAACACTGCTCTCGTCTGGCCGGAGCCCAGGACAAACTCTCCACTCGCTTTAATGAGGTGGTTGAAATAGTCAGTGAGGCTGCGGCCTGGGCAAAGGTGGAGAATTCCAGGTATGTGGAAAGCTCACACGTTAACAAGGCTATCAAGGAAAAGATTTATCGCTCCAACCGGATTGAGGAAAAGCTGCAGGAGATGGTGCTGCAGGAAACTATCATGATCAATACCGGCGGCTCTGTAGTGGGTCAGGTCAACGGCCTTTCTATCAGCAGCTCCGGGGATTACACTTTTGGGCGGCCAATACGGATTACGGCCAGGACCTATATGGGGCGCGGCGGTGTGATCAATATTGAGCGGGAAACGAACTTGAGCGGTAACATCCACAACAAGGGAGTGCTGACCCTTGGAGGTTACCTGGGCGGCAAGTTCGCCCAGGGCAAGCCGCTGGGGGTTACGGCCCAAATTACCTTTGAGCAGCTCTACGACGGGGTGGAGGGGGACAGCGCTTCCAGCGCGGAACTATATGCTATTTTGTCCAGTCTGGCGGACCTTCCTTTGAAACAGGGTCTGGCTGTAACCGGTTCGGTCAATCAATTCGGTGAAATTCAGCCGATCGGCGGCGCTACTGAAAAGATCGAAGGCTTTTTTGATCTGTGCCGGGCCAAGGGGCTGTCCGGCCACCAGGGTGTGGTTATCCCGGTGCAAAACCTGGGTAACTTGATGCTCAAAGAGGATGTGGTAGAGGCTGTTAAAAATGACCTGTTTCATATTTACGCAGTCAGAAGCATCGAAGAGGGGATTGAGCTTCTAAGCGGGGTGCCGGCGGGTCAGCCGGAGGAAGACGGCAACTACCCGGACGGCACCGTGTTCTGCCTGGTCGACCAAAAAATCCACGCATACAACGAAGGGCTGCGCAAGGCGGGGGCTAATACCCGGCGTAAAAAAACGGTGGGTCAGGTGAAATAAAAAGAGCCCTCCGGGGCTCTTTACAGCGTCAAGCCTAAAAGTTTTTTAGGTTACTGTGCCGAAAACATTTCAAATGTTGCTCAAATGTGGACGCGAATTCATGCTTTTTTGAGTTCTTCTTTCTGCAGCAACGCGAGCAGAGCCGTGGCTGCCGCGTCTTCCGGGCTGTCGTGGCAGCTTTCGAAACAATCGTCTTGATAGCGCCACTGGTCGGTATCCCTGTCGTAAGAGAGAGAAAAGCTTTTACCGGAACGTTTTTTAAGCTCGTAGAGCAGCATGGTAAGCCTGGGAAGCCAAATCAGGTGGCCAACGTTGCGCAGGGACAGGACGATTTTATTCTCCTTTTCATGCTTGGGTATAATCGGTTCAATGATCTCTTCTCCCCCATCACCGTAGACTATGGTAAGGTCACCGACCTTCGGCTCCCAAGGCAAATACTTTGCCAGTTCTTTAGCCAGCTCAACATTGATCACCGTTTAAGACCTCCTTTCCCGCGGGGCCTGATTCCGTTGGTCATTCTATTATATATCTATTAACATAGAAACACTATATATCATAATATGGAGGAGAGCTTGGGGCCGGGCGCCCCGCAGGCATTTTATTGGCGGCTGCGTTTTGTCAACGTACTATAAGAACCGAGCAAGGGGCGTAACGGGTAACGGCGCTGCTAACGCTCCCCATCAGGTAACCTTTAACGCCGCTGAGACCTCTGCTGCCCATGATAATCAGGTCATATTTGTCTACTCGTGCTTTCAGGCAAATGGCATCTGCCGGGTGGCCGGGAACCATGTCGGTGTCAATTGTGATATTGAATTCGTCTAATTCCTTTCTTACTTGCTCCAGCAGTTCTTTACCCTGGAGCCTTGACTCCTCAATCACGATACTACGAAAACGATCCACCGGCAGGATCGGCACCACGTGAAAAAGCGTAACCTCAGAGCCAAGTATGGAAGCCAGTTCGGCCGCCTGGCGGGCAGCTAAAGACGCTTTTTCGGATCCGTCCACGGGGATAAGTATCTTTTTATACATACCTGCACCCCTTTCTTTAATTAAATAATACTTCCTTATACTCTTCCAAAATCCTGCAAGTTAGGGCCGAACCGGAGCCAAAAAACATGTTCAACTTTAGTGCCAGGCGTTTTCTTCCCTCCGAAAAAGATGATATTCAATGTAAAGCGGACAGTCCGGATTGCTTAAAGTCCATCCATTGTTTGCCGTCCGTCCCCGCTGACGGGAATTACTTCTCCCAGAAAGCGTGGTTTGGCATGAAGCAGGTGGATTTGGGCAAAAATTTTAAGGCGGGCAGGGATTTCTCGCAGGCTGTAGAACCAGGCGCCGGCGTAAGATTGCCTGTCGGCTGACACGCCGGCCGCCTCAATACCTAGAGCCCTGGCGGCGTATACTGCCCTCGGCAGGTGGTAGGACTGGGTTACCACCACCGCGGAATCCACCAAAAACACCTGCCTGGCCCGGTACAAGCTGTCAAAGGTGGAGAAGCCGGCGTGGTCCATGAAAATATCCTCAGGCGATACGCCCAATTTTTCCGCGTACCTGCGCATCTGGTTAACCTCGTCGTAGTCTGTACGGCCGTGGTCGCCGGACATGATGATTTTTTGCACACGCTTGTCCTTATATAGCTCCACCGCGGTTGTTACCCGGTCTGCGAGCATAGGACAGAGCCAGCCGTCCGGCGAAGCGTAAGCGCCCAAAACGACAGCCGCCTGCAGGTTGGGGCAACTGCCCTGCGTGACGATATATTCCGCTCCCCTTTTCTGGACAAAACGGTCGACGGCAAGCAGTCCGACAGTTAATCCTGCAGCGATAAGCAACAGCCACAGGACCTTCTTTTTGGACCAAAAAGTCATAGCATAATCCCACCTTTTTTTAGCTGTAGTATATAACCCGGCTCAGCCCTTTTTTGTGACACCGGTACAAAAATAATTTGTCCGGGGTGGCCTTAGTTTTGAGAATTTCATTATTGTTCAAAAAAAAACTTGTGCTATTATAATTAAGGAATACTACGCAAGGGGGAAGGGGCTTGTATACAAACTGGAGACGTACTCTTGTTATTGTCGCGGTAGCAGCTTTAATCGCTGGAGTGATGTTCGCCGGAGGTTGCCAGCTTGTCAAGGATTTATATCCCGCAAAGCAGGGGGGGGATGGGGGAGGCGCTCTTGCCACTGCCGAGCAGCTGCCGGGGGTGGGGCCTGACGCCATCGCTGATGTAGTGTCTCAAACCAGCCCTGCTGTGGTGAAGATATCGACCCGGATAAATACCGGGGGTTCCGGCAATCCCTTTGCGGATGACCCGTTTTTTCGCCAGTTTTTCGGGCTTCCCCAAAGGCAGCGGGAGCAAGAGGGCCTTGGCTCAGGGTTTATTATATCGGCGGACGGCTATGTTTTAACCAATGAGCATGTTGTTGACGGGGCTGATGAGATTACCGTCACTGTGAACGGTTTTGATCAGGATCTGCCGGCCAGGGTGGTAGGCGCGGACTACGATTTGGACCTCGCTCTTCTAAAACTTGATGCGGGTAAAGATTTGCCTTTCCTGCCTATGGGCAACTCTGATCAGATCAGGGTCGGCAACTGGGTCATTGCCATTGGCAATCCCTACGGCCTGGATCACACGGTTACGACCGGTGTAATCAGCGCCAAGGGACGACCGATTGCGGTGAACGATCGTCAGTACGAAAACCTGCTCCAGACCGACGCCTCCATCAATCCCGGCAACAGCGGAGGGCCTCTCTTAAACCTGCGGGGTGAAGTGGTGGGGATCAATACGGCCATCAACGCCGAGGCCCAGGGGATCGGTTTTGCCATTCCTACCAGTACCGTTGCGCGGGTGCTGGAGGACCTTAAAAACAACGTTATTACCGTGCGGCCCTGGATAGGTGTGCAGGTCCGTTCCGTGGACGAGGATGCCGTTCGTTCCCTGGGACTGGATAAGGCTGAAGGAGCGCTGGTGGTAGGAGTTATCAGCGGCAGTCCGGCGGATAAAGCGGGTTTTAGACAGGGTGACGTGATTATGGAATTCAACGCGAACAAGATCGGCAACGCAGACGATCTGGTCGCTGCAATTAAAGCCTGTCAGGTCAGCGCCAGTGTCAATGCCCTCGTGGTTCGCAACAAGCAGCTTCGTGGGGTGACCATAACCGTCGTAGAGAAGCCCAGGAATATCAATTAAAATATTTGTAATGGCTTTGGGAGTACATGGATGATTGACTGGAAAAGAATTTACAGACTATTAGAGAATGTAACGCCCCTCGCAGCGGATTGCGGTAAAATCTGTAGCGCGGCCTGCTGTTCGGAGTGGGAGCAGGGGGTGGGGATGTACTTGCTGCCGGGTGAGGAGGTAATGTTCAGCAAAAACGAGGAATGGTTATGCTGGCAGGAGCACTCTACGGAGGAATACGAGTTTTGCCCGAGCTGGACCGGCAGCGTTAGCTTTGTCAGTTGTAACGGCGCATGTCCCAGGGATAAAAGACCTTTTGCCTGCCGGACTTTTCCCGTCGTACCGTATCTGACTCCCGATGGCAATCTTGAGATGAGGTTTGACCGAGCGGCCTCCCTGCTTTGCCCGCTGGTTAAGGCAGGCGACCTTGGTCTTCTTGAACGGCGTTTCCTGGCCCGGGCCCGGCTGGCCTGGGAGGAGCTTTTGCACGAACCGTTGATCAGGGATGATGTGGAGTGGGAGTCGCGGCGGCTTGACCGGGAACAAGAGGACCCCTGGAAGAAAATGTTCTGACGACACTTTTTACAAAATATATTTTCCAACAAGAAAGCCGGTTAGCGCCGGCTTAAATCTTTAACCTACCAACCGGTTGAGCAGACGAAAGAAAAACTTAATCACGGATATTATTAAGGCAAAAAAATCCAGGAAATTGGCAAAGAATGTTTTTCTGTGCTGAGCAGCTAATGATTCGGTCATAACAAGACCCCCTTGTTAAAATGTGTACGATTATGTAAATATCCCTGTTCCTATATTTGCTATAATATGTTACGGCTTGCAGTTCAGTTACAATATGTTTTTAAATATAATAACAGACTGCTAATCAACCTGACGAGATGTCCGACCCGCAGCAAGGACATAATGTAACATTCCTGCCAGTCAACAGATTTAAAAGTTCAATCGTAGACAACCTGTCTTTTGGAAATTCATTCACGAGCGTATTTGTAAGCTTTTTGCACAGTCGTAGTCTTGTTGGTTTATTAATCGAACTCAACAGACCATAATGACGGATTTTGGTAAAACCGTCAGGCAGCACGTGGATAAGAAAGCGTCGGATAAATTCATTGGTAGCCAGGCTCATATGTTTTTGTTTATCGCCATTCCTGTAATCACGCCACTTGAATGTGACAGTTCCGTTTTCTAGCTTCAAATTTCTAGCTTCAAAATGCTGTTGTTGGAAATGGCAACACGATGGGTATATCTTCCGATCCTTCGTCTTTGGGAATAACCAGACTCCTTTCAACCTGCAATATCATCATACTACATAACGAAATTATTTTATTATTGTAGAATTCTCTTTACTATTAACAAAAGACCGAACTAATAAAATTCCGGCTAAAATATTTAGAACTAGATGAATCTCGCTAAACATTAATGGTGCCAATAACCATCCAAAATATTCATTTGATATGGAGAAAAAAGCCCAATAACTTCTTGGAACAAAACTTATAATAGTTAATATTATTGCAGGAATAATTAATAGATTTATTTTAAAAGGTTTTTTAAATATTTGTAAATTTTGCCACTCAATTATAATCCCAAAAATAAATCCCAAAAGGCTGATTTTTAAAGTCTCTATTAAAGGTTCTTCATTAACTCTTCGTATTTCCATGAATGTTTTTTCCATTGCAAATATCAGAATGAATATGGTAATAATCACAAAACTGTTAAGAATCCATTTATTTTTCATTTGATTCACTCCCTGTATGATATGACCAACGGATTAATTTCCAGTTGGTCAAAAGTAATTTGACCTTTGAGGTATCTCTTGGGACAATCACGATAGAACCGATGGAGGGGCAGTTCATTCACTCCTAACTTTAAGTGCTTTTAAAGACTGCTCCCCGGGCCTGGTGGCAACCGCTTACATGTTAGTTGCACGCCCAAAAGGGTTCTCCCTTCAGCAAGGGGCCTCACATCAATCTCTTTTGGCCGAAATCGGATACATTTCAAGGTTTAATAGTCACAATGCTTTTGCCAAATTTGCGGGCTTAACCTGGTGTCAGAATTAGTCAAGTAAATTCAACACTCAGGATATCACTCTGACTAGGTCCGGTAACTATTACCTACGATATTACCTTGTTGAAGCGGCCAACTCCGTCCGGGTGTGGGAACTAGAGTATGGTCGGTTCTACCGCAGGAAGTTTACCGAGGCCAGGCATAACAACCATAAACATGACTTAGTCCTTACGGCTCGCAAACTCGTTCGCATGGTCTTCACGCTGCTTTGAGTCTTGCTATTTTACCGAGGGTCTTCATCTCTAATTAGAGGATACTTTATTGTTACATCTCTATCAGAAACGATCAAAATAATTTTGTAAATATAATTCTATCCAATAACTTATATGTGGAAAAAGGCTCCTGGGAGCCTTTTAAAGGAGTTTTTATTCTTTCCCTGTACTGATGTTTATTTGTTAATAATTTAAATTTAAAATTTTACTTTTAACTTTTTTTCTATTTCAGTTTTATCTTTGAGAAATTTATCCGTTGTTGTTTGGTAGACTTGACCATCTAATGTTTCAATAGTAACCGGAACATCTTTTAGTTCAATCAGCTTACCTGCATTCTTATGAAATTCGATTAAATTAGGGTCTTCTTTAAAAGGGATTGGGGGGATATTACCTGGGATAGCATAAGCTATAATAGCACCTAAAAAAAGCGCTAAAGCCGATATTATTGTAATAATCAAATATTTTGTTTTCTTCATAAATAATTAGCCTCCTTTATTAATAGGTGGTCCAATACCAAAATGGTTGAAATTCTATTATAGGTCCATAGATATTTATTCCCTTATTAGTTGGATCGCCAAAACCACTTAAAGCTTGTACTTTTCCGCTCTGATAAGAAACCCATCCCCAGTAATTATAATCACTCAAAGTATTTTGTGTTTTGAACCGAATAGCACCTATCTCATTAGGTTGAGCAGCATCCCAGTATACATCTATTCTCCATTCATTCGATGATACTTGTTTAAAATTAACATTCGTCGGCGTTAAATATCCGCTATATGCATTCCAACTATAAAAAGATTGTTGATTAGGATCGTATCCTAGACGTGAAGCAAGTGGCATAGCTTTAGTATCTAAATTTTTCACAAAATCATCTTGAGTTAGTATCGTGTTTTTCGGCCAACCCCACACAGATCCCCAAATAGGAACGTCATAATTGGTCTGAGATGGTTGTATAATAATTGTTGATTTTAAACTTCCGTCAGTACCGGATGCAGATAGAGTGTTATCGGCTTGTCTGTAATAATAGGCACTCGTAGCGGCATAAGCTAGCCCGCTGAAAATAAACACGGTCAAAACTGTTAAGATCAGAACAGTTTTTAATTTGAATATCTTCATTGTTTCAACCCTTTCTTAAAAATACTTTATTGAAGATTTTTGAACTATATTACTGATTTCAAGGCCTTAACTAGTATTTATGTGCATCCATGCTCCCTCCTTTTCGCCAATGAGAATTACATCAAAGTCAAGTTATAGCTTCACTAGTCGCAGTTATTACATATTTTTGAGCTTTAAAGCTCATCTGAAAATTTTGGGTAATTATAAAAAAGACCGAGAAATAGTAATTTATTACCATTTCCGGCCTTCAGATTCCTGATCAGCTAGTATAAATAATTGATCTTTAAATTATATTAATTTGTATTACTAATAATAATTTACTAAAAATTATAATATTTGTCAACAAATATTATAATTACCATTGAAGATTTTTTTCCTTTGACGATAAAACATGTTGGGTAAAAGACTGGCGTGGTGGATTTATCCCCGTTTCCAGTCTCTTCCCAAAGAACCATGCATGAGGTTTTCCCTCACACGGCTCAACCAACCGATTCTTGTCAAAGTTTGTGATTCCTATCCTGACTGGTCGACTTTCACATTATCTAGAGGTGCCTCTTTTAACCGGGATGGCACTACATCTTACCAAAAGTTTTACCACCACGCCAGCGGTTTAGCCCAAAGATGATTATGTTGATGCATATTTTTATTGGTGGTTTGTAATTGAAAAATCATGATTGGGTCATTCGCACATTGACCCCAGAGGAATGCAGTATATACCCACGTCTCACGTCTCACGACCCAAGGCTCGTTCCAGCAGCTCTACAGTATGGACCACGTCGATTTCACAGCCGTGCCCGGTCAGACCGTGGCGTATCTGCATGATGCAGGTGGGGCAGGAAGTGGCGACGATTTCCGCCTCGCTTTTTTTAATGGCGGCAATTTTCTTGTCCAGGATAGCCATGCTGGTCTGGTAATGGTACAGGGCGAAGGTGCCCCCGCTGCCGCAGCAGTCTGAAGCGCCATCCATTTCCCTGAAATCCCGGCAAATAAGGCGTAGCAGCTCTCGTGGCGCAGCAGTAATACCCTGCGCTTTAGAGAGGTGGCAGGGGTCGTGATAGGTTACCGGTTTTGTGATCTGTTGAAGCCCCGGGTTGTATTCCTTGAGCAATTCAAGCAACAGCTCCGACAGTTCGATTACTTTAATCCCGGCGAATTCCGGGCTTTCCTTCAGGGCAGCGGTGCAGGAAGCGCAGTCACTGACCACGGCCTCCACATTGAGGCGTCTAAAAACCTCGCTATTGGCTGAGGCGAGGTTAACAGCTGCATCTGCTTCGCCGCTTGCCAGTTGGGGCAGACCGCAGCATTTTAATTCCGGCGGAATAACCACTTCACAGCCGAGGCGGGAGAGGACAGCCACTGTACTTTCTGCCACACCGGGAAACAGGAAGTTGGTGGAGCAGCCCAAAAAATAGCCCACACGCAGCCTGGTTTTCCCTGCAGCCGGAGTAATAGCCGGGATGGTGGCGCGCGCGGCGCGGCGCGGCAGCCTCCCCGGCAGGGCAAAACCAGGCGGCAAGAGGCCTAAAGAAAGGCCCAGCCTGTCCAAGCCCAGGATCTGAATCTGCCGGGTTAGCCCCGCTGCAAGAGCCAGGCGGCGCGGCCTGGTCCAGATGTGCCTGAATACCATCCTTTTCACCGGGGAAGGCGCCCTGCAAACGAGTTCGGCACGGGCGGCGCTGACGATTTGGTGAACTGGAATGGCGGAAGGGCATTCCTTTGAACAGGAACGGCAGAGGAGGCACCGGGAGAGTTGGGCTTGCACTTGTGTGTTCGCTTTTATTTCACCGGTTGCCAAAAGGTGTGCCAGAAAAACCTTGCCGCGCGGGGTGGCAGTCTCGTTCTTTACGGCCTCGAAAACAGGGCAGACCGAGCGGCACTGCCCGCAGCGCACGCAGCGCAGGTATTGTTCTTTTAACCCTTCCAGGTCCTCAGGCACGGTCCTTGCCCCCTTCCGGGGGGAAAAGCTTGCCGGGATTCATGATGTTAAGGGGGTCCAATGTTTCCTTTAGTTGTTTCATGACCAGCGCCGCTTCACCATGCTCGTCCACGGCATACTGGTTTCTTACGGCGCCAACCCCGTGCTCACCGGTAGTGGAGCCTCCCATGGCAATGGCCAAACGGTGGATATCATCCACCAGGGCATTGGCCCGTTGCACCTCAGCGCTGCTGTCCAGGTTGATTACGGGGGCTGTATGGATGTTGCCGTCGCCGATATGGCCGTAGTTTACCACTGCCACATCGTGTTTCCGGCTCAATTCCTTGATCCGGCGCAAAGTTTCGGCTACCCGGCTTAAGGGGACGCTGATGTCCTCGCCGGCGAAGATCCTGCTGCCGTCCGGACGCAACCTGGCTGCGGCGACGGCCACAACGCTGCGGCCCCGCCAGAGGTCGGCCATTCTGGCCGGGTCGGTGGCCCATTCCACAGAAACAGCGTGCCTGCCGACTATTTCAGCAATCTGCTGCCCTTCCCAGGCTACCCCCGCCGGGTTGCCGTCCACTTCGAAAATAAGGATGGCCTCGGCGCTGGGGAGATTTATTTCGGGTTTGTACATATTAATGGCTTGAATGGCCGAAGTATCGAGGATTTCAATACCGGAGGGGAGAATGCCGGACTGATACACGTCGAGAACGGCCGCCGGGGCCAGTTCCAGTTCGCTGAATACTGCCATGGCCATGCCGCGCGCCTGGGGGCGCGGCCATACCCGCAGGCGGATCCTGGTGATAATACCCAGGACACCTTCCGACCCCACGAACAGTTTGGTCAGGTTGAGTCCCGAGACATTTTTCAAAGCCCGGCAGTCGTTGGCGCCCCCGGTCTGGATCACCTGCCCGTCTGGCAGGACCGCCTCCAGGCCCAGCACGTACTGTTCCGTAGTCCCGTACTTAACCGCCCGCAGGCCGCTGGAGTTATTGGCGACCATCCCGCCGACAGTGCACATACGGGTGCTGCCGGGGTCGGGCGGGAAGAACAGTCCGAAGCCTGCCAGGTGTTCGTTCAGCTTATAGTGGACCACCCCGGGCCTGGCAAAAACCTGCATGTTGGCTACGTCAACCTCCTCAATGGTGTCCCAGGCGGAGAGGTCGACCACAATTCCGCCGCGCACCGCCAGGCAGCCGCAGGTCTCACCGCTGCCGGCGCCGCGTGGAATTACCGGTATGCGGTGCTGTGAGGCCAATTTCAGCAGAGCGGACACTTCTTGCGTGGATTGGGGCAGTACCACCGCGTCCGGCACGAAACTGTGGAACCTGGCCATGAACGAGCTGTCGTAACTGTACATCCTGCGTTCAAGTTCAGAGGTGAGAACCCGTTCCGGGGGAAATATCCTCTTCAGTTCCGCACCGAGTTTCTGACGGTCCAAAACGTTCCACCTCTTTTTTTAATTGAAAAGTTGATAAAATACGTTTTACCTTCTGAAAATACAGGGCGAATTCATGTAAGAACAGCATCACAACAGCCTGGGCTAAAATGCAGCCGCGAATGAATGCGCACAGACACACAAAGAATGCAGTTGAAATCCCACCCGCATCAACTACCAGCTAAAAATGATCATGTTACGCCATCCCGGAATATTGAGGCACTTATCATCAATACACAGCATCGCTTACAAGGAATGCTGCATACTCACGTCCCACGCCTCACGTCTCACACCCCACGTTCAATTCACGCACGCCCAACCCGGCAGGCGGGTATCGTTGCAGCAAATCCTGCCTGGTCATAACAATATATTTGGGCACAAGCTTATCCCGGTAATCCCCCAGCTTTTTAAAACCGCCGGGGTGGTATAGTCCGAGCATCCAGCGTTCATACCAGCCGATCAAAGTACGTAAAAGCCCTTTCGGCATATCATAAGCGGTGAACCCAAGGCGTTCGGTACCGCGGTGGAGCAGGGTGATGGCCAGGAGCACCTTGATATGGCGATAACGGTTGTCTGATTCCAGCAGCCGGGCTATGATAGGAAGTTCGCTGCGGACTTCCCGCAACGCGATCAGGGCTGCACGCTCGACTCTGACATTGTCCCCGATGGTATCAAGCAGGCGCTCATTATTGATATGGATTTCCATGTAAGTTTCTCCGGCTTGCAGCACGCTGCCGTCCGGCATGGGCCAGTCCTTACCTCTGTATCGCCTGAGGGCGATCCTGAAACAAGAGCTTGTGCCTTCTTGCAGGTCCCGGATACCGCTTAACTTTCGGATAGTCCAATCGTATACGCCCCAAACCCGCCGGAAGCAGCTTTTAAAAGTCGGACGGTGTTTTGTCATGGTGAATTCCTCCAGGGGGACAAGCCGCAAGCCTTTTTGCCGCAGTCCCCGCAAAATTGCGGGAAGCGCCTCAATCACATGAGCCGGACTGCCTCTGGTCGCTCCGGCGGTCTTATCGCTGTCGTGCAGGATGAGAATGGCCCCGTCACGAACCCGGTTCAATACCTTACTGGTAATGCTTTCCGACGTGGTTCCTTTTGTCCAGTCCCAGCTCATAAAGGTCCAGAGCACCACTTTTAATCCCTTAAGCCGGTAATAGACGATGGAAAAAAGGTTGAAGAGACCCCACGCCGGGCGGCAATACCGCACTTTTTGCCCGGTGAACTCCTCTATCGTACGGTTGGTGTCAATAATGTCTCTGGCAGTTGATACCGGTCCCAATAACCAGACCGGTTTATGCTGGAAACCGTGGTTGCCGATCTCATGACCGGCATCTACGATTTGCCTTACCAGTTCAGGGTGGGCCCTGGCTTTTGAACCGACCACAAAGAAACAGGCTTTTACCTGGTGGTCCCTGAGAATTCTCAGGATCTGCGGTGTATAGAAAGGGTCCGGGCCGTCATCGAAGGTGAGAGTAACCCTGCCGCCTCCTCTGGGGGCGCGGAAAATAGCGCCGATCCTGACGAAGCGGATTAGAACAGTCGGCGCAACGGTGTAAGACAAAAACAGCAGTAACAAGATTTGAATAAAAGACGTATCCAAGGCAAAAAACTCCTTTTAGCTGGTCCTTGCAAACAGCTTTTCAACCGGGTAGGCAAAATAGAAACAGGCCATTGACGCCAGGAGTATTATAGTAAGCATTATGGCGGCCGAAATCCCGAAGGACCGTGCTATTAAACCGCCCAGGGCCGGCCCGATGGCAATGCCCGCGCCTTCAATAGTTGCAAACACGCCCCAGCCGGTAGCCTGCCGATCAGGTGAGATCACTTTGGCCAGCAGATTATTCCAGGCAGGCAGGACGATAGCATATGAAAACCCCAGCATGGCAGCAAAAAGAAAGACGCTGACCATTCCCCTGGCCGCCGAAAACAGGGCCAGTGACAAGGCTGTCATAGCGAATCCTGAGCCCAGCAGGGTTTTAAGCCTGACCCGGTCGGCCAGACGGCCCATCGGCAGAAAGGTGATTGCCGCCGCTGACCCGGCGGACAGGAGAAGAAAGGCATACTGGTTGGGGTTAAGACCGAGTTCATTCTGAGCGTAGATGGGCAATAGCGGCAGCAACAGCCCCCCCGATAAGGTCTGCAGGAACATCCCCGGCAGGAGTATTTTTTTAACGGCCTGGTTCTGCGCCAATTTTATAATTTCTTTGTTAAAGGAAAAACCGGCGCCGCCGGTAGTTATTCCTCCGGGTCCCCTTAGTGTTACTGCGGCAATCAGTATGGCTAAAATCCAAAGGCCGATCAAAAACCAGAAAGCCAGCCCGTAGTCATTTACAATAAAGAAATTGATCGCCACCGGACCACCGCCGCCTCCGGCCAGCCACACTGCAAAGACCAAC
>DNIT01000136.1:17069-21593 GCA_003489345.1 Pelotomaculum sp. | reverse complement strand
GGCCAGCCAAACGGCAAAGACCACGCCCACGCGAGCGGCCCGGTCGCTTGACTGAACCGGGGCCACATTGCTGATAACAGCCAGCCAGACAGGTGATACGGCCAGCCCGAAAAAAGCCGAGCCGGCAATCAGTACGGAAGTCGTTGGCTGTAATTTAATGATAAACAGGGCGAGCAGGCCCAACAGGAGCCCCAGGTGGATGACCCACAGGCCACGCCGGTCCAACTCCCAGCCGGCTGTGCTTTTAAACAGCGTTTCGAACAGGTAGTGGGCTGATACGGCCAGCCCGGCTGCCGCTACGGATATGCTCAGGTAATTCACCGCATAGAGAGGAAGAAAAGTAAGGAAGAAGGCGCCTCTGGTGAATTCCATTAAAAAAAGGACCATCAAAAGGCCAAGATCTCTTTTAGAGGAAAGGATTATTTTCAGTTCATGCAAAAAATTGAGCAACTCCTCCCTGTAAGAACTGGAGGTCATCTTAAGCCGTTTATTAGAGTCATTATACACCATGGAAGGTTTGGTAACAATTAGAACCAAAGATGATTGAGATATTGTAAAAAAATTAGGTGCAGTATGATTTCCTGCTGTTCCTCTTCAGGTGACAGAGGGACGGTTATTGACAACATTTTTTGATTAACGTTGTCTATTCCGGTAAGACGGATGAGGTTATCCCAAACAGCTGGAGCGGTGCTTGTGATTATGCCAGAATGGGAGGATAGCGGACCTGGTAGCGGTGATGACTGGGCAAGCGATGGTGAGCGTCGAAGTGTATCCTGGAATAGCAGGTAAGCCGGCTGCTGAACGGCGGGGTGAACCGGCATGACGAGTCTGCCGCGCCATATTATTTACCATGATAAATCTAGGGAGAAGTATGAAGCCTGGTTTGGCCGGGGGGCCGGAGTCATATGACCGGCAGCCCCCGGGGATGGAACCAGACTTAACTAATGCAGTCTAGTTTTTCTTAGCGTCTGGTTACAGCCAGCAAGTAAATCTCCTGTTGGTCGTCGCTCGTGTTATTCAAATTCTGTTCCAACTTACGCAGTTGGGCAAATTGTTCGTCGGTCAATTCCGCTACCTGCATACCCTTGGTATCGATGCCGGACATGTAAAATACCTCCCCTTTCTCTTATTTTTATAATCATAACCCCGCTGTAGAAAGCAGGAACTCAGTATATTTTGTCCCTTTGCGTCAAAAATAATTATTGCTAATCCTTAGCGGCTCCCTTATAATTTAAACGAAAATGGTTCTCTTTATCACTGTATAATGATAATGATTATTATTATCTTCATCGTTGTCATTTTGGGGGAGGTGACAACCGTGCGATTAGATAAGGCCAATAAAGGGCAGATTGTTAAAATTACTGAAATTCCCAACGACCGTGTCCGGGTTCAGGCTATACGCTTTGGTTTGTCGGAAGGAGCAGTTGTAACCTGTCGGGAGGTTGTTCCCGCAGGGCCGGTGATAGTGACCCGCAACAAGCAGGAAATAGCCATCGGCCGCAATCTGGCCAAAACCATCTCGGTTGAGCCATGCTGAAAGCTATCTGCATTGCCCTGGTAATCACAGGCTAGGATGGAAAATACATAATATTTGAAAAGTAGCAGTCGTAGGGCGCAGGCCGTAAGGCGTAAAAAGAATATCTCAATAGCTTTTAGTTATTGGTCAGCGATATGAGAAGCTTTAAAGATTAAAGAAATAGATAATTATACGCCCTGCGCCCTACGCCTTACCTGAGCTATTCAAACCGTGGTTCATTTGTTCATACCGAATTCCTTGGAGTCGAAGCTCATTGCTGAAAATTTTTATTAAGGGTGTGACCCGGTGAACGATGGAATTGAGTCCAGGATTCCGGCAGGCGGGAAGAAAATAGTCCTGGCCGGAAATCCCAACGTGGGTAAATCTGTTTTCTTCAATGCTCTCACAGGATTATATGCGGATGTTGCAAATTACCCCGGGACCACTCTCGACATAGCCTGCGGCCGTTATAACGGTGATGTCGTGATTGATACGCCCGGGGTTTATGGTGTTTCGAGCTACAGTGAAGAAGAAGAAATCACCCGTGACATTATCCTCGTGGCGGATATAGTGGTAAATATCGTCGATATGGTCCACCTGGAGCGGGATTTGTTCCTTACTTTGCAGATAATTGACATGGGCATCCCGATCATAATGGCCCTTAATATGGCGGATGAGGCAGAGCGAGGGGGTATGAAGATTAACCACGCTCTCCTGGAAGAACTCCTGGGTATCCCCGTTGTTCCCACAGCGGCTGTCCACCATACGGGTATTGATGAACTGAAGGAAAAGATCTACCAGGCCCGCCCTGGGCTGGTGGACAGTTCTCTAGTGGAAAAAATAAGCCAGGTCAGTACTCCTTGCAGCCGGGGCGAGGCATTGCTGATCCTGGAAGGGGATCCCGTAGTCAGCCAGCGCTGCGGGGCTGCTCCCGGCGCTGAACCGGAGTCGATTTACCGGAGCCGCCGGGAAAGGGCCAACCAGATTGCCTCTCTGGTAGTTAAGGAGGCCGGTGAAAATCAGGGATTTGCCGACAAGCTGGGGCGCTGGATGCTGCTTCCTGTTACCGGCTTTCCGCTTCTGTTACTGACCCTCTGGGGTATATACGAATTGGTTGGTGTCTTTATAGCCCAGTTTATTGTGGGCTTTACCGAACAAATCATGAGCGGCTACTATGAACCGGTGATTCGCTCGCTGCTGGGCGGCTTCCTGGGTCCCGGGTCGGTGCTGACAACTATTTTAGCGGGCCAGTACGGCGTGCTGACCCTCACCGTAACCTACCTGATCGGCCTCCTTTTGCCGCTGGTACTGGGGATTTTCCTGGTCATGGCCATTCTTGAGGATTCAGGCTACCTCCCGAGAATCGCCACCCTGGTTGACCGGAGCGTGAGCGCTCTGGGGTTGAACGGGCAGGCAATCATTCCATTGATCCTGGGCTTTGGCTGCGTTACGATGGCCTGTATCAGCACCAGATTGCTGAGCTCGGAGCGGGAACGGCGCATCGCCATTTTTTTACTGGCCTTTGGTGTTCCCTGCTCTGCCCAGTTAGCCATTATTATGGCTGTGTTTGCCGGGCTGGGGCCAACTTACCTGCTGCTGTATATTCTGATTCTATTTAGCATCCTGGTTACCACCGGGACGTTTTTGGGGCGCTATCTGCCGGGTGTTCCCGCCCCGCTTCTGATTGAACTGCCGCCGTTGCGTTTGCCGCAACCGAAAAATTTTATAAAAAAAGCCTGGACGAGATCTTACAATTTTATAAAAGAAGCTTTGCCGCTTTTTGCGGGGGGAGCTCTATTCTTAAGTATTCTGGAGGTTACAGGGCTCCTGCAGGGTTTGCGCGTGCTGCTTACACCGCTTACCGTAAACTGGTTGCACCTGCCGCCGGAAATTGCCGATGTTTTCATCATGGGCGCTATCCGCAAGGAATTTGGAGCGGCCACCATTATGAACCTGCATATGCTTCCTATTCAGGATTTCGTGGTAATGCTCACCTTGACCCTGACCGTCCCTTGCATTGCCTCAACCATGGTCATATTAAAAGAACGTGGATGGCGCGAGGGGATCCTTATTTGGTGTGTTATTTACGCTCTGGCATTTCTCATCGGGGGAGTGACGGCACACCTGCTGGAGGCCTTAAGCAAAGCCGGTGTTCTGAACGCCTCAGCCTCATTGTTGTTTGGTTTGATAATTTTTCTAACGGGTACTGTACTGATACTGTCCATGCGGTGCCGACCGCGCAAGGCAGATTGATCTTTTTTTGATACTGTAAAACACAATAACCAATATGGTATAATATATTTTGGTTTTTCAGGTTTTTCGATTCTTTTTGTGTATATGTTAAAATTTACCTTCAGGTGATGCAATGCAGACTAAGACAGGCCTGTACACCATACTGGCCGTTATTGTTATGCTGTTATTTCATAGTCCCCGGCCCGCTGTTGCTGTTCCTGAGATTGCCGGTGAAGCGGCGGTGCTTATTGACGGCAGAAACGGGCAGTTCCTATATGAGAAAAATCCGCACCAGCAGCTGTATCCGGCCAGCACCACCAAGATCCTTACTGCTGTTATAGCTCTTGAAACCGGCAAGCTCAATGACAGGGTAACGATACCGGCCGAAGCCTGCAACGTTGAAGGGTCGGCTCTTGGTCTCCTGGCAGGGGAGAAAATGTCGCTGGAGGACCTTCTCTACGCCTTGATGCTGAATTCAGGCAATGATGCAGCTGTTGCGATTGCCGTTCATGTAGCAGGTTCGGTGGAAAAGTTCGCCAATCTCATGAATGAAAAGGCTGCCGAAATAGGGGCGGTGAATTCTCACTTTATTAACCCCAACGGCCTGCCTGACCCCAATCACTACAGTACTGCCCACGATCTGGCTTTGATTTCCTACTACGCCATGCAGAACCCTGAATTCAGGAATATCGTGGCCACTAAAATCAGGACCATCGACCGGAGTGACCCTATGGCCCAAAGCTATCTTGAAAACCATAACAGACTCTTGTGGAATT
>DNIT01000136.1:14688-16981 GCA_003489345.1 Pelotomaculum sp. | reverse complement strand
CTTGTGGAATTATGAAGGGGCTATCGGGATCAAGAACGGATATACGGAAGTAGCCAGGCAATGCCTGGTTTCGGCTGCGGACCGCAACGGTAGGGAACTGGTGGCGGTGGTCCTGAAGACCGAAGGCGCCAACATCTGGACCGACTCGCAAACTCTCCTTGATTACGGTTTTAACGGTTATACCAACATTTGTCTGACTGAAGCGGGCAAGTTCGTCGGGGAGGTGCCCGTCCGCTACGGTTTGGACGAGTCCGTGCCTGTGCAAACGGGGTGTTCCTTGAACTACAACTTCCCGCTGGATAATCCTGCAGATTTCAGGCCGGAAGTCAAGCTGGCAGCCAATGTTAACGCGCCGGTAAAAGCCGGTGCAAAGTTGGGTGAACTGGTCTTTTTTGAAGGCGACCGAGAGTTAGGCCGGGTCGACCTGATCGCTCAAAAACAGGTCGCTCGAAAATCACTCATCCAGATTTGGCCCTGGCTGCCGGCGGTGCCGGTCCTGGTTTTTTTACTGGTAATTGTCAGGCTCCATAATAATGCCCGCCGCAGGCGCTGGGAAAGATACAAGCAGAAATATTACCTATCGCAGGACAATCAGAGCCTAAGGTAGTTTTCTACTTTATAATTTAAGCAGATAAAAGCCTGTTAAGTATCTGTTACAGGCTTTTGTTTTTAATAATTTATAATCGGACGTATTATTAGGAAGAAGACAGCATAAAGTAAAAAGACCCCAAAGGAATGTTGAATTCTCACGTCCACGTCTCGCGACCCACGTCCCAAGAATATCCTTTAATTGACACTTTCCCCAACTTTCATTATACTAACAAAAAGGACAGTTCTGGTGGTGTAGTTAATGAAAAATCTAATCTCCGATGTTGGTGATAAACTAAAGCAAAAAGAGTACAAACTTACTTCCCGGCGGGAACTGGTTTTGAGGGTGCTGCTGGAAAATAAGGACAAGCATTTAAGTGCCGAGGAAGTCTACAATTTAGTCAAGTCAAAGGCGCCCGACACGGGCCTGGCTACGGTTTACCGGACCCTGGAATTGTTCCACGAGTTTGATATTATCCACGCTATTGATTTCGGCGACGGGCGCAAGCGCTACGAGTTGGGAGCGGGTTTGGGGCACAGCCACCAGCACCATCATCTCATCTGTACGCAGTGCGGCAATATCATCGAGGTTAATGAAGATCTGTTGGAAGAGTTGGAGAATCGCGTCTGCCAGCAGCATGAATTTACAGTTACAAACCACCAGCTTAAAATCTTTGGTCTTTGCAGGAACTGCTCGGCGCCAAAATAAGACTCGGATTTTTTGAATAGTTACGTACCGGGAATTCCAGCCATGCTATAATCTTGGTATGGATTTTTATTTTTAGGGGGTAAGTGACTTGCCTGACGGATACCTGGCGATGGTTCTACATGCCCACCTGCCCTACATCCGCCATCCGGAAGACCCCGGTATTATGGAAGAGCGATGGCTCTTTGAGGCTATAACCGAGTGTTATCTTCCGCTGGTCCGGTCCTTTGAAAAACTGGTAAAGGACGAGGTTCATTTTAGGATCACCCTGTCTCTGTCACCGCCGCTGATCGCTATGCTGAACGACCATCTTTTGCAGGAGAGGTATTTACGGCACTTGGATGCCCTGATCCGTCTGGCGGAAGCCGAGATCTACAGAAATAGAGACCATACAGCCTTTCGTGACCTGGCTGTGATGTATTTTGAGCGTCTCAATATGGTCCGTCGCTTGTTTGAAGAAGATTACGGCGGCAATCTTCTCTTGCCCATTCAGAGCCTGCAGGCCCTGGGGGTATTGGAAGTGATAACCACCTGTGCGACACACGGCTACCTGCCGCTGATGCAGACGCGGGAGGCCAGGAGGGCCCAGGTGCAGCTTGGGGTGGAACAATACATAAGGCTTTTCGGCAGGCCTCCGGCAGGCATGTGGCTGCCGGAGTGTGGCTATGTGCCGGGTATTGATGAGATTTTGAAGGAATTCGGAATCCGCTACTTTTTTGTTGAAACCCATGGTATTACCAACTCCAGCCCCTCTCCACGCTACGGTGTGCACGCTCCGGTTTATTGTCCCTCGGGGGTGGCGGCGTTCGGAAGGGACCCGGAGAGTTCAAAGCAGGTCTGGGATCGTGATACCGGTTACCCCGGGAATCCCTTTTACCGCGAGTTCTACCGGGACATCGGTTATGACCTGGACTTGGATTGCCTGGCTCCCTGCCTGCCCGGCGGTAATATCCGCTGTGACACCGGGATAAAATACTATCGCATTACCGGCAAGGATCA
>DNIT01000136.1:13627-14594 GCA_003489345.1 Pelotomaculum sp. | reverse complement strand
GCCCTATCAACCGGATCTGGCTGAGCAACGGGCAAACATGGACGCCCGCAATTTTGCCTTCAACCGGGGGGAGCAGTTAAAATACCTGTCCGGACGGATGGACCGTAAGCCTATCGTGGTAGCTCCCTATGACGCTGAGCTGTTTGGCCACTGGTGGTATGAAGGTCCCATATGGCTGGAAAACTTGTGCCGTGCCTGCGATACCGGGGAATATGGGGTGAAAATGACGACGCCCGCTAACTACCTCGGCGATTATATGGATAACCAGGTTGTAAACCTGGCCGCCTCCAGCTGGGGTGAAGGGGGTTACAACCTGGTATGGCTAAATCCCGCCAACGACTGGATTTACCGGCATATTCACCGTGCTGAAACAGCAATGGTAGACCTGGCGGATCTCTACCCGTCTGCCGGTGGAGCAGTACGGCGTCTGCTCAACCAGGCCGCGCGGGAACTGGTCCTGGCACAGAGCAGCGATTGGGCTTTTATCATAAAGACAGCTACTGCAGTGCAGTATGCCGTGCAGCGTATCAGCGATCACATCGGCCGCTTTAACACCCTGGCCTTACGTCTCAGTGAAGGAGAAATCAACGAAGACGAGTTGGCGGATTTTGAAAAAAAAGACAATATTTTTCCGGAGATGGATTACAGTATATACAGCCGCCATTACCGGGTCAAACACTTACGTTCCGGTGAGAAAGGAGAAGCATTGAAAATAGTGATGCTCTCCTGGGAGTTTCCGCCTCGTACGGTAGGCGGCCTGGCTCGTCATGGCAACGACCTTTCGCGGGCGCTGGCCCGCCTCGGACAGAACGTCCATGTGATCACCTGCCCCGCGCCGGAGACACCATCCTACCAACTGTTGGAGGGCGTCCATGTCCACCGTGTTGACCAGTCACTGCTCACTTCCAAGGACTTCATGGAATGGGTAGGTCAGTTGAATGCTGGTATGGTTCAACTGGCAGGCGAA
>DNIT01000136.1:12978-13513 GCA_003489345.1 Pelotomaculum sp. | reverse complement strand
TGGCAGGCGAACTTATGGGGGGAGAACCCTTTGATCTGGTCCACGCGCATGACTGGTTGGTCGGAGACGCAGCTATAACACTGCGTGATCGCTACGGGCTGCCCCTGGTGGCGACCATCCATGCCACGGAATTCGGCCGCAACCGGGGCATCCATAATGAGTTGCAGCAGCGCATTCACCAGTCGGATGCCCGCTTTGCCGTACAGGCTACACGGGTAATCTGCTGCAGTAATTATATGGCCAATGAGGTCAACACCCTGTTTAAAGTCCCTCGCAATATTGTGCATGTCCTTCCCAACGGGGTGGATCCGGCCAATTTGGGCAGACCCAAACAATTGGTGCCGGGCAAGCCCGACACTGTGTCCGGTGAAAAAAGAGTTTTCTTTATTGGTCGCCTGGTTCCGGAAAAAGGGGTCCAGGTACTGCTTGAAGCCATGGCCCTGCTCCTGCCGCACCTACCGGAGCTAAAGCTGCTGGTGGGCGGTATAGGTCCTTATGAAGCTTATCTCAGGTCTAAAGCCGGGGAACTGGGTCT
>DNIT01000136.1:3239-12860 GCA_003489345.1 Pelotomaculum sp. | reverse complement strand
CAGGCGGAACCAGTATCTAAAGCTGGCAGATGTCGCTGTTTTCCCCAGCCTTTATGAGCCTTTTGGAATTGTGGCGCTGGAAGCAATGGCCGCTCAGGTCCCTGTAATTGTTTCGGATACCGGGGGCTTAAGCGAGGTGGTGTCGCACGGGATGGACGGTTACAAGGCGCCCCCGGCTCGCCCGGACCTTTTGGCCTACTACATCCGGGAAATTTTAATCAACCCCGGCCTGGCCCGGGATTTGAGCAGACAAGCCTGGAAAAAGGTGCTTACGGTCTACGATTGGCAGAGTATCGCCCTGGGGACTCTTGAAGTGTACCGTGAAGCAATAACTTAAAAACAACGGAAGCACGGAAGCACGGAAGCAGGGGGACGGTTCTTTTGCTTCCCTGAAAATAGCTGTTCAGCTCACAGAGCGAATCCCTAAAATATATACAAGGTGCAAATTTATTGGGCACAAAAGGCACTTTAGACAACCATACTGCTGACGCGGTATCAGCAGAAGGATGAAATTTCCAGGATAGATGGCCCAAATACGGCGCTAACGTGCCGTTGTGCGATTGAAATGGCGCATAAATACGCGGTGCCGCTGGCGAAGCGGCATGGCATGCTTTGTGCGTCGTTTGTACGAGCTGACAGTAAGGGCGGGAGCGGTTTTGTTGAAGCGGGTGGTTAGTGTCAGCCTGGGCTCAGCCGGGCGCGACCATGAGGTTGAAAACGAAGTTTCCGGTTGCCGGCTACTCATTCAGCGTTTCGGTACAGACGGGGACCTGGACAGAGCGGCAAAACTCCTCAGTGATCTGGACGGCAAGGTTGACGCCTTTGGCCTGGGGGGGGTGAACCTCTACCTGCGGGCGGGAACCAGACGCTACCAGCTCAGGGACGGGGCGCGCCTGGCTGCCCAGGTCAGCCGTACGCCGCTCGTGGACGGCAGCGGTATAAAGGACACCGTGGAAAAAGAACTGATCCGGTTTATCCAGAACCAGGCCGGTTGGCCGCGGCAGGGACAGGTTGTTTTAATAGTCTCTGCGCTTGACCGTTGGGCCCTGGCGGAATCCCTGGAGGAGGCCGGCTGCCGGCTGATCATCGGGGACGCGCTGTTTGCCCTGGGGCTGCCGGTACCCTTTCACTCCCTAAAAGCTTTCGGCGCAGCCGCACGGGCGTTCTTGCCCCTGCTTTGCCGGCTTCCCATAGGTTTCCTTTATCCCTTGGGCAAAAGGCAGGAGACCGCGCGGCCGCGATTTGAACACTTCTATCAAAAGGCCGACATCATTGCCGGTGATTTTCATTTTCTGCGGTACCGACTGCCTGCCGACCTCAGTGGGAAGAGCATTATTACTAGTACCGTGACAGCCGGGGATGTTCTTGAACTGAAAAGAAGGGGCGCCCGGTGGCTGGTTACAGCGGCGCCTTCTCTGGAAGGCAGGTCTTATGGTTCCAACGTGCTCGAAGCCATCTGTGTCACCCTCCTTGGCGGGAGAGCCGCGGCAAACCCCGCGTTATATCCCGGCCTTCTAAGAGAGATAGGCTGGGGGCCGCGCCTGGAAAGACTAAACTGATTTGGGACGTGGGTCGTGGCAATATCCCGTATTCGAAAATTACTCAGCTACACATGGAGATACTACAAAAAATGCAGGTGCGAATTCATTCGCACAAAAGTTACATTAGACAACCATGAGACAACCATGCCGTTAACACGGCATCAGCAGAGGATGAATTTAATTTTCAGGATAGATACCCAAGTACGGCGCTACCGCGCTGTGTGCGATTGAAATTGCACCTGCATCTTGTATGGATAACCGCAGTGCTTGCGGATTAACAGCTAATAACTTGAGGGGGGTCCAACATGATCTTTGAACCTGGCGGAATGGCCACAGGCATCGGCAGTATGCCGCAACATGACCCGGCTGATGCTCTTGACATGATTAAAAAGTACCTGCCGGAAATTCCCCACTGGCCCCAGTTGCCGCAGCGGGGCAGGGAGGAGCATTTTGTCAACCAGTTCCTCAAACCGCTGGTAAAGACCGGCCTCTTGGTAGATGATGGGAATAAAACCTTTTTTGACACCACCAAAGATGACTGGGACAGCCGGCTTACAGAATTTTATACCACCTATCTGGCCGCTGAAGAGGGTGACCTTGCGGCGCTTAACGAATTTGCCCTTCCCGTGGAAGCGGCGGCCGGGTTTTACGCCTTTCTGGAAGATTTGCAAAAAGGCGCAGGCGATGCCCGCATGCTGAAAGGCCACGTGGTGGGTCCTATTTCAGCTGCTTTCCAGGTTAAGGATGAGCGGGGCCGTTTCGCCTATTATGACGAGCAGCTGAGAGATCTGGTCGTAAAATCAATAGCCTCCAGCGCGGCCTGGCAGGGTACGAAACTGGGTCGCTTTGGTTTACCGGTATTGATTTTTATTGATGACCCCGCGCTGGGCATCTACGGGCAGTCCAGCTACATAACAGTGACCAGGGAAATGATCCTGGAGGACTTTAGTACTATTTCTCAAGCTATTCATGGAACAGGCGCGCTGGCCGGAGCACACTCCTGTGACGCTATCGACTGGTCCCTCCTTTTTGAAGCGGAACTGGAGGTGGTCAGCTTCGACGCCTATAATTACTTTAGCTCGCTGATTCCTTTTATCCCGTCGCTAAAAAGTTTCCTCAGCCGGGGGGGGGCGCTGGCCTGGGGCCTGATCCCAACCACCAATGGACGCGCCATGGACGAGGATGCGGATTCACTGCTTGGCATCCTGGATGGGGAGTGGTCGGAACTAACCGGGCGTGGGATTGACCGGGATACTCTTTTAAAGCAATGTCTAATCACTCCGGCCTGCGGCACCGGTTTGCTCGACCCGGCATCGGCTGAAAGGATTTACCAACTGGCTTCCCAGGTCTCACAAAGAATGCGCTCAGGGAAAGGAATCCGGTAAAAGTGATACCTGTAGATTACCACCTGCACACCAACCTGTGCGGTCATGCCTCCGGCAGGCTCGAGGACTACCTGGACCAGGCTGTCAGGAAAGGGATAAAAGAAGTTGGATTTTCCGATCACTTTCCACTTTATTTCCTGGCTCCGGGAGAAACCATTCCGGATTATGCCATGTCCGAAAACCAACTCCCGCTTTATGTGGAGCTGGTAAAACAGGGCGCCGGGGTATCACCTATTAAAGTAAAACTTGGAATAGAGGTAGATTATGTCCCCGGCTTCGAGAAAAAGCTGGCTTCAAAGCTTGCCGCCTGCCCTTTTGATTATATCACCGGCTCGGTGCACTTTATTGACGGGTGGGGGTTTGACAACCCTGCTGAAATAGGGGAGTACAGCAAAAGGGAGTTGGGGACAGTCTACGAGCAGTATTTTAAACTTGTCCAGCGGGCAGCCCTGACCGGGCTTTTTGATGTTATGGCCCACCCTGACCTGATCAAAAAATTCGGTTTTCGCCCGGAGCGTGACCTGTCACCTCTCTATGAAGAAACGGCGCGGGCTTTTAAGAAGGCCGGGGTTTGCGTGGAGGTGAATTCGGCCGGGCTCAGGTATCCGGCCCTGGAAATATATCCGGCTCCCTCCCTGCTGGCGATATTTTACCGGCATGGCATTCCCGTAACTCTGGGGTCGGACGCCCATGCGCCCGATCAGGTTGGCGCGGGTCTGGATGAGGCCCTGAAGCTGGTAAGAGCAGCCGGGTACAGGGAAATCACTTCATTTAATCGACGGAAGAGGAATTTGATCAGAGTATAACCGGCTTCAGAAGAATTAGGGTCGCCCAGTTGCGGCCCTTTTTGTTGCTGGATAAAAAAATAAATAAAAATGTGTTTTACATGAAGGATATCGTCTTCATATATAGAATAAGTGGGTTAAAGTGGTGATTAGTGGTGTCAATTGAAGCGTACTGGAGCTGCCTGCCATGTTCATGGGTGAATACCAGCATGCAATAGACAACAAAGGAAGACTCTTTATCCCAGCCCGCTTCCGACAAGGCCTGGGGGACCATTTTGTGTTGACAAAAGGTCTCGACGGATGTCTTTTTGCTTACCCGCAACCTGAATGGGATACGCTTGAGCAAAAACTGAAGTACTTGCCCTTTACAAAGGGTGATGCCCGGGCCTTTGTTCGGTTTTTTTTCTCAGGAGCCGCCGAATGTGAAATTGATAAACAGGGGAGAATATTAATCCCGGGAAACTTACGTGATTACG
Source organism: Pelotomaculum sp. (assembly GCA_003489345.1). Taxonomy (GTDB): domain Bacteria; phylum Bacillota; class Desulfotomaculia; order Desulfotomaculales; family Pelotomaculaceae; genus Pelotomaculum_C. The sequence continues at coordinate 8,673 of DNIT01000136.1, read as the reverse complement.
CCCGCCTGGAAAAGGACGTGGTGGTAATCGGAGTTTCATCGCGCGTGGAAATTTGGGCCAGCGACCAGTGGGAAAATTATAGTAGCCAGGCGGCTTCTTCTTATGAGGAAATTGCTGAAAAAATTGTGGATTTAAACCTTGATATTTGACCGGGTTGGTTTATATTTTAACTGGGGTTTATTGGTAAGTAAAGGCTTTAAAGGAGGATTTATGGATTTCAGTCACCTGCCGGTCTTACCCGCTGAAGTTGTCAGGGGGCTTAAACTCAAGCCGGGCGGTGTTTATGTGGATTGCACTCTGGGTGGGGGCGGTCACAGTGAACTGATTCTTGAAGGAAGTGGACCGGACGGCCGCTTGGTGGCTTTGGATCAGGATCCGGAGGCGATTCTTGCTGCGGGGAAAAGGCTGATTTCCTATAAGCCAAGGATGATTTTGGTCAGATCCAACTTCAGCCGGTTGGCTGAACTGTTGGACGACCTTGGTATTCTGACCGTAGACGGAGTTTTATTTGATCTTGGAACATCCTCTTACCAGCTTGACAACCCGGCCAGGGGATTCAGCTACCAGCATGATGCCCCGTTGGATATGAGAATGGATCCGGAGCGTGAAATCACGGCCGGGATGCTGGTTAACAATATGACAGTAGAGGAACTGACTGAAACAATCAGAAAATACGGGGAAGAGCGCTGGGCCTCCAGGATTGCGGAATTTATAGGTGAGGAGAGAAAGCGGCGCCCCATTGAAACAACCGGGGCACTGGTTGAAGTGATCAAAAAAGCGGTACCCGCCGGGGCCAGGCGGGAAGGTCCCCACCCGGCTAAACGTACTTTTCAGGCCTTGCGCATAGCTGTAAACGGTGAGCTGGAGATTTTAAAGGCCGCCGTCGAATCAGCCGTGCATGTCTTAAAACCCGGCGGACGGGTTTGTGTAATTACCTTTCACTCTTTGGAAGACCGGATTATTAAGGACCTGTTTCGGGAACTGGCCTCGCCCTGCATTTGTCCGCGGGATTTTCCGGTGTGTGTTTGCGGGCGTAAAAAGACGCTGCAGATTGTAACAACCAGGCCGGTTCTCCCATCAGAAGAGGAATTGGCGGTTAACCCCAGGGCTAGAAGCGCCAAACTTAGAATAGGTGAAAAAGTTTAAAAGATGAATCACTATCAAGGCGATCATGGAACAATCTACCTTGGCTGAAGTTCTATTCACTCCGGAGGTTGAATAATATTGATCGTAGCTCAGGATAAGACAGGCTTCTATGGGTTGTCGGCGGATCGGCCCAGACCGAAGAAAAATCGCAGGCTTAAGCGCTCGTCAAGGGGGCCCAGGTTTTTGCTGATTGGGATGATCTTATTGGGTTTTACCCTTGGTATCATGATCACATATTTTCAAGCCAGAGTATTTAAGCTTGGGTATCAGATCAGCAGTTTGCAACAAGAGCTGGCCGTCTTAAGGGTGGAAAACCATGACCTGGATGAGAGAGTCCAACAACTGGCTTCGCTGGATCGGGTCGAGACGCTGGCAGTCAATAAACTAGGAATGGTCAAGCCGGACAGCAGTAATGTACTTATGTTGGCTGTTGCCGACAGGACGCAGCCGCTGCCCGATGCCGGTGCGAAAGCCGCCGGCAACCCCCTTGACGGTGATGGCGGGAGCCTTCTGGTCAGAGCATTCAACGAGCTTGTTAACCGGTTGGAAAACAAGACCTGGCCGGGTCATAATATCGGGGCAGGCTCCAAGGGGGTAACATATGCAGACAACGAATCTCTTAATCCGGAAAAGAATAACCGGACTCTTTCTGATAGCGGGAGGAATGTTTCTTATTTTAATACTCCGGCTGGGTTGGCTCCAGCTGGTTGAAGGAGATCGGCTCAGGCAGGAAGCTCTTGAGGTTCGTATGCGGGATGTTCCGGTGGAGGCCAAGCGGGGGACCATATTTGATCGCAACGGTCAGGAACTGGTAACCAGTGTCAGTGTTGATTCCGCTTACGCCTTCCCCCCCCAAATTGAGGACAAACGGGATGCGGCCGACAAGATTGCCCTGGCCCTTGGTATGGATAAGGAGGACGTCTACAAGAAGCTCACGCAAAATGTGGGCTTTGTCTGGCTCAAAAGGCGAATCGATTACCAGGCGTCCCAAAACTTAAAGTCCTTAAATATTAGCGGGGTTGAGTTGGTGGAAGAAAACCAGCGCTTTTACCGCCAGGAGAACCTGGCTGCCCATGTCCTGGGTTTTGCCGGTGATGACAACCAGGGCCTGACCGGGCTGGAAAGCGTCTACGACAATGAGCTGAAGGGTACGCCGGGACGTATTGTCATCGAAAAAGATGCCGTGGGCAATAACATTCCCCAGGCGCTTCACCAGTTCATCCCACCTGTGCCGGGCCATAACCTCGTACTGACGATTGACCAAACTATCCAGTTTTTTGTGGAAAGAGAACTGGACAAGATTGTCGAACAGCATCACCCGAAGCTGGCGGTCATCATTGTAATGGATCCGAAAACAGGTGAAATATTGGCTATGGGCAACCGGCCGACTTTTAATCCCGGAGACTGGCAGAAGTCTCCCCAGGATGTCTGGGATCACAACCCCGGCATTTATTATAATTATGAACCGGGTTCCACTTTTAAAATTATAACCGCTGCAGCCGCACTGGAAGAGGGGGTGGTAAGGACATCCGACACCTTCTTTGATCCCGGCTATATCAAGGTGGCTGACCGCACGATCCATTGCTGGTATGATGGGGGGCACGGTTCCCAGACTTTTGAAGAGGTAGTGCAAAATTCCTGCAACCCGGGTTTCGTAACAGTAGGCTTAAACCTGGGCAAGGAAAAATTTTATAAATATATTAACGCCTTCGGACTTGGCGACAAGACTTCGATCTGCCTGCCCGGCGAGGCAGTTGGCATCCAGATCCCGGAGAATGAGGCTACCGACCTGGACATAGCCACCATGTCTATTGGCCAGTCCATTGCCGTGACGCCCATTCAGTTGATAACCGCCGCGTCGGCTGTGGCCAACGGTGGGCTTCTGCTGAAACCGAGCCTGGTTAAATCAGTTACCGATACGAACGGCAAAGTGATCAAGGAATTTAAGACTGAGCCTGTCCGGCAGGTGATCTCGAACAATACCGCTCAGACCTTGATGCGCCTTCTGAAAAATGTAGTCCTTAAAGGATCTGGCCGGAACGCTTTCGTGGATGGTTACGGGGCGGCGGGAAAAACCGGTACGGCCCAAGTTGTTGAGAGAGGCGGCTATGCCGACGGTAAATATGTGGCTTCTTTTATGGGCTTTGCTCCTGCCGACGATCCGCAACTGGCCTGCCTGGTGATGGTCGCCGAGCCCCAGGGAGGAAACTATTACGGGAGCCAGGTAGCCGCTCCTGTTTTCAAAGCCATCGCTTCAGACACCCTGCGCTACATGAAGGTGCCTGAAAGACCGGCACTGGAGAAGCCGAAGTCTCCCTTTATTTTTGAAGAGCCCAAACTGAAAACTACTGTACCCAGCGTGGTTAATTACCCGCTGGAAGACGCCAAAAAGATGTTGAATAACAGCGGTTTGGCCGTACAAGTGCAGGGTGAGGGGAATATTGTCTATAAACAGGTCCCGAACGGAGGCGCCGAGGTGCTCAGCGGAACCACAGTAATTCTCAGCCTGAACCCGCCTGAGGCTGTTCCGGCAGACCAGGTTACCGTACCTGACCTGAAAGGTTTGACCATCAAAGAGGCCGGCGGCATCCTGGAAAAACTGGGTCTGCACCTGAATCCGACCGGCAGTGGTATTGCTGTGGGTCAAAAAGAGGCGCCCGGCGCCAGGGTGTCCAAAGGTACATCTATTACGGTGGATTTTCAACCACAGGAATTACACGATTAACAATATCCAATAGACGGTTTTATGTTACCAAGAGGTTGGCCGGGTTTCGATCAGGAGACGGGCCATCCTCTTCAACTATAACAGTGGATATCGTATCTGGAATAATTTAACTAAAGATGGAAATAATAGTATACCATATATAACTTGCGGCTCTATGCCTAAAAGTTAGGGGGCGACAACGTGCTTTTTCAGGAATTGCTTGAATCGGTCGAGGTCCATGCCGCGGACGGTCCGCAGAATACAGTGCTTACCGGTATAACCTATGATTCCCGTAAGGTTGAGCCTGGTTTTCTGTTTGTCGCGGTGCAGGGCTATAAGCATGACGGCGCCGAATATATACTCCAGGCGGTGGAAAAGGGAGCGGTCGCAGTGGTGGCGCAGAAAGCTGTTGCCGTACCGCCAAACGTAGCTTGGGCGCTTGTTGCAGACAGCAGACAGGCGCTGGCGTTAATGTCAGCCAGCTTTTACGGCCACCCCTCCACCAAGATGAGAATGGTTGGTGTAACGGGAACGAACGGCAAAACCACCACGTCCAACCTGATTGCCTCCGTTCTTGACGAGGCAGGCCGTAAAACCGGTCTGGTCGGTACAATTCACAATCGTATCGGGGCCAGAAAACTGGCGGTAAGTCATACCACGCCGGAGTCCACGGAACTGCAGGAACTCCTGCGCGAGATGGCGGCAGAAAAGGTGAGTGACTGTGTGATGGAAGTATCATCCCACGCTCTGGCCCTGCACCGTGTGGACGGTTGTGAATTTGATACGGCCGTCTTTACCAACCTGACCCAGGATCACCTTGACTTTCACTCTGATATGCAAAGTTATCTGGAAGCGAAACAGACCCTGTTTCGCAAACTGGCGGAAGCCGGCGCCAAGAGAGGTAAACGCGCGGTGGTGAACGCCGACGACGCTTACGCCCGGTCTATCATCGAGGCCGTAGACGGTGTTGAGGTGTATACCTATGGGATTAAAGCTTTCGCAGATGTACGGGCGGAGGATATCGATGTCGGCGCCAGAGGGGTCAGCTTTACCGTTACCGGAAAATGGGGCCGGTGCCCCCTGGATTTGCGAATAACAGGACTTTTTAATGTGTACAACACCCTGGCTGCTTTTACCGCCTGTGCGGCAATGGGTATACCCGTGGAGGTTATCAAGAAAGCTCTGGAAGGGATGCCGGGTGTCCCGGGTCGTTTTGAACTGGTTGACGCGGGTCAGGATTTTGCAGTTATTATAGACTATGCCCACACGCCGGACGGTCTGGAGAATGTCTTAAAGACTGCGCGTGCAATCACGACAGGCAAGTTGATTACGGTCTTCGGCTGCGGCGGCGACCGCGACCGTACCAAGCGCCCCCTGATGGGCCGGATAGCGGCCGGTTATAGTGATTACGTACTGATTACTTCAGATAACCCGCGTACGGAGGCGCCGCTGGACATTATCAGGGATATCAAGAAAGGACTGGAGCCCGTGGTGGAGAATAATAGCTACACAGTTGAACCGGACCGGCGCCGCGCCATTCAGCTGGCTGTCAGAATGGCCCAAAAGGGTGATGTGGTGGTCATA
>DNIT01000136.1:885-3140 GCA_003489345.1 Pelotomaculum sp. | reverse complement strand
GATGTGGTGGTCATAGCCGGTAAAGGCCACGAGGACTACCAAATCATAGGTACGCAAAAGTATCCTTTTGATGACCGCAGTGAGGCGGCGGCCGCCCTGGGAGCGCTGCAGACTTAAAGCCGGGAGGTAACCTGTTTTGATTGCAACTTCCATTAGAGAGATAACGTCAGCCCTAAGGGGCAGGGTGATCCAGGGAGACCCTGCGGCTGTTTTTACTTCGGTAGCCACCGATACCCGTAAGATGAGAGCAAACGCCCTGTTTTTCGCCCTGGTGGGGGAGCGGTACGATGCGCACAGCTTCCTGGCCCAGGCCGTCGCAGCCGGGGCCGGAGGATTGGTCGTAAGTCGCCGGGAGGATTTTCCTCCCGGTGTGCCGGTGATTATGGTAGAAAATACTCTATCTGCTCTGCAGTCCCTGGCCGCCTATAACAGGCAGCGGTCCGGGGTTTCTCTGGTGGGGGTTACCGGGAGTACCGGCAAGACCACGACCAAGGACATGATTGCCTCGGTTTTAGGCGCACGCCTGCGCACCCTTAAAAACGAAGGTAACTTTAACAATGAAATCGGGCTTCCCCTAACACTTTTGGAACTGGATGAAAGCCATGAGGCTGCGGTGGTGGAGATGGCCATGCGAGGCCCGGGGCAAATTCACGCCCTCTGTGAAATCGCGAGGCCCATGGGAGCGGTAATTACCAACATCAATGAAACCCATCTGGAGCTTTTGGGAACGTTGAGCAATATAGCTGAAGCCAAAGGTGAAATCCTGGAACAAATCCCTTCCGGCGGGTTTGCCGTCCTGAACGCCGAAAGCCCGTTTATGCAACGGGAAGCGGGCCGGTGCCGGGGTAAGGTGAGCTATTACGCGATTGACCGACCTGCTGAGATCAGAGGCGAAAGTGTTAAGGCCGAAGGCGCGGGAAGCCGGTTTAACGCCGTTATTGGCGGTCAGCCCCGGGAGTTTTACCTGCCTCTGCCCGGCCGGCATAATGTCATGAACGCGCTGGCCGCAATTGGCGTAGGCCTGGAAATGGGTCTTACAGTGGAGGAGATAGCCGGTGGTCTGTCTGCAGTAACTACGACCGGGATGCGGCTGGAGGTCATTGAATGCGGCAGCCTTAAAATAATCAATGATACCTATAATGCCAGCCCGGCATCTACCAGGGCGGCTCTGGGCGTATTGAAGGATTTGGCCGGAGGCCGCCGCATGGTAGCTGTGCTGGGTTCCATGATGGAACTTGGCGCGCGGGCCCGGGGAGGCCACCGTGAGGTGGGGGAAACTGCCGCCGCGCTGGGCCTGGACTGTCTTATAACTGTAGGAGAACTCGCCGGCCATATTGGAGAGGGAGCGGTTGACGCCGGTTTCCCGCCGGAAAAGGTATTCCGGCGCCAGGATTACGATAGCGCGGTGAAAATACTGGAAGGGCTGCTGCAGGAAGGGGATGTGGTTCTGGTCAAGGGTTCCAGAGGCATGAAAATGGAGAGGTTTGTCCAGTGCCTTTTGAAACGCCCCCAGAGCTTGTCTGGAGCAGGATCTCCAATTATTACCGGCGATTAAGCTTGGAGGCATCAATGGAATTATTAGAGAAGGCGTTCGCCATCTCCCTGGTTGTTACACTGGCTATGGGCTTGCTGCTGATCCCCTGGCTCAAAAGGTTGAAGTTTGGTCAGAACATTCGCTCGGACGGGCCTTCCAGACACTTGCAAAAAGCAGGTACGCCGACTATGGGCGGGATTATTTTTCTGGGGGGAATTTTTGTCGCGGTTCTTCTAACGGCACCAGAGCGGGTTGATGCCCTGGTTGTGTTGGCGATAACTCTGGGGTATGGTCTAATCGGTTTTCTTGATGATTATATTAAGATCGTACTGAAGAGGTCACTGGGTTTAAGAGCAAGAGAGAAGCTGCTGGGGCAAATAATCCTGGCAGTATTTCTGGCTTATGGGGTTGTCTTTTGGTGGGATCGGGGTACCGCCCTGGTATTGCCGTTTTCAGGTTATTTCACGGCCGGGGGTATCCAGTTGGAACTGGGCTGGTGGCCCTTTTTGGCCTTCACCCTGCTGGTTGTGGTCGGAACGGCTAATGCAGTCAACTTGACCGACGGGCTGGACGGTCTGGCGGCAGGCGCAAGCCTTTTAGCGGCAGCGGCAATGATGCTGATTGCCTTAAAGGTTGACAAATACGGGGTGGCGGCAGTTATGGCGGCATTGTCCGGCGGTTGCCTGGGTTTTTTATTCTACAACCGCCATCCAGCCAGGGT
>DNIT01000136.1:421-807 GCA_003489345.1 Pelotomaculum sp. | reverse complement strand
CATCCAGCCAGGGTATTTATGGGTGACACCGGTTCCCTGGCTTTGGGTGGGGGGCTGGGCGCTGCGGCGGTAGTCACCCGGAGCGAGCTTTTCTTTGTGATCATCGGCGGGATTTTTGTGGTTGAAGTACTCTCAGTGATCATTCAGGTTATTTCCTTCCAGACCACGGGCCGCAGGATTTTCCGGATGAGCCCGCTGCACCACCATTTTGAACTCGGCGGATGGAGTGAAAACAGAGTGGTGCTGACTTTCTGGGCGATAACACTGCTTCTGGGGGTAATCGGATTGTCCGGCTTATACCGGCTGGGCTCCCCCTAGACCGGGGTTTGACAATGGGAGACATGTTTCACGTAATTTGCCTCGCCTGTCTCAAGAATATTGCTCGA
>DNIT01000136.1:0-132 GCA_003489345.1 Pelotomaculum sp. | reverse complement strand
CTTTTCGAGAACCAGTTAACAATGATCAGCAAATACTTTACTATAAACAGCAATAAATTCAGCATTTATCATATAATCTGAGAGGCGATATTAAATGGAGCTAATGAATAAACGGGTTTTGGTGGTTGGCGC
>DNIT01000055.1:38204-38612 GCA_003489345.1 Pelotomaculum sp. | reverse complement strand
GTCTCCGGCTTTACCAGTGAAGATAATTTTCTGGCTGTGTTGCCGATGTTCCATAGCTTTGGCTGGGCAACAAGTGTCCTGTTTCCATTATACCTCGGCGGATCCACCACTATCCTGGACAGCTTTAAACCCAAGGAAGTATTGCAGGTATTGGTAGATGAAGGAGTTACCATATTCTGCGGAGTTCCCAGCATGTTTTCCCTGCTGTTGAAGTCCCGCCGACAGGTTGTTTTTCCAAAGCTCAGATTTGCTTTCTCAGGCGGGGATTCCATTTCCGGAGAAAACCTGGTGGAATTTGAAAAGAAATTTAACACCCCGATTGTTGAGGGCTACGGCCTCTCAGAAGCCTCTCCGATTGTGTGCTTGAATCCCATTCATGGAACACGCAAAATTCGCTCTGTCGGTGTC
>DNIT01000055.1:37795-38069 GCA_003489345.1 Pelotomaculum sp. | reverse complement strand
CCCCCTGCCAGGGGTGGAAGCAAAGATAATAGACGAAAAGGGCCGGGAGATGCCCTTTGGCGAAATCGGCGAACTGATTGCCAGAGGGTCGAACATCATGCAGGGTTACTTTAACCGGGAGGAGGAAACTCTGTCCGCCCTGCAGGGCGGATGGCTGCATACGGGCGACCTGGCCTACCAGGATCAAGACGGTTTCTTTTTTATCGTTGGGCGCAAAAAAGAGTTGATTATAAATGCAGGTTTCAATGTTTACCCCAGAGAAGTAGAGCTTGCC
>DNIT01000055.1:37372-37648 GCA_003489345.1 Pelotomaculum sp. | reverse complement strand
TCGAGGAACACCCTGGAGTGGCGGAAGCAGCTGTGATCGGGGTGCAGCATCCCCTCAAGGGACAGGTAATAAAGGCTTTCATTATTCCCGAGGAAGGACATGACCCGGACAAGCAAGAATTATTTTATTTTCTAAAAGATCGACTGGCGGGATATAAATTACCGGAAGCATTTGTCTTCACCAGTGAACTCCCCCGAGGAGCAAGTGGGAAAATTTTGAAACGTCTACTGCAGTAAGACCCACTGGTAATGACGGTGCGAATGCATTCGCACAAAT
>DNIT01000055.1:30786-37317 GCA_003489345.1 Pelotomaculum sp. | reverse complement strand
GGTGCGAATGCATTCGCACAAATGTTACACTAACCATACAAATCCGGCGCTGTCTTGCGGGTGTGATTCCAATCACACCCGCATTGCTAGATATATTTTCCTGATACATGGTGATACGTAGCGCAGCCGACGAGCCCTAACATTACACCCAGTGCGCTTCACTGTAAATAAAGGTGCCAATAAATTCACACCTTTATAGTAATTCTTCCAGATTTGCTTGTTGTGCGTGTTTTACCTAACGTTGTCCAGTCTGCAGCTTCCGAGAAGGTCCGTATAACATTTAACAAGTTGTGCGGTACATCCGGCCGAAGACAGCTTTGCTACATTAGACCTGGCCCTGTTGCTCATCTGCTCCCGCAGGCTGTCATACTTCAATAAGTGACAAATATGTTGAGCCAGTTGTAGTGGATCAGGTTCCGTCAGGTAGCCATCTATACCATGTTCGACCATCTCGGACACTCCATAAGCGCCAACTGCTACAACAGGAAGCCCTGCCGCTTTGGCCTCCGCAATAACGATTCCCTGGGTTTCGGAAATAGAAGAGAAGACGAATAAGTCAGACCCTGCATAGCAGTTTGCAACTTCATCAGGCGAGAGTGTTCCGGTAAAAACAACCCGTTCTCCAATGCCGAGGTTGTCAGCTTCCGCTCTAAGCTCCTCCTCCTCTGGCCCACCCCCGACGAGTACCAGGGTGGTCTGGTTAATTTCACTGTTGACCAGGCTAAAACTCTCCAACAGAAGGCCGATATTCTTTTCCCGCCCCAATCTTCCCACGAAAAGAAGGATTTTCTTCTGTGGGCCAATGTTAAAACGTTGGCGGAGCCAAGCCCCATCGGCCGTTTGGAATTTGTCAATTTTGATGCCGGTAGGAACCTTGCTAATATTTACCGTTACCCCGATCTTTTGCAGATAATCAGCGATAATTGCTGTGGGAACAATAACCAGATCGCATTGGTTACAAAAATCACGGCTGACCTTTTGGGCCATTTCTTTGGTAAAGGATCTGGCAAATGGTACATAGTGAACATACTCTTCATAAAGAGTATGGTAGGTAAAAACCAGAGGGATCCCCTCTTTTTTTGCATACTTCGCGCCGAGCCGGCCCAGCAGAAAGGGAGAGTGGACGTGTATTAAATCCAGTTGCAAGCCCTGAATAATTGGCTTTAAGCGCAGTGAGAAAGGAACAGCCAAGGTGAATTCTCGGTTCGTCAGGGACGGGATGGAGGCAAAACGAAATACCCTGCTTTCATTTTTGCAGTTTTTGTAACTTGGGGCAAAAATAAAAACGTCATGCCCAAGGCTGGTTAGTTCCTCCTTGAAGGTCTGTATTGAACGCACGACGCCGCTGGTATAGGGCAAATAGCTATCGGTAAAAATGCCGACTTTCAAGTTCCCTGCTCCTCCTGTAGTTCATCTGTGGCTAATTTTAACATATGAGTCATAAAGAGTACAAGTTTTCCACCAGGGCAACAGCATGCATCTGGATGCTGTTGCAAAGCCTTCTGCCTGAACACAGTTTTTTTCTTGCATTTTTTAATCTATGGCTTTACTGGATAAAACCGGATCCTTCTTAATATTATATTGTAACCCTGAAAAATTTTCTTAAACAAGTGACGTACTCCACTTTTCTTTCGCTAGCCCGGGACGCCAATTATTGGTGTACAGTTTCCAGATCTTGCAGGAATCAGCCGCCGAAGGAAATACCGATTTGCCTGGCCGCCCGTACCAGATCACTATTTGTGGGAACCACCCGCATTTCACCCACCGCCTCAGCCAGAGGCACTGATTTTATATAGGGGGTCTGTAGACAGACCATTTCACCAAATTTTCCTTCCATAACCAGGTTTACCGAAGCAACACCAAAACGCGTAGCAAGGACCCGGTCAAAGGCAGTCGGGGTACCGCCCCGCTGCAGGTGACCAAGCACCGTCACCCTGGTTTCCATTCCGGTACCTTCCTCGATTTGCCTGCCGACCAGGTCCCCAATACCCCCCAGGCGTACCGGCTCAAAACTATCCGGGACCATCCTTTGGACCACCATATCCCCCCCAACAGGTTTGGCCCCTTCAGCTGCTACCACAATGCTGAACTTTTTACCGGACTCGAACCTCTCCATGATTTTGGCGTTAACTTTCTCGATGGAATAAGGTATCTCAGGAATAAGTATGACGTCAGCGCCGCCGGCCAGACCTGCCTCCAAGGCAATCCACCCGGCATAACGCCCCATTACCTCCAGGACCATCACACGGTGGTGCGATTCTGCGGTCGTGTGCAGTTTGTCAATGGCTTCGGTGGCAGTATTTAAAGCAGTATCAAAGCCAAAGGTCTGGTCGGTTGCTGATAAGTCATTGTCTATGGTTTTGGGCACACCCACCACCGGCAGGCCTTTCTCAAAAAGCTCTTTGCCGATACTGAGGCTACCGTCCCCGCCTATAATGATCAAAGCGTCGATTCCGTGGATACTGATGTTCTCCATAACCCTGTCGGAAACATCCCTGAACACTTTCTCACCGTTTACTATGGTCGGGTAATGAAAAGGGTTGTCTCTATTGGTAGTACCAAGGATAGTGCCCCCTCTGGGCAGTATACCTACTACATCCCTTTCAGACAGGTCACGGGCCCGGTTCTGGAGCAGCCCGCCAAAACCGTTTTCAAACCCGACCACTGCAAGAGAATAATCCCTTACGGCTGTTTTTACAACCGCTCGAATTACTGCATTTAAACCGGGGCAGTCACCCCCGCCAGTTAAGACTCCCAGTCTCCTAACCTTGCCAATACCCATCACCATACCCCCTATTTTTTGTTACAGAAGAACTGCCGGCATACCGCCGGCAGCTCTTTTAGCGCACATTTGATAAGGCTGGCGGGCATCTAATGCCTTGGCGGTAGATACCACTTTGTTTCGGTCCCCATCCTTTACTGGCCTGATTTATCCACCAGTTCTGATAGAGTCTGCTTCAACCTGGACAAAGCATCACCATAGCCGGTCCAATCCCCGGCCTTGAGCTTGCTTTGGGCTTCGTCATAAAGTTGGTCAGCCTTTTTAGCCAATTCTGCGATGCTTGCCACGGGCTGCTGAGTCCCGGACTCGGTTTGCAACTCAGCGGCAGGCGTACCTACGCCTTGCCCGCTTCCAAATACTCTTTCAAGAGCCAGCTCAAGGGTCGGCTCCATAACCACGATATCCCCGTGCGCTACTATAACCCTCCTCAGTTCAGGCATCTTGCTCTGTTCTGCCTGCAGGTACAACGGCTCCACATATAGCAGGGCATCATTAATTGGGATGGCCAGCAGGTTGCCCCGTATAACCTTTGAGCCCCGCTGATCCCACAGCGATATCTGCTGGGATATGACCGTATCTTGAGTTATCCTGGCTTCAATCTGCGCCGGCCCGTAAACCAGCTCCTGTTTGGGGAAGCTGTAGGAGAGAATTTTGCCGTAATCTTCTCCATCTGAATTGGCCGCCAACCAGGCAATCATGTTCTTCTTATTTTGCGGTGTAAAAGGCAGGATTAAAACAAACTCAGGCGTATTTGAACCAGGCAGCTCAATAATGGTGTAGTAAGGCTCCATCGGTGTTTCTGTTTGTTCCGCAACTTCAGTCGCAACATTCCATTTGTCTTCCCTATTATAAAAAACCTGTGATTCCTGCATGTGATAAACAGCGTACATATTGGCCTGAATTTTAAAATAATCAACAGGATAGCGGATATGCTTCCTGAGGTCCTCAGGCATATCCTCCAACCGTTTAAACATTCCGGGAAAAATTTTGCTGTAGGTCATAATGATAGGGTCGTTCGGATCGCTGATGTAAAAATCCACTTTTCCGCTATATGCATCAATCACTATTTTGGCGGAATTGCGGATATAGTTATTGACCGTATCGTAAGGCTCTGAGTAAGGATACCTGTCGGTGTTGGTGTAGGCGTCCCACATCCAGTACAACTTACCCCCACTCAATACAATATAAGGGTCGTTGTCAAGTTGAAGAAAAGGAGCAACTTTGGTTACCCTTTGCTTGATACTGCGGTAGTACAGTACACGGCTGTCGTTGTTAACCTCCTTGGATAGGAGCAGCTTATAATCACCCAGTGAAAAAGCAAACATAAACCGCCGCCAAAAGTTGGCTATCTTTACTCCACCGTCGCCCTGGTAGGTAGAATATTCGTTCTCGTCCCCTTTGGGATAATTAAACTCCGGTCTCGCCGTGTTAACAATCACATAATTATCGGCAACCTCACCGTAATAGATTTCCGGTCGATCAACTTTTAAATCTGTTTGGGTAACAGGAGGAATATCTTTCAGGAAAAAGGTAGGCAGTCCCTCACCCGACAAGGAGTTTACAGGGCTCATGGCTACTCCGTAACCATGCGTATATATTAGCCGCTGGTTGATCCACGTTTTGGCCTGGCTCGACAGTCGTTCCTGGTTCAGTTCCCTGGCTCCCAGCATGACCTGCCGGTATTGACCATCCACTACATAACGGTCAACATCAATATCCTTGAACTCGTAATAAAGCCTCATTTCCTGCAGTTGCGCATAAGTCTGCATGAGCGGCGCCCAGTCCCACAGTCTGACATTGTCAATAGTATCCTTGTTGGCCTTGATATCATTAGCGGTTAATATACGCCCGGCCGGAAAATCCTTCTTCTCAACGGCATCAAGGTTGTAAGCCATCCTGGTATACTGAATGTTTCTCTGCAGGTACGGACTTTCCATGGCAATCTCGTTGGGCTGCACCACAAATTTTTGTACCACGGAAGGGTAAATTCCCCCCAGAAGGATGGATGCCAGCAACAGCACGCCGATGCTGTACACCACCAAACGGAAGCGCCGCAGAAAGAGGTTGACCAGAATAGCCAGAGCGCACAGCAGCGCAATAACCGATAAAACCTTGTAAGCCACTATTGTAGCGTGAGTGGAAGTATAACCGGGACCCCAGACAGCGCCGTGATGGGCATAAAGCAAAGCATACTGGTCCAACTGATACCCCAGGGCTTTAAGCCCGAAGAAAAGAGCTGCCAGGAATGAAAGGTGGTAACGGGCCGAAATACTGTTCAGAAACTTACCAGCTTGACCCTGGACAATGTTGACCAAGAGGTATACCATAGAAACCCAAAATGCTATAAGTATGATAGCCCAGCTTGCTAAATTGTATAGAAACTCATAAAATGGAAGTTTGAAAACGTAAAAGCCTACATCTTTTTGAAAAACAGGTTCAATGCTCCCAAATGAGGTAGGATGGAGAAACTTTTGCAAAGTTACCCAGTCACCTACCACGCTAAGGCTAAATAGAAATGCCATAACAAGGCTTAAGACGAAAAATGCTGCAAGCAAAAGCTTTTTTGTAAGAAACTGACTCCAGGGGGAGCTCTGGATGGTAAGGACATTCTCTTCCTTATATACGGCAGCATTTTGTGCAGCCTTCAGCAGCGGTCCAAGAGTAAAAAGAAGGTTAAAAAATAAAAGCAGGAAAAAGGTCACGCCTACAACAACCCGAAGTCCGATATCCGAAACAACTATGGTCATAAAAACACTCTGGTAATTCAGAGACTGGAACCACAACCAATCTGTATAAAGACGGGCTCCGGAAATCGCAACAATGGCCAGCACAACCACCAGCGCTAAAACAATATTAAACACACGTCGAAAATTATATTGCAAGCAACTAACCTCCCAAGTTATCCATACACCAGTGTGTAATATATTCCGCGTTTACATCGGTCTTGGTATCTTTTGCGAATCGCCCGCTTCATGTTTGAGCTTAGCCTGGCACATCAAGCAAACTGCCAGTGTTTTCTTTTGAGGTAAATCGTCATCATAATCGTCGTCAAAAGGCTCAGGATTGGACACAAGCTCTTCCTCCATATTCTTGCCGCAGAGCATACACCGCAATTTCATAACCGGCACCCCCAATTAAAATAGTTGAGTGATAACCTAGATACTTCGTTGCGGCTTAAGCTAATTCCTGCCCCCCCCGAAAAAATTGGTATGCAATTCAAGCCAATTCCAGTATTTAATACATATTAATAGTTTAACCTCAATTCATAATAATTTACATTTATCACATTAGACTTCAACACTTACATAAAAAAACCTGGCTATTAACCAGGCTACATGTCAATTAGATGAGCATGCTCTAATAATATGGACGGGCCGGAACTGGTGCCAAGGCGGCTAGCACCTGCTTTGATCATGTTTAAAGCAGCCTGAAGATTGCGAATTCCCCCGGCTGCCTTAACCCCGAATGATGGGCCCACTGCCCGTCTCAAAAGGACAACATCCTGAATTGTTGCGCCTCCCTTTCCAAATCCCGTTGAGGTTTTTACAAAATCAGCGCCGGCCTCAACAGCCAGCCGGCATGCGACAATTTTCTCCCGGTCATTCAGCAAGCATGTTTCCAGTATAACCTTTACCACTGCCTGAGAGTTCTCTCTTCTGGCTGCCTGTACTACTGCCGCCAAATCATCTTGTACTTGGGCCAACAGGCCCCCCTTGAAAAAACCAATATTCATCACCATATCGACTTAA
>DNIT01000055.1:29754-30715 GCA_003489345.1 Pelotomaculum sp. | reverse complement strand
ATCACCATATCGACTTCTAAGGCGCCGGCCCCTACAGCGGCTCCCGCCTCTGCCGCCTTAAGCGCTGGCTCACTGGCTCCCAGGGGAAATCCGACCACCGTGCCAATAAGGACCCTTGAGCCGTTAAGTTCCCTGTTCACCAAAGGGATATAACAGGGGTTGACACAAACTGCTTTGAATCCAAAACTTATTGCCTGACTGCAAAGTTCTATAATATCCCGTGGAGTGGCGTCCGGCTTCAAGAGGGTGTGGTCAATCAGCCCGGCCAGCTCTGCTTTGGAAAGGGACATCTGCTCTTTCATGGTCATCTCTAACTCTCCAGGGCCAGTTTTAAAATCCGGTCAATCAGTTCCGGAAATTCGATGCCTGCAGCACGGGCAGCATCCGGGAAGAGGCTGGTTGCAGTCATGCCCGGGATGGTATTAACCTCTAAAATGAACGGATTGCCTTGGGGATCAAGCATGAAATCAACCCTGCCCAATCCCCTGCCGCCTAATGCTTTAAAGGCTTGTACGGCAAGATCCTTGATAACTTCCTGCTGCTCCCGGGAAATGCGTGGCGGTATAATATGCTCACTCAAACCGGCCGTATATTTGGCCTCATAATCGTAAACCCCGGTCTTTGTGACAATTTCAATCAGGGGCAGCGCCATCGGTTTTTCGTTGCCGAGCACTGAGGCTGTTATTTCCCTGCCTTCAATAAACTGCTCTACCAGGGCTGTGCGATCATAGCGGTAAGCCAGTTCCAAAGCGCTAATGAAGTCTTCTTTCCGGTGAACAAAACTGATACCTATAGTAGAACCCTGGGTTGGCGCCTTAACCACTAACGGCAACTGCATTTTGCTGTAGATTTTTTCTGCAGCAACTTGAAACCCCAGCCCTTTTACAACATTATTCTCCAGTTCCATAAAATGTGGTGTCGGCAGGCCTGCGTAGCTCAACATCTTCTTGGTGGCTATTTT
>DNIT01000055.1:29223-29620 GCA_003489345.1 Pelotomaculum sp. | reverse complement strand
TTCCAGCAACCCCTGAATGGCCCCGTCTTCTCCATACTTGCCGTGCAACGCCAGGAAAGCCAGCTCAATACCCTCTTCCTTTATTCTTTCAACAATATCAAGTCCTACATCAATTTTTACTGCCGGGCGACCTAGTGTTTCAAGCGCATTATACACGGCCGCTCCTGTTTTCAGCGATATTTCCCGCTCGGGGGAGAGTCCTCCCATCAGGACACCAACTTTGGGCGACACTGCTTTCACCTCACACTTTTTGTTCTATTGAACTGGTTTAAATATATTCGTGCCAGTTCCGTAAAATCCTTTAGTATCGAGTTTTCTCTTGACGCAGGGCAATTATTTTTATATAATGATTATTGCTGATACACATAGGGGTGTAGCTCAATTGGTAGAGTAGCGG
>DNIT01000055.1:28685-29128 GCA_003489345.1 Pelotomaculum sp. | reverse complement strand
GCGGTCTCCAAAACCGTTGGTTGGGGGTTCGAGCCCCTCCGCCCCTGCCAGAAAAAATCAGGAGTCTCAAGGATTTGAGGCTCCTTTCATTTTTCCACCGTAAAGCATTTTACTTTCCCCGGCAGAGGCGGTGCGGTGTTCGAAGCGTCTGTTGTACTTTGCTGGAAGATTTTTTATGGGCAGGTAATCTGTGCTGTCAATGATTGCCTGGCCCTCATAAGCCTTATTTATCAAAGGGATTATCGTTTTGAATTTGGCTCTTAATTATATCTTTTATTTTTCAAGTGTTCAATTATATATTCTGTAACTACCCCAATAATACTCCCAATCATACCACCCAACAGTGTACCAAGTATTGGACTACCCATAAAACCCCAGATTAATCCAAGGTTAAGCCCTACTGTCATTCCAATAAATAAACCATTAAGATATGTTTCTTTTAA
>DNIT01000055.1:25958-28562 GCA_003489345.1 Pelotomaculum sp. | reverse complement strand
GGGTGGTATACGTTCTCATAGTTAAGTTGGTAATTAATACTTTTTGCTTCATTATAAGCATGCCAAGCAGCAAAACCATAAATGCAAGGATAAAACATGGCCCATTGAAAATTCAGAACTTGATATGCTCTGGAAAATTCTCCATTAAATGAAAAATAAATAGAGAGATTTATTTTACCTAAGTTATTCACCAATAATTCCAAAACCAAAAAAGTAATAGCAAAAAGGTAATTTTCATTATACAAATGTCCAAACCCTGGAATTAATAGCGAGCATATAAAAGCTACCCAAGGGGTTTTGTATGAATTTATCTTACGTATATTTATCATTGAATGTCCTTATTAAAACAGGCTTCTTAATGCAGCCAGTAAATAATTTTAGTGTATTTTACCAACTTTATTCCCTATACACCTGCGGTGGTTCTTCCATCCAACCATTTTCCATCATTAATCTTTGTACTTTTTTCTGTATACATCCCTATTTTTGCCATATAAATGGACATATTTTGACGCAATCATACTATACTATAATGAATGTAAGTATTTTACAGTGACGAAACCTCTACAGGGGAAGTTCTGTGTCTTGCTATATAGCCGTTCCTAAAACATACTCCTTTGTTTTTTCTCCCCACTGCTTCGCCTCCATTTGGTTACGGTCATTCCTTTCTATGATTAATTCTCAATATAGCTTTCACAAATGTTTGTTTTTTTAACAAAAAAATTCTTGGAAGTTCGGTGAAATTTCGGACAATTTTGTCATTGATAGAATAGCTCTGGCGCTCCAAGCAGTTAAGTACTTCGCTTCCCCGTACTTCCCAAGCCTTTCGTTTTTTTCACGAGGAAACAATTCGATCCGTGGCACATCACCAATGGATAACGATCCGCTGCCTTACTTTATATAGTTTCTTGATTTGCCGTTCCCTCTCAACATTTCCCCATTTTTCTATTATTGACTTAATTTATAAATAGCCATAAAATATTATAAAATGAACTGCAATTCAATTATTACATAACGCAGGAGGCGCCTCCGGCTCATGGCTTACCGGCAAACCGATAAGGTAAGAGAAAAATTTGAACTTAAAAAAAAGGAAATAATTAAGGCCGCCAGGGAAGTTTTTGCCGAGAACAGCTATCAGGGGACCTCCATTAAGACGCTTGCCCAAAAAGCAAAAATCGCTACCGGCACCTTCTACCTTTATTTTTCCAACAAAGAAACCTTGATTAATATGATTGTCGATGAACTATTCCAGGAACTGCTTAAGTCAATAAAAAATGAACGGTCGAAATTTACCGACGGCTTTGATAAACTTAAGGCTTCAATGGAAGCATGCATTAAACTTTTTGTTAAAGAAAAAAACATGGCAAAGATCCTTCTGGTCCAAGTACCCAGTGTAAATAATGCCTTCAATGTCAAACTAATCGAGCTCGAAAACGAGCTTATTAAACTAACCCAAGAGGACCTGGACGAGTTAAAAAGCGCGGGGCGACTACCCGACGGGGATACTCTGGTCAGCGCCATGGCTTTTGTGGGGAGCTTCAGACAGGTGATCATCAACTGGCTACGGGAAGGAAAACCGGAAAACCTGGAAGCGGCCTTCGACACTTTGATGAAATATAATATCAGAGGATTGGGACAATAAAATGCATGATTATTTTTTATCAATAAAATCCTTAAAAGTCCTTTACGAGCAAAAAGGAGAGATAGTAACAGCACTTGACTCTGTTAATCTATCCCTTAACCAGGGCAAAAGAGGCGTCATTATCGGACCTACAGGTTGCGGCAAAAGCACCCTGATTAGCGTGTTGGCAGGTCTGCATGCAAACTATTCCGGAGAAGTGTTAATCGACGGCAAGCCCCCTGCCATAGGTGGGGAAACAGCTATGATTCTACAGGATTTTGGTCTCCTCCCATGGAAGACGGTTTGGGACAATGTGGCTTTAGGTCTTAAACTCCGGAAAAGGACTACCGCAGAAATTAACGCGGCAGTAGCCACGGTCCTGGAAAAACTGGGTCTCTACTCCCTGGCCAAAAGATACCCGGCCCAGCTAAGCGGTGGTCAGAGACAGCGGGTAGCCATTGCCAGGGCTTTGGTGCTGGCGCCCAGGCTCTTATTAATGGATGAGCCTTTTTCTTCGCTGGACGCCCTTACGCGGGAAGAAATCCAGGATTTCCTCCTTGAAATCTGGGAAGAAACCCGGCTCACAGTCTTATTGATCACGCACAATATTGAAGAGGCAGTCTTTTTAGGCCAAAAGATCTTTATCATGTCTTCCGGCCCGGGACATATTCAACAGGAAGTAGAGAACGGATTGGCAGGGGCCTCCCACCTGAGGGGAAAGGTACAGTTCCTGGAAATGTGCAGTTCCCTTCGATCATTTTTGCGCGGGAGGTACACTGATGCGGCAACCGCTTAAAAAAGGCCTAGGCACGATGTCACTCGTTATTTCTATCATAATTCTCCTGTTCGTCTGGTGGCTTTTGGCTCTAGCTTTAAAAAGCCCGGCTGTTCCTCCCCCTTTAGGTGCGGTAAAAAGTTTTTTGATCAGCCTCCGGGGTGAACTTCTTATCCACCTGGGTATCAGCCTTTACCGTGTTCTGGTGAGC
>DNIT01000055.1:23800-25910 GCA_003489345.1 Pelotomaculum sp. | reverse complement strand
GAGCCTCATTCTGGCAGCAGCCGTTGGAGTGCCTTTGGGTATTTTTTTGGGCAAAAACCCGGAAATCGATGCCAGGATCGCACCCATGATTTACCTGACTTATCCCGTGCCAAAGGTTGTCTTTATGCCTATTTTTCTAATCCTTCTAGGAATCGGGGATATTTCCAAAATTGTATTGATCACCTTGATCATATTTTATCAAATCCTTGTGACGACACGGGATGCGGCAAGAAATTTGGCAAAAGGATATATTTCTTCGGTTCGTTCCCTGGGGGCCGGCTCCCGGGATTTATACCTGCACGTTTTTTTCCCGGGCTGCTTACCGTCCATACTCACCTCTCTGCGGCTCGGGTTGGGGACAGCCATGGCCGTACTCTTTCTAGCGGAAACTTATGCCACCCAAAAGGGTATCGGTTTTTTTATCATGGATTCTCTGAGCCGGATGAATTATGAAGAAATGTTCGCAGGCATTATTGCCATGGGGTTGATGGGATTTATCCTCTATATCATGATTGATAAGATGGAAAAGGTGCTATGCGAATGGGTTCATTTATAACTGGATAGTTAGCAAAATTAAAACTTATCTATGAGATAACCAATAGAAAATAAAATACTGAAAATTAACGAAAAACGGGCTGTCCCGGCCAGAGTGTCATTCAGAGCGACACCTTTTTTCGTTTGCAAATCACGGACCAGCGGCCTGATAAGGGGTAAGGAAATCCAGGTTATGATCATCCACAGCGAATATTCACCGCTTAACCACATAATGAATGGTATCAATTGAGAGGCTATAAGCAAAAAGTAATATTCCAACCGGGTGCAGGAGGGGCCTAAGCGGACGGCCAAAGTCCTTTTGCCTCCTTTTTTATCGGTTTTCATATCCCGGTAATTATTCACTACAAGTATCGCACAAATTAAAAACCCCATGGGAATGGATGCCCACCAGGCCGAGGCGCCGATAAACCCTGCCTGAACATAGTATGTGCCGCAGACTGCTACCGGCCCAAAGAAGATAAAGACGAAAATCTCACCCAGACCGTGATAGCCGAGGGGATATGGGCCCCCTGTATAAGCAATGGCAGTAATAATGGACAAGACCCCAATTAACAGAATGGGCCATCCTCCAACCCAGATCAGGTATGTACCAAGCAAAAAGGCCAGTGCAAAGATTGTCCACATCCCCGCCAGCACCTGGCGGGGAGTTAATAGACCCGCCTGGGTGACTCTCATGGGGCCGGTCCTTTCTTTGGTATCCATTCCTTTTATAAAATCAAAAACATCGTTGGCCAGGTTGGAACCGATCTGTAAAAGCAAAGCCGCCAGCAAGGCCGCCAGGGCCGGCCCGATTCTGAAAGCCTGATCACCGGCAGCGAGCGTCGTACCCACCAACACGGGTCCAATGGCGGCAGGCAATGTCTTCAGACGAATGGCCAGCATCCATATTTTCAGATTACTTTGTTTTTCTTGCAGGCTTACCATTGTATCCATAATATTCATATATTCGCATTCCTTAGACATAATCCTTCTTTTTGCTACAAAAGGTTCTTATTGACTTTTGGTTAATGTCAAATTAACATAGAGGCAAAGAAATGAACCTTTATTCATTGTATCACACTGAAGGACCGAAGGAGGTTGGCAATGTGAAAAATGCTGTGCGGTTGAGAGGCTTCATTTTGCTGGTTTTATCTCTTCTTTTGCTGGCCGGGTGCGGACAAACGCAAGTAACGGCAGTAAAAACAGCGCCGGAAAAATTAAGGATCGGAGTATTGCCCCTTGAGGACGCCATGCCTGCAGTGGTGGCGGAGAAAAACGGTTATTTTGTTCAGGAAAACATTGCTGTTGAACTTGTCCGTTTTCAGAGCGCCGTGGAACAGGAAAGCGCCATACAGTCCGGACAGCTGGACGGTATTGTCAACGATTTGATTGTGGCGACACTTTTAAAAGAATCCGGCCAGAATATCAAAGTCACTTCAATAGCACTCGGGTCAACTCCCGAGGAAGGCAAATTCGCCATTGTCGCTGCAGCAAAATCCGGCATTAAATCACTTGCAGACTTAAAAGGTAAAAAAATAGGGATCGCCAACAATACCATCATCGAATATGTTACGGA
>DNIT01000055.1:21657-23732 GCA_003489345.1 Pelotomaculum sp. | reverse complement strand
ATCATCGAATATGTTACGGACGGCCTGCTGGCGGACGGCGGTATTGACCCGTCCCTGGTTGACAAAGTGTCCGTGCCTAAAATCCCCGTGCGCATGGAAATGCTTTTCAACAACCAGGTTGACGCCATTGTGGTGCCCGATCCCCTGCTGACCTTTGCCGAGTTTAAAGGAGCCGAAATCGTAGCACGGGATACGGCGCGTAACCTTTCCCAGTCTGTAGTGATTTTCAACAAAAAAACACTGGACGAAAAGAGGGGCGCTGTAGAAGCATTCTACCGGGCATATGCCAAAGCAGTGGACGACCTCAATAACAATCCGGCTGATTACAAACAACTCATGATTGCAAATGTTAATATTCCCGAACAAATTGCCAAAGACTATCAAATTCAGCGCTATCCCAAACCCCAGCTCCCCGCAGAGGAGGATGTCAACAATATTTTGAAATGGATGACCCAAAAAGGCCTTTTGAAAACAGATTTAAAATACCAGGACCTGGTTGAAAAAATTTAGTTATGCTCAAAAATATAGAAGGGCTTCTTTGACTTAAAACCCCAAAGCGGTCCTTCTAAACTAATTTACGTACTTAACGGCGGTTTTCATAATACTTACCGTATTTCAAACCATGGGAAATTATTAGCCCCGTCCGGATGAAAGTGGGTTGTATAGATACTGTCCAATCTAATCTCAAAAATGTGATTATTTTTCTTTCTCGGCTTCAGCCTCCGCCTTGGCCTTCTTGATTATTTCTTCAGCCTGTCGTCCGGGAACTTCCTCGTAGCTGCTGAACTCCATCTTGAAGGAACCTCTGCCCTGGGTTATGGACTTAAGGTCTATAGCATAACGGTACATCTCAGAAAGGGGACATGTTGCCTTAACAATGGTCTGCTTGCCTTCGGACTCAGTGCCGAGGACACGCCCGCGCTTGGTGTTAAAATCACTGATAATATCTCCCATGTTATTTTCCGGCACCCGCACCTCAACATTCATGATGGGCTCTAAAAGCACCGGTTTGGCCAGCATGGTGCCCTTTTTGAAGGCAAGGTGAGCCGCAATCTTAAAGGCCATTTCGGAAGAGTCCACGTTATGATAGGAACCATCATACAAAGTCGCTTTCAGCCCGGTAGTAGGAAAGCCCGCCAGTACTCCGTCATTTATAGCTTCACGCAAGCCCTTCTCAACTGCGGGAAAATACTGTCTGGGGACAGAACCACCAAAGACCTCCTCAGCAAAGGTAAATTCTTCTTCCGGGTTTGGCTCAAAGCGGATCCAAACATGACCGTACTGCCCGCGACCACCTGATTGTTTTTTGTGTTTTCCTTCTACTTCTACCTTGGACCTTATTGTTTCCCTGTATGGAACCCTGGGGTCGGCCAACACGACATCAACACCATACCTGCGCTTGAGCTTTTCAACCATGATGTTGATGTGCAGTTCTCCCATTCCGGTGAGAAGAGTTTGTTTTATTTCGGTGTTCTTCTCAACGCGCATAGTCTGATCTTCTTCAAGCAGCTTGGAAACGGCATCGCCCAGTTTATCCTCGTCGTTCTTGCTCTTGGGTGATATGGCCACAGTCAGGGTGGGCGTGGGGAAGTCAATGCCTTCCAGAACCACCTGCTTATCCTTGTCACACAAGGTGTCGCCGGTTCCGGTATCTTGAAGTTTCACCACCACTGCCATGTCGCCGCAGTTTACTACATCGGTCTGGACCGTATTTTTGCCCCGGACAAACAGGACATTGCCGATTTTTTCATTTTTTTCCTTCTTGCTGTTGTAAACAATTGTATCACTTTTGAATTTTCCGCTCATAACCTTCAGGAAGTTCATTTTACCAACGAATGGGTCTGCGATGGTTTTAAATACAAGAGCCGCCATCGGACCTTCATTTTCCTGTGGAGTCGGCAAATAATTTATGATGACATCGAGCAATTGGGCAACTCCTGTATTTTTAGTTGCCGATCCTGCCAGTACCAAAACCGCCTTACCAAGCGCAACGGTTTTCTTTAAACCGTCCCTAATCTCGTTCGGAGTTAACTCTTCTCCTTCCAGAAACTTCATAGTAAGATCGTCATCACCCT
>DNIT01000055.1:20328-21586 GCA_003489345.1 Pelotomaculum sp. | reverse complement strand
GATCGTCATCACCCTCAGCCGCCGCTTCAATTAACTGTTCCCTGTAACCGGCGAGCTCGTCCTCCAGATCGCCTGGAATTTCTATTTCCTTGCCTTTTCCGTCACCCGTATAAGCTTTTTCGTTGATTATGTCAACCACGCCGTTAAAGGTGCTGAACGAGCCGATGGGGATTTGTACGGGAACAAAATTAGCTTTAAATTTTGACTTTAAATCATCCAGAACCCTGTCGAAATTAGCATTTTCTCGGTCCATTTTATTGATAAATACTATCCGGGGCAGATTATTTTGGTCGGCAATGTCCCAGATAATCTCGTGCTGCACCTCAACACCGTCAACAGCTGATACCACGAACATGGCTGCATCGGAAACCCTTAAAGCACCCTTTACTTCACCGATAAAATCAGAAAAACCGGGGGTATCCAGCAGGTTTACCTTTACACCGTTTGATTCACACGGTACCAGACTGGTGTGAACGGTAATCTGCCTTGACGTTTCCTCGGGATGGTAATCCGAAGTAGTCGTTCCGTCCTCAACCCTGCCGAGACGGGATAATACTCCAGTGTTAAACAGCAATGCCTCAACCAGGGAGGTTTTCCCCGCCCCGCCGTGGGCTACCACCCCAACGTTGCGTATTTGTCCGGTTTGATAGTTTTTCAATATGTATGCCTCCTTTGTAAATAATGGTTTCCCTAAAACTGTCATTCTATACTTTATTAGAGCATAAATGGACATTTCTGGATCAAAACAAAAAAATAACCCCCCCAAGGATTAACTAAAGCAAAGTTAATTACCCCTCAGGGCAATAGGCAAAATGACATAATATTTTCAAATTACCAATTCTACAGGCATAATCCAAATTCCTTGTTCTTTTGAAAATAGCGTCTTATTTTTTAATACACCAGTCTGGTCAGCAACCTTTTTTCATAGGTAAATTCAGGCTGCATAGATATTATCAGGAAGCTTTAAAGCAATCAGCTATTAACGGGAAGGATTCAACCCCATATGAAACAGCAGTCCTTTATTTATGGTACGTTCGTTTTGCTGGCAGCAAGTTTATTGAATCGAATTATTGGTTTCACTTACCAGATTTTTTTAATTCGTTTGATCCGCCCGGAAGGGATCGGCTTGCTTAACATGATATACCCGATTTACGTTATGATCCTGGTGATGGCCAGCGCGGGTGTGCCGGTAGCAATATCAAAAATGGTGGCGGAGGAAGTCGCCAGGCATAACTGGCGCGGAGCCAACCGCATATTT
>DNIT01000055.1:19993-20218 GCA_003489345.1 Pelotomaculum sp. | reverse complement strand
AGCCAACCGCATATTTAATATTTGTTTTACCTTCCTTATACTGAGCAGTGCAGTTTTTACCCTGCTTTGCCTCCTGTGTGTTCCACACCTTCTTAAATACGTCTTTCCCAATCCCAAAGTATGCAATATTTTCTTAAGCCTTTTGCCCGGGATTATTATTGTTTCCCTTTGCTCTGCTTTTCGCGGTTACTACCAAGGTTTGCAACAGATGAAACCAACCGCCGT
>DNIT01000055.1:5974-19772 GCA_003489345.1 Pelotomaculum sp. | reverse complement strand
GCCGGACTCACACTGGCCACATTGTTATTGCCCCGCGGGATTGAGTATGCGGCGGTCGGCGCCGCAACAGGTGTAATTATCGGCGAAATCGCAGGCCTTGCAGCAATCGTTACCATTCATTTTCAAAAACGTCCCCACTTCCCTGCAGGCCTTCTATCCGCCCCAGATGAACCTCTGCTACGCTCCCTGGGCAGAATCTTCAACCTGGCCGTCCCTGTTACCCTCACCCGTTTTGTTGCAACTTCGCTATTGTCGATAGATGCCGTCTTGATCCCGTACCGCTTACAAGCCAGTGGCCTTCAATTGGTCGAGGCCACATCTGTCTTCGGACAATTTGTGGGAATCGCGGAGAGTCTTTTATTTGTCCCGGGCATAATCACTATCTCCATGGCTACCGCTCTAATCCCGGCCGTTTCAGATGCCGTCGCCTTAAAGAATATCGCTCTGGTACACGCACGTTGCGAGGAAGCCATCAGAATAACCCTGCTGGCTGGGCTGCCCAGCGCTGTAATCCTTATGTCTCTGGCAGAAGAGTTATGCGGCCTGATTTTTGGTTACCCCGAGGCCGGAGCCAGTCTAAGAATTTTGGCCCTGGGGGGTCCGTTCCTTTATCTCCAGCAGACCTCAACTGGCATTCTCCAGGGGCTGGGCGAAGCATTCCGGCCTTTCCGGAACCTTATATTCGCTTCGTTTTTTAAGATTACCGGCATATACTATCTGACCGGGTTAAACCATCTCGGGATAAGAGGTACGGCTTTAGCACTGGTAGCAGGCTATTTGGTAACAGCATTGCTGAACCTTTACGACATCCGTCGTCTGACCCGGCTAAAACCCAATTGGCACAATAACTTGATAAAACCCTTGATTGCGGCCATCGGTATGGGACCAACCGTCCTTTTGTCGAAGAACTCCCTTTATGGTTATACGGGCTCAGAAGCTGCTGCAACCACCGGAGCCCTATTTTCCGGGATTGCCTGTTATATATTATTATTATTCCTTACAGGCGGTATTAAGATTTATGACCTGCAAAGGTTAAGAGCTGCCTTCAACGCAAAAACCAACGTCTGATTAGCCTGGTTCACCTTCCAGCTTTTTCATCATCGTTTTCAGGCTGCTGATAAAACCATGGTCGGTAAAGTCAAAATGGAGCGGTGTAATGGAAATGTAACCTTCCCTCACCGCCCATACATCTGTATCAGGGTCCTTCTCGTCCAAATCAAAAGGCTCACCGCCCATCCAAAAATACACTTTTCCTCTTGGATCGATTCTTTTATCGAAGATGTTAATATAGCGCCTTTGGCCCAGCCTGGTCACTTTGATGCCCCGCGGCCGGCATGGCGGCATATTAATGTTGAGCAGGCTGTTCTTGGTATTCTTTGTAATTTCCTGGCCGAGTTTGGCGACAAGTTTCTTAATAAACATCCCTGTGTCGGAGAAATCGCAGTACTCAAAGCTGGCCAGAGAAACAGCAACAGCCGGCACCCCGTTGATGATACCTTCTATGGTCGCGGATACCGTACCTGAGTACAGGACATCGGTACCCAGGTTGGGCCCGAAGTTAATTCCCGATATAACCAGGTCCGGAGGCGCCGGAAGCAATGCCTCCAGACCCAGCTTTACACAGTCCGCAGGCGTCCCGTCCACGGCCCAACCAATTGTTTTGCTGCCGGGGTAGATGCGTTCCTTGACCCTTAGCGGCCGATCCATTGTAATTTTATGACCTGTGGCGCTTCTCTCCCGGTCAGGAGCAACCACAAACAGTTCGTGGTCCTCTTGCAGGGAAACTCTCAACTTATTGATTCCTTCAGCCTCAATACCGTCATCATTGCTTATTAATATACGCATGATTGTCTCCGTCAACTTTCATAGATGGATATTGTTACTGTTCCGTTGGCAGAATCTTTGGTAAGACCGAATATTAGTTTTTTATCCTTTAAGGTAGTGTTTAAAAAATTGATCACTTTGTACATTTCATCGTAATTTTTAAAGGTCTTAACTGCAATTAATTCAAGTTTGCCCGTCAAGCTGCCTTCGTTGTTTTCCAATCAACCCACCTCTTAAGTATAAACGCAAGATTTCATCCTGCAACAAACCTTACAATGAGATTTCAGACTTGTATTTATCAAACTTCCCAACCACTGTTTCATGATATATGCCGCCAGCGGCACCATATATCATGAAAACACAAGTGATGCAGTTGCGATTTTGGTCGCACAACGGCGCGTCAGCGCCGCACCCGGGTAGTAAAAGTAAACTTTTATGCGAATGAATTTGCACCTCGTATTCTTGGATCCCGCTGGCATGTGTTTTCAAGGCGCTCTATACCCTTAACTTTTTATCAGTGCAAATGCTTCCGCCCGGGTAGCCTTATTGCGGCGGAAAAGACCCCGTACCGCAGAGGTTACAGTCTTTGAACCAGGCTTTTTAACTCCCCGGAAGGTCATACACATATGCTCCGCCTCCACTACCACCAGAGTGCCCTGGGCATTTAGCCTGTTCATAATGGAGTCGGCGATCTGGGAGGTAAGTCGCTCCTGCAACTGTGGCCGCTTGGCGTAGCCCTCAACCACCCGGGCCAGTTTGGACAGCCCGGTGACTTTGCCGTCCTTTGGAATATAGGCGACATGAGCCTTACCGTAAAACGGCAGCAGGTGATGCTCGCACATCGAATACAACGGGATATCTTTGACAATGATCATCTCTTCGTGTTGCTCGCTAAAAATCTTTTCCAAATGAGACTCGGGATCCTCCCAAAGGCCACTAAAGATTTCGTTATACATACGTGCCACTCTGTCCGGTGTTTCCGTTAAACCCTCCCGCTCCGGATCTTCTCCTATGGCCTCCAGGAGCATCCTGACCGCTTTCTTTATCTTGTCTTGGTCGACCATCTTTCTCGCCCCTTTGGTTATTAGCTACAGCACACCCATTAGCTTATGGGTCTGCGGTATAACTCTTACATCATCCAAAATCTTTAACGCCTGTCTCTGCAGTATGCTCAAGCGAGCCGGCGATATGCCCATCGTTCCTCCGGCAGTAAGAGGCTGGATAACCAAAGGCACGCCGGGAGCCGTATTTTTAATCAGACCGGCAGCCGTTTCTATCTCTCGACTGGGGGTCTGTTCTGCTACTACCACTTTTACATATGTTTCTTTAGTGGCAGCAATCTCAAGGAAACGACCGTGTTTGCTCCAAAGGGGAGGAAGGCCGCTAACACTTGGCAGCTTAAAATCCATAGCTACCATATCAAGTAGATCAATTACCCTGGCTAACTCACCCGGCAGAGTGCCGTTTGTTTCAAGGTAAATTCCCCTGCGGGACCCACGAAGCGCCGGCAGCAGTTCTCTAAACACATTGGAATACAGCAGCGGCTCGCCGCCAGTCAGGCTGATTGAGTGATGCAGTCCAACAGCAAGTCTTTCCACGACCCGGGCAATATCATTGATGCCCAGTGGGTTTGGCAGGTATTCAAAAATTCCAGTGTCTGGAGCCGTTTCGACCCGGCATAAATCAGGTTCTTCATGCAAAACCGTGTCGCAATATGAACATTTGAGGTTGCAACCGTATAGCCTGATAAAAATTTGGCGGCATCCTACCAGCAATCCCTCACCTTGCACAGAAGAGAAAATTTCGGTTACCGGAACAGTCATTTACGTGGTCCCTCGCACTTTGCAACGAGCCATCCCGATTTCTGCGAGCTCCTTTGTATATCTGCTGCAAATAAGTTTACCCAGGGACTCGATTTCCTCTTCCTGCAAGCCAAGGTCGGCCAGTCCGATGGTTTGAACCGGTGTGTCCTTGCTTAAAATATTGAGTCCCGTGTGAATCATGGTAGAAACCGGGGTCAAAGTAGCGATGGAGACAGATAATTTCTTTTCACCGGCATAGAGGTCGTCTCCACTACGGGTAAACTCTGCCCGATGGCTTTCCCATAGAATATCTTTGATAATCGCGATCAGCATGCGTTGTCGTAAAATCGTCTTCTCGAGGTCCATGTCGAAATGCTCCACGATGAAGTGCAGCATATTGCGGCTAAATATAGGAGCGTTGTTTCTTACATCCTCCAGGTCCACCATTTCCGCCAGCATAACCCGGCAGGGTCCTCGAAAAGACACAATACTGTCTCCCGGAAGTCCCATCCTGCGAAAAGCCCAGTGTGATGAAAGCTGGGTGCCGTCGTAGGTGATTATTTCAGAAATAAAACGTTGCAGCATTTCTACCTCCGCGATATCGAAAAATCATTTTGCTATACAAGCATTAACCTTAGATAAAAAAGGCAGTTGTATCCAGGCCGGCCTGTTCTGACGCCCGCTTGAAGCGCCGGCAGCTTTCACAGCTGCCGCACATTTTTTCATAGCCCTTATAACAGCTCCAAATGTGTTCGAATGGAACATCCAACCTAAGGCCAAGCTTGATGATCTCAGCTTTGTCCAAACGCTGGGTATAGCTGACGACTTTAACCTTATTCAGTGTTGAATAGCTAAGGGCATGGCCGGCAGCGGCAACGAAATCCGGGCTATTGTCTGGGAAGGTTACGGCTTCCTCACGATTAAAACCGGTTACAACCAGCCCGCATTGACGGGACTCGGCAAAGGCAGCGGCAATATTGATAAATACCCCGTTGCGGTTAGGTACCCAAACGGCGGCAGCACTGGCGGTTGAGGCTGCAAAATCATCAAGTCCGGCCCGCTCTGGTTCCGGCAAATCCAAATCACTCCTGACGAGGGCTGTTGAGGTAATATCCCGCAAAAAAGGCAGTTCTATAACCAGGTGTTCAACCCGGTAGTGGGCAGCCAGTGCTGCTGCGGCTTTCTTTTCCCGGTTGGCCGCCCTCTGGCCGTAATTAAAGGTCAGGCACAGGGCGACTTCGCTTTCTCTTAACGCATGGGCGAAAGAAACTGTGGAATCAAGACCGCCTGATAGAAGAACAACACTTTTCATGAAAGCGGTTGCACCTCCTTGTAAACAGCCGAGGCGTCAGGGGACTCCCAGACACGCACCGACCCTACCCGCAGGTCCTCCTGCATTGCCGTAATTTCAGGTTTAAGCTGTTCAAAGATATAACGGGCCAGATTTTCCGCCGTCGGGCTTTCCCCTCCCCCGCCACTGAATGGTTCCAGCTCATTCAAATTCTGGTGGTCAAGTTTATTAATAATTTTTTTAAGAATTCTTTTAAGGTCCTGAAAGTCAATCAGCATCCCCAACCGGTTTAACTGCGGACCAAGCACGGTGGCCTCGATTTGCCAGGTGTGACCATGCACCCTGCTGCAGGGGCCGTTATAACCTTCAATACAGTGCGCCGCTGCAAACCGGGTCCTAATACTTAGCTCGTACACAGCTGGGCCCCCTTCGACCTTTTAAAACATCGACATTATTTTCCCTTAATCTAAGACTTCATATCCCGCACCTTTAACTGCCACTACCATCTCGTTGCGTCCAACAACAAGGGGATCATAAGTTACTGTTGCCTGGCCGGAAGGTAAATGTATACTGACGTCATTTACTCCCTTTGTTTCCCTTAGAGCCTTTAGAACTGCGGCCTTACAATGTCCACATTCCATCCCCCATACCTTAAGAATAATTTTCTCCATAAGCCCACGCCCTTTCAATGTGTTCTTAACTCGCCACAACAAAAATATTATGAAAAACCCACTTAAAGATAGTATACCGGGTAAATACTAAAATAAAAGAAGGAGGTTAATAATTTGGCTAAATTTCGCAAAAGCAACATCTTCATTAAAGAAAAAATCGGATCCGCTACAAGAATTAATGTTGACGGACAGAGGGAACACGACTTTGTTGACAACAATCCTCCCACGGGACGGACACCCACGACTGCTTACGAGGGCAAGGCCGAATTAAAGAAATAAGCAAGCCCCGAACTCTTGCCCGCTGTCATATGCAGCCCCTCAATACATAAACATAATTATAATAAGATCAGGGGGGTGTTGCAATGTCTTCCATTAATATGGGGAGCCTGAGAAGTTTGATTAATGTCAGTGCGGTGCTCAAAGGAACCTTTCTGACCCTGGCTGTCTCCTTGCTTTTAAGCATTGGGACCGGTATTGTCTACCATGTAAGTTCAGCAACAGAGCAAACTCTGCCATGGTTTACCGGCGCTATTCTGGCTGCCAGCGCTTTCAGCGGTTCACTTGCCGCCGGCAAGCAGGCAGGGAGCAGGGGGCTCTACCACGGTCTTGCCACGGGACTGTTGTTTTTTTTAGCCTTATTGCTGCTTGCCGGTTTGTTCTTACCGGAGCAAGCCGGTCTTAGTATTTTCTCCAAATTCCTGTTATCTTTGAGTGCCGGAGCTCTCGGCGGTATTGTAGGGGTTAGTTTGACATGAAATACAGACCTTATATTCCAAAAAAGTTAATTCAATCCTAGACTTACACCTCTTAATGCCTACTATTGATGTCCATCGGTGAAACCATTTTACAAATTTCAACATTCAGCTTGTGATAAAAATCATTTGTTGTTAACACGGACATATAAAACATAAAACTACGTACCGTATCCAAACGTACAAATAGCTGCCCTTGTTGACTGGTAAGTTGTTTTCTGTTAAACTTACTTTAATTGCAAAACATGGCGATGTGAAGGAAATAGAATATGTTAATAGAGCCATGTTTATCTTGAAGTGATTTTGAATGTATCAACCTTATCGATTTGTCTAACAATATCGAATCTTGTCACATCTATTCTATTTATTTAATAATTTTTTTTTGAAAAACTTCATATTTAAGGAATTGAGAAATCAATTTAGAGATTATTATATTTCTGATTGAACTATATATTCGGTTAGCCGTAGCGGTTTAATATTTTGAACATCCACGCAAAAAACCGTGCGGCACGTGTCAAGCCACCCCGCGCCAGACAGGACTGCACATTCAGCTAAGAGACAGTCTGTTTCTTTATTCATAGCCTTAGGCTTGAAAGTGCAGCATTAATTTTATTATCGCTAAGAAAAACATTATGCAGTGATTTTAATCTGCCGCGACAGGAAATAGTCCTTAAAGCAAGGTCTGTTTCCTGTCGTCAGTAAAGTGAAGGCTACATCCTCATAACGTTTGGTGGCAATTTTACGTGAGGAGAACCAAATATTTAGAAATTAGCATCCCAAACGTGGCATGCATGTACTGGGGAGTAATCACAAAACGATTTTTCAGTGCCACCAACAGTACCTTGAAGGAAACAATGGCCTGGATGGGAGATGAGTGATTTCGGAAAACAATAACATGTTTTTTATAGCGGGCGGATTTTAGGGATTATTGTCAGTTTTTTTGATTTGTTTTTAATTTTAAGAGCAATTGATATTATTTTTAGAAATCAGGAGAGGTGATGTATTACAATGCTGGACACGCTTTTATTAATACTAATTGCATTGCCGTTTATTGCGGGTTTCATTTGTCTTGCATTGAAGAACCACTCTGCCAGGGCGGTAGTTGTCGTTCTTGTTTCTATAGTTTTAATGATAACTTCAGTGGTATTACTGGGTCAAGGAAACTTTGAGTACACCTTGGGAGGACAATGGAACACATTAATTACGTATCTTGATTTTGCATTACTGGCTTACATCGCTTTCCAAGCCTTTTATCACAGAAAATACCATTCCTTATTTGCATACAGTGCCGTTATCTTTGCCATTGCTTCTATTGTAATGGTTTATTATTTTGATTTTGTAATGGCCCATGGCATCGAAGTGGAACCAACTTTTTTTGCTGATCAGCTTTCAATTATTATGGTCCTAATAATATCAATAGTTGGTTCGTTGATTTGTATTTTTGGTATTCCTTACATGAAGGACCACGAACATCATTTACATTTAGAAATAACCAGGCAGCCGCGTTTTTTCCTGTATCTGGTACTCTTCCTGGGCGCGATGAACGGTCTTGTTCTTGCCAATAATATTGTCTGGTTGTTATTTTTCTGGGAAATCACAACTCTATGCTCCTTCATGCTCATCGGGCATGATAAAACCGAAATTGCAACAGTAAACGCATTAAGGGCAATATCAATGAACATGCTCGGTGGTGTCGGTTTCACTGCCGGAGTTATGATTCTTTTCAGCAACGCCCATACACTGTCTTTAATTGATATTATCAACAGTAATCATGCACCCTCGTTGTTAATCTTGCCGCTCTCACTGATGGTTTTTGCAGGACTGACCAAAGCCGCACAAGTCCCCTTCCAAAGCTGGTTGCTGGGCGCGATGGTTGCACCGACTCCGGTCTCCGCGCTGCTTCACTCCAGCACTATGGTCAAAGCCGGTGTTTATCTGATTGTTCGCTTAGCGCCGGCCTATGCCGATACCTGGCTGAGCACGATGGTTGCCATTCTTGGCGGCTTAACCTTTGTTATTACATCAGCTTTGGCTGTAGGTCAAAGCAATGGTAAAAAAGTGCTGGCCTACTCAACGATTGCCAACCTCGGTTTGATTATTGCATGTGCAGGGATCAATACGCCTCTTGCATATGCCGGCGCCATATTCCTGATTATTTTCCATGCGGTTTCCAAGGCGCTGCTCTTCCTCTGTGTCGGGACAATTGAACATGGCATTGGCAGCAGGGATATCGAAGACATGCATGGTTTAGTTGATAAAATGCCTCTTACCGCTGTAATCAGCGTAATTGGCATGCTAACAATGTTTTTACCTCCTTTTGGCATGCTGATTGGTAAATGGACCGCTATGGAAGCAGCTTCAGTTCTACCGATAGTTTTGCTTCTGATGATCCTCGGCAGTGCCATTACGATTGTCTTTTGGGTACGGTGGGCTGGAATTCTAATGAGTACTTCCAGCAAACCTGTAAAACGGGTTATTGAAAATATTGCCTTCCTGACCAAGACCCCGTTGGTTGTCCTGGCGGCGCTGGCGATTATCCTCAACGTTATCATCTTCCAGGTATACAACTTGATGATTTCCCCTCTGGCAAAAGTTTACTATACCAAAGCAGCGGACACCTTTACGCAGGTAGGGAACGGTGCATTAGTCAACACCGTAGGCTCATTCACCCTGTGGCCCATCTTCGCAACCGTTATAGTGGTCATTCTGTTTAGTATCTACGCTGTCGGTAAAGCGAAAAACAGCGTGGTTACCGCGCCGTATATGTGCGGTGAAACTGCCGATAACGATGAAGACCGGCCAAGGTTTCGTGCCATTGCTGACGGTTGGGTTGATTACTCCCACAGCAACTACTATCTAAACAGAGTATTTGGAGAAGAAGTACTGACAAATGGATCCAATATTATTTCTATCATTGCGATTTTAGTGATGTTTATTGTAGCCTACATGGGATTGTAAAAGTGCTTCTTTCGACACTATGCAGAAAAATAAATTTTTGGGGTGATATATGAGATGAATACAGCGTTGATGGTTGTTTTAGCCATTGTCCTAGGCCCTATCATTGGGGGCTTGCTCACTGGTATTGATAGAAAAATAACCGCTAGATTGCAGGGTCGCTTCGGCCCCCCAATCATGCAGCCCTTCTATGACGTATTCAAATTGCTTGGCAAAGAAAAGTTCATTAACAATAAAGTACAAATCGTCTATGTGATCACCTATCTGTTTTTCGCCATGTTAAGTTTTGTACTGTTTGTTTTGGGTCAGGACTTAATCGCCATCATCTTCGTTCTGACCGTTGGCGGTGGCGCAATGGTGATGGGAGCTCTTTCCGTCCGTTCGCCATACAGCCAAATCGGCAGCCAGCGTGAGATATTGCAAATGCTTGCATATGACCCGCTGTTAATCATTACTGCGGTTGCTATGTTTATGGTAACCGGCAGTTTTAAGGTTGCTGAAATAGTTAACTACCAGATTCACAACAATACTCCCTTATTGTATGTGCTGCCTTTAGTTTTCATCGTGCTGATCGAAGTACTGAGTATTAAAATGAGAAAATCTCCTTTTGATATCTCGGCCGGACAGCACGCCCACCAGGAGATAGTGCGCGGCGTGCATACTGAGTTTTCCGGTCCCTATTTGGCGCTGATTGAAGTTGCCCACTGGTATGAATTGATGTTGGCGCTTGGTTTTGTCGCCATCTTCTTCGCAAGCAACTGGTATATTGCTGCAACCCTGGTGATAGTAATGTACCTTCTGGAAATAATATTAGACAACACTACGGCCAGATTAACCTGGAAATGGATGTTAAAATCCGCCTGGGGATTCGGGATTGTTTTATGCGCTGTGAACATAATTGCTTTGTATTTTATCTAGCTTTTTAATACTCGCCGGTATACACAGAGGATATAAAGGAGATGATTATATGGGTTTGATTAATAATTCCAGGGCCAAGTCTCCGTGGGTCGTGCATTTTGACTGCGGCAGCTGTAATGGTTGCGATATTGAAGTCCTGGCTTGCCTGACCCCGCTCTACGATATAGAACGTTTTGGCATCTTGAATATTGGCAATCCCAAGCACGCAGATGTTCTGCTGGTAACAGGCACAGTTAATCCACGCAATGAACGGGTCTTAAGAAATGTTTACGAACAAATACCCGAGCCCAAGGTGGTAGTTGCGATAGGCGCGTGCGCCTGCACCGGCGGTGTTTTTGCGGATTGCTATAACGTTATACAAGGCGTTGACAAAATCATTCCTGTCGATGTTTATGTGCCTGGTTGCGCTGCGCGGCCGGAAGCGATTATCGACGGGGTGGTGCTGGGTCTCCAGAAATTCCAGGAGAAAGTAGAAAAGATGAATAAAAAAGCTGTCGGGAATTAGGAGGTGTTAGGAAATGCTGCATAACCAAACAAAAGAAACCAACGAAGTGCAAACTACCGCCGATAAATTATTCGCGGAAACGCAAAAATTAGCGGATAACGGTTATCGCTTTATCATCGCGGATGTCTTTGAAGCCGAAGATAATTTCGAACTCATCTATCAATTTGGGAAGGATTATGACGCCACCACATTGCGGTTAACTGTTCCCAAAGGGGCTGAAATACCAAGCATCTCCCCTATTTTCTTTAATGCGCTGTTAATTGAAAACGAGAACCAGGATCTATATGGCTTAAAATATAAGGGTTTGGTAGTTGACTTCGGCGGACGCTTATATATGTCACAGGACGAAGTGGAAGCTCCACCACAATCAATGGCCGGCATGAACGTATCTCTCGTTAAAAAGTGGAATAAAAAAGCTGATACTGCGAAGAAGGAGGGTTAATCATGGGGGACAGACGTACAGTTATACCCTTTGGACCTCAACACCCTGTATTGCCAGAACCAATCCAATTAAAACTAGTACTTGAAGATGAAAAAGTAGTTGAGGCGCTTCCGCAAATCGGCTATATTCACCGCGGCCTGGAAAGGCTGGTTAAAGTCAGGGACTTTAACCAGATGGTATTTGTGGCGGAAAGAATCTGCGGTATCTGCAGTTTTCAGCATGCTATGAGTTATTGTCTCAGCATTGAAAGGCTAATGAATATTGAAGTTCCTGAACGGGCTGATTATTTGCGCGTGATCTGGTCGGAATTACACCGGGTACACAGCCACTTGCTCTGGCTCGGGCTTATGGCTGACGCCTTTGGTTTTGAAGCCATGTTTATGGAAACCTGGAAAATTCGTGAAGCTGTTGTCGATATGATGGAAGCAACCGCCGGCAGCCGCGTGATTATCTCCACCTGTCAGGTAGGCGGCGTACGTAGGGACATTGCACCTGAATTATTGCAGCAAATTGTTAAATTAGCCGACGATGTTCAACGCAGGGTAAAAGCAATTGAGCATTCTGTCCTGAATGACTATACAATCAAAAAGAGAACGGTTGATAAAGGCGTCATCAGCAAAGAACAGGCCTGGAAACTTGGCGCGGCCGGTCCCGTGCTGCGGGCCAGCGGCGTAAAGTGGGACGCCCGGATGATCGGCTATGCCGGATACAAATACTTGAACTTCGAACCGGTTGTAGAAACCGCCGGAGACTGCTACGCCAGGACAAAAGTCCGTTTCAGAGAAATGTTTGTGGCTCTTGATTTGTTGCGGCAAGCAGTTGCCAAAATTCCTGCCGGAGAAATCAATGTCAAGGTGAAAGGAAATCCGGAAGGCGAAGCCTTTATACAGGTTGAACAACCGCGCGGCGAAGTGACTTATACTGTTAAAGGCAATGGGACCAAGAACCTTGAAAAAATGCATGTGCGCACACCGACCTTTGCCAATATTCCTGCCTTCCTGACCATGTTGCCTGGTTGTGAACTGGCAGACGTGCCTGTTCTGGCATTGACGATCGACCCCTGCATCAGCTGCACCGAGCGCTAAGAAAAGGAGGACGTAAAGATGTTTGGAATGTTATCGCCCATTTTGAAAAATGGGTTTGGAAAACCAGCCACCCGGTTGTATCCCTTTGAAAAAAGGGAAGCTTTCGACAAGGCCAGGGGCCAACTGGAAATAGATATTGATAAATGTATCTTCTGTGGGATGTGCCAGCGCAAATGCCCATCAACCTGTCTAAACGTTGAAAAAGCTGCCAGCAAATGGGAGCTGGACCCATACAACTGTGTTATTTGCGGTGTTTGTGTGGAAGCCTGTCCGACCAAATGCCTGTCTCTTAACAAGGTTTACAGGACTCCGGTTTATGTTAAAGAAAACCAAATAAAAATTGGTAAACCACCGGTGAAAAAAACAGCTGCCAAAGAAAACGCCTGAATTAAATATGAATGCATGAGCTGGCAGTTATCCGGGGCATAGTTGAAACTGGTTTGGCTGTCCTTAAGATAAACGCGCTCCAACCTTAACTCGCGGGTGTTTTACAGTATCCTGCTAATCCGAGGAAATTCGAGAATGGACAGACTATCTAATGCTGATAAAAAAGACAATTTAACCCGGCGGATAATAGAAACAAAAGGAATAGTACAAGGGGTGGGGTTCCGCCCCTTTGTGTTTCAAATTGCCAAGCGGTATGGCTTGCATGGATGGGTCCTGAATACTTCCGGCGGAGTATTGATTGAAGTAGAAGGTGCGGAAGAAAGCTTGCATGCCTTTCTGGATGACTTAACCATGCAGCTGCCGCCGCTCGCCAAAATAGATACCATATCGGTAATGGAAGCAGAAGCAGCCGGATACCGGGACTTTAAAATCAGGCAAAGTCAACCACAGCCGGGAGAATATGTATCTATCTCACCGGATATCGGCACTTGTACAGACTGTCAACACGAATTAATGGATAGCGGCGATCACCGCTACGGGTACCCTTTCATTAACTGTACAAATTGCGGGCCGCGTTTTTCAATCATTACCGATATCCCTTATGACCGCCCCTATACCTCCATGCAACCTTTCCAGATGTGCGACAGATGCTCCCAAGAATACGCAGACCCAAATGACCGCCGCTTTCATGCCCAGCCAAACGCCTGCGCGCAATGCGGTCCCCGGTTGGCTTTTATGGGCGGGGTACCGTTACAGGCTATCAATGGAGATGCGATTAAACTGACAGTACAGGCCCTGCAGGAGGGTAAGATTGTAGCGGTAAAAGGACTCGGGGGTTTTCATCTGGCCTGCAGTGCTACCGATGAAACCACAGTTGCTGAATTACGCAGGAGAAAACACCGTTACGGCAAAGCAATGGCCGTAATGATGAAGGACCTTGAGCAGGTAGCCGGATATTGTAAGCTTTCTGCTGCCGAAGAGAAACTGCTGGTTAGTCCACGACGTCCCATTGTTGTTTTGCATCAGCGGCAAGGAACAAAGATAGCGTACAGCGTTACCTTTGGTTTACCTACTCTGGGTGTGATACTGCCATATACCCCCCTGCATTTTTTGCTTCTTGATAGTTATAAGAAACCGCTGATCATGACCAGCGGCAATATTTCCGA
>DNIT01000055.1:5390-5875 GCA_003489345.1 Pelotomaculum sp. | reverse complement strand
ATGACCAGCGGCAATATTTCCGAAGAGCCCTTAGTCAGTTCCAATGATGAAGCCATAGTGAAGCTGGGCGCGATTGCAGACTGTTTCCTGCTGCATAACCGTGATATTGTGAATAAAATTGATGATTCGGTGACCCGGATCATAGCCGGCCGGGAAGCAGTAATCCGCCGCGCGCGTGGTTATGCGCCGGAACCCTTGCTGCTGCCTGAGCAATTACCGGAAATCTTAGGCTGCGGGCCGGAACAAAAGAATACCTTCTGCCTTACCCGCGATTATCACGCTTTTGTCAGCCAACACATCGGCGATCTGGATAACTTGCCCACCCTTGAATACTACGAGCGAATGATTGATTTCTATAAACATATTTTCCGGATCAACCCGCGCATTATCGCACATGATTTACATCCTGCTTACCTCTCTACCCAGTACGCCCGGTCAATCGGCAACGCTCAATTGCTAGGCGTACAGCATCATCATGCCCATAT
>DNIT01000055.1:3578-5288 GCA_003489345.1 Pelotomaculum sp. | reverse complement strand
GTACAGCATCATCATGCCCATATTGTCAGCTGCATGCTGGAAAACGGCGTCACCGATCAGGTAATCGGTATTGCCTTTGACGGTACCGGCTATGGAACTGATGGTAATCTTTGGGGCGGAGAATTTTTGCTGGCAGATTATCGTTCTTTTAGCAGGCTGGGGCATTTTAAATATGTACGCATGCCCGNNGCGGGGAAAAAGCAATTAAAGAACCTTATCGGATGGCTTACGGTTACCTTTATAGTTTATTTGGCAAAGATATCTGCATTTTTCAAAAATATCTTGATACTATTGAAGATGAAGAGCTACTAATAATGACGCAACAAATGGACAAGCATATAAATGCGCCTTTGACGTCCAGTTGTGCGCGATTGTTTGACGCGGTTTCGGCGCTCATTAATATAGCCAGAATTGTGCGTTATGAAGGAGAAGCTGCGGTCCGTTTAGAAAGTATCATTGATGAACAAGTAATGGATTTTTATGATTTTGACTTGCAAGGATATATTTTGGATCCTGCTCCTCTTTTAAAAGGGGTATATGATGACCTGGCAAATAACATTGCCCCTTCAACCATTGCAGCTAAATTTCATAATGGATTGGTCAAGGCAATTGCCGGTGTCTGCCTGGAAATCTCGAATCATACCGGGATAAAAAAAGTATGTCTGAGCGGCGGTGTCTTTCAAAATGCTTTTTTGTTGAAAGGATTGGTAATGCACCTTACAAAAGAAGGCTTTGACGTTTTCTGGCAGCAAAAAATGCCGGCAAATGACGGCGGTATTTCACTTGGCCAGGTTATGATAGCACATTATAATTTAAGCAGGTAATATAATTGGCGCAGCTTCCCCACCCTCCCCTCTCCGTTTCTTCTTTTATGGAACAGCTGTGCTTTTAGTGTAAACAAAACTATATACGAGGAGCTGATGACATATGTGCCTGGGCATAACAGCCAAAGTAGTCAAAATTGACGGCCAAAAGGCAGATGTGGAATTTGACGGTGTCACCCAAGCTGTTTCCATAGCTATGACCCCGGAAGTTAAAATCGGTGAATATGTTATGATCCACGCAGGTTTCGCCATCAGTATCATTGAGCGGGAGCAGGCAGAAGAAACCATGAATTTGTTTATAGAGATTAAAAAAATGATGGAAGAGGAACTGCGGGATGCATGAGGCTGAGCTTGTCCAGTTACTGATATCTGAGATTAGGAAATGTGAAAAGCCACTTGCCTTTATGGAGGTATGCGGCACGCATACCATGGCCATAAGCCGCTACGGACTGAGGGAACTATTGCCGGACAATATTAAGCTGCTTTCGGGACCTGGCTGCCCGGTTTGTGTAACCGCTAACCGTGATATCGATATGGCGATTGCCTTTGCCAGAATCCCCGGCGTCATCCTAACAACCTTTGGGGACATGATCCGCGTGCCCGGCTCGAAAAGCAGCCTCGCCAGGGAGCGCGCTGAAGGAAGAGATGTCAGGGTTGTCTATTCCATTCTGGAAGCCTTGGAGATCGCCAGGCAAAATCCTGCCCGGGAAGTTGCTTTTTACGCAGTAGGCTTTGAAACAACAGCGCCCAGCACCGCTTTCGGCATTATGGAAGCCAGGCAAGACGCTCTTAAAAATTTTTCCGTGATTTGCATGCATAAGACATTGCCCAATGCGCTGCGCGCATTGCTTGATTCAGGGGAATTGGGAATCAACGGATTCCTCCT
>DNIT01000055.1:1599-3480 GCA_003489345.1 Pelotomaculum sp. | reverse complement strand
TTCCTCCTGCCGGGACACGTAAGCGCAATTATCGGCGCAAAAGTATATGGCTTCTTAGCAGAAGAATATGGTATCGGCGGTGCTGTTACCGGTTTTGAACCACGGGATATTTTAGGATCGATTGTAAAGCTGATTCGTCAACAAACAGCTGGGCCGCTGATTGAAAATGGATACCGGCGGGTAGTGAAAGACAACGGCAATGCAGCTGCCCTGCAAGGTATGAACCAGGTGTTTGCTGCCTGTAACAGCGATTGGCGCGGATTGGGTATAATTTCCGACAGCGGTCTGGCGATCAAAGCTGACTGGCAGGAATATGACGCGCTGCACAGGTTTGAAGTTAAAGTGGATGAGCCGGTTGAACACAAAGGCTGCAGTTGTGGAGACATTTTGCGCGGAGTCAAATTACCGGCCGCCTGTCCCCTGTTTGGTGTTGCCTGCACACCGGAAAATCCTATCGGACCATGCATGGTTTCCAGCGAAGGATCCTGTGCAGCGTATTACAGATACAGGGAATAACTACATCAAATTACAGCCCAACATTATTTTTAATCCTTACAGTGCCAATTAAAAGGGACTTCCTAGAAGGAATGTTCCCTCACTTTGAAAGGAAGAATTTCTTTGGATAGAATCATGATCGGCCATGGTGGCGGCGGAAGGCTTTCCCAACAATTGATCAGTAATTTATTTCTAAAATATTTAGGCAACCCCATTTTAAACGCCCTGGAGGATGCCGCCACGGTAATGTTGCCGCAGCGCAAAATTGCTTTCACTACTGACTCCTATGTTGTTACACCACGCTTTTTCCCCGGCGGCAATATAGGAAAACTGGCAGTATGTGGCACAGTTAATGATCTGGCCATGCGGGGCGCCCTGCCACTCTACCTGAGCGTTGGGTTTATTATTGAAGAAGGCTTACCTATCGCCGAATTGGAGGATATTGTACGCACTATGGCCGAAGCTGCAAGTACGGCAGAGGTACAAATTGCTACCGGTGATACGAAAGTGGTCGG
The DNA here is from genome assembly GCA_003489345.1 of Pelotomaculum sp. Taxonomy (GTDB): domain Bacteria; phylum Bacillota; class Desulfotomaculia; order Desulfotomaculales; family Pelotomaculaceae; genus Pelotomaculum_C. Next base: position 2,470 of record DNIT01000055.1, on the reverse strand, counting down.
CAGGGGAGCTGCTGACGGTATCTATATTAATACCGCCGGCATCGGTATTGTCGATGAAAAATTGAATATATCAGCAAAAAATGCCCAGCCCGGTGATAAAGTAATTATTTCAGGAACAATCGGCGACCACGGGATGACCATCCTCAGTTTGCGTGAAGGATTAAGCTTCAAAGCAGATTTAAGAAGCGACTGCGCGCCGTTAAACGGTCTGGTTAAGGAACTGCTGTGTTTCGGCAATGATATTCATGTCCTGCGCGACCCAACCCGCGGAGGTATCGCCTCATCCCTCAATGAAATAGCCGTCAGTAGTAATACGGGCATGATCATAGACGAGTCATGCTTACCCTTCAAACCCCAGGTTAAAGCCAGTTGTGAATTATTGGGACTAGACCCGTTGCACCTGGCTAATGAAGGTAAGTTTATCGTTATTGTTGCAGCAAGTGCAGCAGATAATGTACTGGAGGTCCTGCACGGTCACGAATATGGTAAAGACGCGGTTATAATCGGTGAAGTTACAGACAAGGCAAGAAAAGTTGCGCTACGGACCTATATTGGCAGTACACGGATAATTGATATTGCTTCCGGTGAACTGTTGCCGCGCATCTGTTAAGATCAATATTGACAATACTATCAAAAAAGAGCAGATGCGCCCCCTCGTATCAAGGAAGGATCAGCTGCCCTTTTATTGTTATCGGCAGGCTCTATGATGGAAGCGGGGTATAGTCATAGAGCAACCCTTCAATCTGCAGACTTTGATATACCAATCTATTACCCTCCAGGTATATCCTAATTCCATCCGGTGCGCTAACGGCCCCTTTAAAAAAGTAGGCTTTAATTCCGTCAGCAATAACCTCGTCATAATTTTCAAGTA
>DNIT01000055.1:226-1484 GCA_003489345.1 Pelotomaculum sp. | reverse complement strand
GGACGGTTCACCTATGGACACAAGAGGCTCATTGGTAGCACCAAAGCAACCGCTCATTGTTACCAGGTCCACAGTAATGATATTAGATGTTTTGAGAATATAGTCCCTGGCATCTTCAGAAATCTCGACTTTGATCATCATATTCAATCCTTAGATATTTTCATTTTTACATGAGCAGTTTATTACAAAACTCATGCGCTCTGGTGGTATTTTATCATATTTATTATTTCTTTTACAATAGTTCATCTATATATAAAACTAATAACTGTATGTAGAACTAATAAAAAGTCTGCAAACTCTATCGTATCAAAACGATTTTCTTGTTATCTCTATTATTTTGACAACTGTTACAAAAATAAAAGGCAGACATTACGCCTGCCGAAAACATTATTTTATAATTTTCATCAGAAAAGCCCTTAAAAAAGACGGAAGTTTTACAAAATATACACGCAAATTATTCACATCCCTTCCTAAACGTTCGCTGATAATAGTTTATTTCGGGCTGTGTGTGAATGTGCCAAATATTTTTAAGCAGGCCTTACCAGGTATTAGTAATATTACAAAGAATTAATCCACTCCGACATTTTTTTGGTGATCATATCAATACTGCCTCGTATGTGGTTGGTTACAGGAAGAGAGCGCAAGAATTGCCTGCCATAGCTCTTATTGAGAATCCGCCCGTCAAGAATAATAACAAAGCCCCTATCGCTGCAGCTCCGGATCAACCTGCCAAAACCTTGTTTAAAGCGGATCACAGCCTGCGGTACGCTGAGCATTCGAAAGCCATCCCTATTCTGTCTGGAAAAATCCTCCAGACGGGCTTCTATCACCGGCACCGAAGGCGACATAAACGGCAATTTCACGATCACCACACAGGTAAGCGCCTCACCGGGAATGTCCACTCCCTCCCAAAAACTGAAAGCTCCAAAGAGAACGGTCCGGCTGTCCTGTTTAAACTCCTCCAATATCCTGGATCTGCTGCCGTCCAGTCCATGCCCCAACAGGCATACACCCAGAGTCTCCAGTTTCGGCTTCAGCCGCTGGTAGGCCTCCCTTAAAGTCCGGTGAGATGTAAAAAGAACCAGGGTCCTTCCGCCAGTTACTTCAACCAGCTTGTAAATTGCATGTTCCAGGCTCTCCATATAGATATTATCTGCCACAGCGCCCTGTACAGGAAGATCACGGTTGATACACAACAAGGCCTGTCGGTCATAGGAAAAAGGCGAATCAAAATTTGCGGTAACCAGGTTTTCCCTCT
>DNIT01000055.1:0-138 GCA_003489345.1 Pelotomaculum sp. | reverse complement strand
AATATAACCCAGACCGGTCCGTTCAATAAAATGGTCATAGCTTCCGTTGACAGTAATTGTGGCTGAAGTCATTATTACCGTGCTTTTATTTTTAAAAAAGCGTTCATATAGCATGGCACCCACATCAATGGGAGCAGC
>DNIT01000215.1:18192-18446 GCA_003489345.1 Pelotomaculum sp. | reverse complement strand
GTAAGGGATCATATTGTTCTCAAGCCATTTTACGGCTTCCAGAGGTGATAGACCCCAGTTGGTCGGACAGGTGGAAAGCACCTCCACCAAGGAAAAACCCAGCCCTGCCATTTGGACCTCAAAGGACTTTTTAATGACCTTTTTGGCCTGGATAATTGACTTGGGACTGTGCACGGCTACCCTGGCCAGGTAAGCTGAACCTTCCAATGGGGCAAGCATTTCGCAGACCTTGACCGGAAAGCCGTTAATCTCCT
>DNIT01000215.1:3793-18062 GCA_003489345.1 Pelotomaculum sp. | reverse complement strand
TAATCTCCTTTTGGCGCCCAAAGGGAGTGGTTTTCGTCACCTGCCCCATTAGGGTGGTGGGCGCCATCTGCCCGCCGGTCATACCATAAACGGCGTTGTTGATAAAAATAACGGTAATATTTTCGCCGCGCGCGGCAGCGTGCACAAATTCCCCTGTACCTATTGCCGCCAGGTCTCCATCACCCTGATAGGTAAAGACGACCCGGTCCGGCAGGACCCTTTTTATTCCTGTAGCAACCGCGGGAGCTCTCCCGTGTGCGGCCTGGACCATATCCATATCAAAATAATCCATGGTGAAGACGGAACATCCCACTGAAGTCATGCCTATAGTGGCGCCCTGAATATCGAGTTCGTCAATCGCTTCCGCGATCAGGCGGTGGGCAATGCCGTGGGTACATCCGGGACAATAGTGATAAGCAACGTCTTTTAATGTTTTTGGCCTGGCAAAAACTTTTTTCACCGCTCAGCCCCCCCGCCGTACAGTTTTATAACTTCCTCCAGGATATCCCTGGCCACCGGTACCATCCCGCCCAGACGGCCGTAATGGTAGACGGGAATCCGGCCTTTGACCGCCAGTTGGACATCCTCCTGCATTTGTCCCATGTTCATTTCCACTGCAAGCATACACTTAAAGGTTCCAGCGATTTCTCCGATAAAATCATACGGGAAGGGCCACAGGGTAATAGGCCTGATCAAACCGGCGGGAATACCCCGCTGCCTGGCTTTGTCCACAACCGAGCGGCAAAGCCTGGAGGCTGTGCCAAAGGCCACCAGGACGATTTCCGCGTCTTCCAGGAGGTAACCGTCACAGAGCTGCTCGCTTTGACGCATCTGCTGATATTTCTTTTCCAGTCTTAAATTTACAACTTCCATTTCTTCCGGAATGACAAAGCAGGAGTTAATCACGTTTCTCCCCTCGTGATAAGCCGTCCCGGTAGCCGCCCAGGGTTTGGCCGGCAACTGAATTTGACCATCTTCTTCCAGATCCACCGGCTCCATCATCTGAGCCATAATTCCATCCGCCATCACCATCACCGGGTTGCGGTACTGGTCGGCAAGGTCAAAGGCCCTTCTGGTGTGATCCATTATTTCCTGTACAGAATTAGGCGCCAGAACGATCATGTGGTAATCTCCGTGGCCGCCTCCCTTGGTAGCCTGCGCATAATCCGCCTGAGAAGGACCTATATTGCCCAAACCAGGGCCGCCCCGCATCAGGTTGACCACCACACAGGGAAGTTCCGCACCGGCCATAAAAGACAAACCTTCCTGCATCAGGCTGATGCCCGGGCCCGAGGAAGCGGTCATCACCCGCGCGCCTGCGCCGGCGGCGCCGTAAACCATGTTGATCGAAGCCACCTCACTCTCTGCCTGCAGGTAAAGGCCCCCGACTTCCGGCAAGCGCCTGGACAGGTAGTGGGTCAGTTCGCTTTGGGGCGTTATAGGATAACCAAAAAAGTAGCGGCAGCCTGCCCGCACCGCTGCTTCACCGATAGCTTCGTTTCCTTTCATCAAAAGCCTGGTCAAGCGCTCCTCTCCTCCCTCTCCACTTCGATCACCATGTCGGGACACACCAGCGCGCACAGTGCACAGCCGGTGCACTTGTCCTGCTCTTCCACCCCGGCAGGGTGATAGCCCATGCTGTTGATCTGTGCGGACATACTGATAATGTCCCTGGGACAAACCGGCAGACACAGCCGGCAGCCCTTGCAGCGTTCCTCCTTGAAGGTTACTCTTGCCACAACTGGACTCTCCTTCCTAGACTCAACAAATATGTGTAGAACTCTCCAAGGGGCTCTACATATCAAATCTATTGGTTACAGCATTCACATCAGGAACGGTGCAGCGCACCGTGTACGATTGAAATCGCACCTGCATCGCTTGGTGTTTTCATGATACGTGGTGCCGCTGGCGGCGTGTCAACTAACCCAAAATGCAAACAAAGGCAAAAATTTAAGATACTCATTCATTCGCACAATACATTAAAGCCCAATAAAGTCTTCCCAGGGCGGCTTCATAAAAATATCCATCGGGAGGACCGGCGCTCCAGGACAACCAAGCTGGTCAGCCAGTTCCCTGCGGGCGGCTATAAAAGCAACCGGTAAGCCTAATTGTTCGGCCACTCCGGTAATAACCTTGTAGCCTTGCAAAATAATGTTCGCATCTGTCCGGCGACCCAGGTTGGTATTGCAAATCAAGGCGTTTACCTGCAAACGGGAAGTCCTTTCAACTCCCCTCATCATCTTGATAATGCCGCTTTGCTCTCTTGTATGGAGACGGCAGGTATTAACAACAAAAAATATCTTACGGGGGACTACGTTAAGTTGCTCCTTAAAACGGCCCAAGGCCGTGGCGCCGATATCGTCGCCGCCAACGTCTATAACTGCGTGTCCCTTGCCTTCAAAAATACTGTAAATTGCAGCGGGCAGGGCCGGTACATCGGCGCCTGCAAGTTTGCCGTCCGGGCTGATAACCTTTATCCCTTTGCTTTCAAGGTTTTCCCTGACCACTCTGACCCTGAAATACGGATTAATCAGATCAAGGTCAACTACCGTTACCGCTTCACCGCAGCTATGCAGATACAAGGCATAGTTTAGGGCAGTTTCAGTTTTGCCGCTGCCGAAGCCTCCTGTAAATACGCTGATACGGTTTTTAATTGTCAGCTGGGAGACCTCCTTCCTGTCAAAAAAGACTTCATTCGACACCTTTCAATAAAAATCCTTTAACAATAGGGTGTTTCATCTGCAATAAAAGCTGCTGACAACTACGAATATATAAAAAAAACCAGTTCTAACCGGGGTTCAACAATTTATATGCATAAACTTACAATACGACTGCTTTATACCATTATTAAAATAGTGAGAATCCAATGTAAATCGCCGCCGCCCACATGATCAAAGCGGAAATTTTGTTGAAAATTACCATAAACCGCCCCGATTTATCGAACTCCCCGGTCATTCGTCCCATCGCAGCCAGCCCTATGAACCAAACCCAGGAAACAACAATACAAGCTATTGTAAAAGCCGCCTTTTCCGCTCCGTTGTAGCTGAGTGAACTTGTTCCAATCACCCCAACCGTGTCCATGATCGCATGAGGGTTCAAGAGCGACACTGATGCTGCAAACGCAATTTGCTTCAAGGGGGTGAAAGCCTCTGCCACATCATTTTCGCCCTTATGGTTTCCAGGGGTACTCTTCCACGTGCTCCATCCCATATACAGCAAAAATACAATTCCTGTACCCAAGAGTATCGCCTTGAGCCAAAAGGACCCCAGGACCACCAAAGAAACCCCCAGCACTGCAAGGCTGATTAAAAGCGTATCGCAGAGTGAGGCCGTCAAAACAACCGGGAGCGCATTGATGAAACGTTTCTGCAGGGCCCCCTGATTAAAAACAAAAATGTTTTGGACACCGAGCGGAAGAATGAGTCCAAAAGCCAGAATGAATCCGTGCATAAAGGCTGCTGCCATCCGAGTCCCTCCATTGCATCATCTATAAATACAATGATACGCAGACTGCGGCCGCTGTCTCCAACCAATTGGATGGATTTTAACCCAACCAAACAGTATAATGGGTTTAAAGTAATTTAGCGGAGATAAGTCATTTATGTTTAACCTAAATTGGAAACCGGATAAATCCTCTCCAGTACCTCTTTATTTACAGATCAAGGAGTACATCAAAGACAAAATAGAAACCGGGGAATGGCCTGTAAACAGCAAAATTCCTTCGCAGCGCGCCCTGGCGCAAATCTGGAAAATCAACCGCAGTACGATCGTTACGGCTGTGGATGAATTGATATCAGAGGGATTGCTAAAAGGCAGAAGCGGAAGCGGAACGAGGATTATCAATAATACATGGACTTTGATGACCTCCACTCCGCCCCCTGACTGGAACTCCTATGTCCAGGCGGGAATCCATCAACCCAATTTCTCTACGATACAAAAAATCAATAAAGCAGAGTTCTATCCCAATATCATCCGAATGGGGACGGGAGAGCCTTCCCCCGATTTATTCCCTCGTGCAATGATGAAAAACGTGTTTAACCGTTTGACGGACCACATAGGTTCACTTGGCTATGAAGAACCAAAAGGGTTACTTTATTTGAGGGACCAAGTCAGTAAGCATCTAAAAATGTTTGGCATCGATGCTTCCCCCTCTTCCATTTTGATTGTTTCAGGCGCCTTGCAGGCATTGCAGTTGATTTCAATCGGCCTGTTACGCCGGGGGTCTACCATCTTTCTGGAAAAGCCTTCGTATCTGTATTCCCTGAATGTATTTCAATCTGCCGGGATGAGATTATATGGACTGCCTTTAGATGGAAACGGGATTCAAACTAAAACGATCACGGAACAAAAAAGGAGGCAAAATGCTTCGTTGCTCTATACGATCCCGTCCTTCCATAACCCAACGGGAGTCTTGATGCCGGAAGGAAGACGAGGAGAACTGATGGATCTATGCGAACAGGAACAGCTTCCGATCATTGAAGACGAGGTATACCGGGAACTTTGGCTGGATTTCCCGCCGCCTCCCCCTTTGAAAGCCATTGATAAAAATGGTCTCGTATTGCATCTTGGCAGCATGTCCAAAACATTGAGTCCAGGCTTACGAATTGGCTGGGTAGTTGGGCCGGAACCGGTCATTGAACGATTGGCCGATATCAAAATGCAAACGGATTACGGTTCCAGTTCCCTTTCTCAATGGACCGCGGCAGAATGGCTTTCAAGCGGGCTCTATCACCAACATCTTGAAAAGGTTCGGAAAGAACTGAAGGTTCGAAGAGAGGTCATGATTGATGCGCTGCAAAAAAATTTTTCGGACATTGCGACTTGGCGTGTTCCCAAAGGAGGTTTTTATGTCTGGCTGCGATTATTGCCTGCACTTTCCATCCGGAAACTTTTTGAAACGTCATTAGAGAAGGGGATACTATTGAATCCTGGTAACATATATGACCAACATTCCAGCCAGTATCTTCGCTTGTCCTATTCTTACGCTTCCATGTCTGAATTGAAACAGTGTCTGCCTCAACTGTCCATGATTATCAGGCAACTGCTCAAATAGGTGAATGTGCTTAGCTTGCCTATTCTATTTGAGAAATGTAAACAAGTTTTCAAGTCATCTCATCAAACAGAACTTAGGGTTTTCTAACGAGAGCCGATAACTTGCAACCATATCTTCATATAAACTACTGGCGCAGTGGGTTACCAACATGGCGCCTATGTCTTTATGGAGCAATCAGACCTTTCCGGCCTTGCATGTCTTATCTCTATCGCGGCTTTCCGGAAATGTCTCCCGTTATTCTGTAAGCGGCTGGCAAACCGGGCACCAGTAGACCGTGCCGCCCATGTAGGCGGCCTTTTGTATTTCCGCACCGCAGACGGAGCAGGGTTTCCCAACTGTGTTTTTACTGAGAATGGTCTTGTATCCGCCCGAATTGCCGAACAAATCCTTTTCGGTGTCGCGCCCGCACAGACTTGTCATTTCCGCAAGTATATCCTTTACCGCGTGGAACATCCCGTCAAGCTCTTTCTCCGAAAGCGTTCCCATCTTGCGTTTTAGATGGATGCCGGCATAGAACAGGATATCCTGCAGCACACCGTTGCCGAGGCCAGGGATGCGCTGCTCAGTGGCGAGAAACGCCTTGCTTGACAGCTTTTTCATTCCGCCGGTGTACAGTGCGTCAAAGTACGATCTGTCAAAGGCATCGGTCAGAGGCTGGGGCTTTTCTTTGGCAACAAGGTAATATTTATTATCATGCTCACCGTCCATAAATGCCAGAACCGAACCGTACATCTGCACAGAGCAGGCTAGCACACCCCTGTCATCAAGCTCAATCAAAAGCTGGTGTTTCGACGGTGCTTTGGTCGAATCATCATAATAACGCAGGTTAGCACCATCACCGAGGACGATGCGGCGGTTGCCGGCGGCGATCTCCACCATCGCCCCGATGCCGAAACTGTCTCCGACTACCTGCCCGGTAAGGAGCGCATCATAATCCGCCGGGTCGCCGTGATAAAACGCGAACTTGTGGGGTGAAGCATTGGCGACGACCCTGCGGATCGTTTTTCCACGTACCGTTTCATTCAGCTGTCTGGCGATGGTCGTACTCTCTGGTATTTCGAGCATGTATTGAACCTCCCAGATAATGATGACGCGACAGTGCCCATCATTCATTGTCATATATGTTTCCATTATATAGTTTTTCGGCCAGCTTCAAAGTTGCTTCATAAGGTAAAGCCGCTTTTTTTAATTATACGCTTTGCTCGGGCATTGTGTGGATAGCACGGATATCAAATCAAAGTCGGGTGTGTCAAAGCCGAAATGATTCATTATATTTGGAATTAGCCACAACACACCCGGTTGCCTCCAGCCTTCTTAGCCTGATAAAGAGCTTTATCGGCAGCCTCAATAAGGATTTCCGGCAATTCCTTGTCGTCGGGTTGGATGCAGGCCAAACCTATACTAATGGTTAAACGACCATTCGCAGAGAAAGGGTGATTAATATCCAGCCTTTCTACTGCTTGAAGCATTTGTTCAGCAATCTTGCGGGCCCCAATTAAGTCGGTCTTCGGCAGAATAGCTGCAAATTCCTCTCCTCCGTAACGGGCAAATAAATCACCGGGACGCTTAACAGTTCTGCTTAAAGTCGTGGCAATCTTGACCAGGATATCGTCTCCATTTTGGTGACCGAAGGTGTCATTCAACTGTTTAAATTGGTCAATATCGACCATAATCAAGCTTAGCTGCAACCCATGCTCGCGGACGGCCAGGCTCCATTCTCTATGTAAAAATTCATCAAGAAATCGTCTATTGGGGATGTTAGTCAGAGCATCCAAATAAGAAAGGTTTTCCAGCAAGTTATTAGATGTGGCTAATTCCTCTTTCTGCAATTGGATTGTTTGTAGGTTTAAAAATTCCTTAACCCGATTGACATATATAATCTGTGACATTACTAAAGCAAAAATAGTGACAACACTACCATTAATAATGGCGGAAAAAGCTAAAATCCAGTCAGGTTGAAAGCGCCAGACCATAACGCTGAATACGATCCAGGAAAAGCCATAAATCGCTATGCTTTTAGACCATTTTAAATAAAGAAACGTAGCTGAAACGAGGACTGCCATTAGGTAAGAAGAGGCTATACCAGGTCCGACAGAATGGATCAGGCTATATAAGATTGCATAACTAATGAGGTTAAGTATGATATACCCGGTCTCGTAAAAAAGATGGGATCGTTTAACAGCATCGGGAAACGGTAGCCTGGTTACGATTAAAAAAGCTACAGAGCTTACTAGAAGAACCATCCTTAGGGTCATGATATACGGAGCTATTTCAAGAATGTGAGGCTGATCGATTTTATCAATATATGCCAATTGAATAGAGATAAGGGTCAAATTGATGAATATTAACAGCCACGAGATAATCCGTAAGCGTTGTAGATTGGAATAAATTAAAATATTTTCCAGGATATTTTTATCGGCCTCGGGCACAGCGGGAAACCAATTAGCGAATCTGTTTTGGAGTTGAATTCTAAATTGGTTTGGAATCAATATGTTTCATCCTTTTCCCTTAGCTTTTTGAGATCACTCAACTAATTTGGTGATTATTAGATGAAAACTCCAACAATAGGTTATCAGTCATAAAAAGCTTGTGAATCTTAGCCAGTTCTTTGGTAGTGGTTAGTGATAACTAAGTTCTTTACTTTTACCTTTTACGCTTATTTTCCTGCTTTACACCAACCGCCTCAGAGATAAGCATAGCTATACCCTGCCTGCGCTGGACCTGCTGACAATAAGTCAAAAAAACAACACCCCCTGATTATTGGTGATAACCCAATAAAAAAGCGGTGTTTTGTTGAATTGAATGATACATTATTATCTAAAATTCTATTTAACTAACCTTGGTTTCAATTCTCAATTTATCTGCTACCATGGCGATAAATTCGCTATTGGTGGGCTTGCCGCGTTCAAGGTTGATGGTATAGCCGAAAAATTTGGTCATCATATCCACATTGCCGCGGTCCCAGGCCAGTTCGATGGCGTGCCGTATGGCGCGTTCAACCCTGCTGGGTGTCGTCTGATACTTCTGGGCTATCATGGGATACAATTCTTTGGTCACCGCACCGAGCAGGTTGATTTCACTGATAACCATTAAAATAGCATCCCGCAGATAGTGGTAACCTTTAATATGAGCCGGAACACCCATTTCATGGATAATATTGGTTACAGCTATGTCCAAATTTTTGGGTTTAACCGGAGCAATATACTGCGATACATTTACCCCGTCCGCCAGCTGCCGGATGCGAGTGGCCAGCACATTAAAGTCGAATGGTTTTAGAATGTAATAGTCTGCGCCCAGTTCAACCGCCCGTTGGGTTACGCTCTCCTGTCCAAAGGCGGTCAGCATGATAATTTTGGGCCTGCTGCCCGTATTGCCGGTAACCAGTTTTTCCAAAACCCCGATTCCGTCCAGGTGCGGCATAATGATATCCAGTACGACGACATCCGGACTGTTTTCCTGGATCATTTGAATGGCTTCCAGGCCGTTATAAGCAATACCGGTTAGATCGAAATCTTCCTGCTGCGTTATGAATTCCTTTAGCAGCTCGCAGAAATCTCTGTTATCATCTGCGATTAAAAGCCTGATTGCTTTCTTTGGCATAAACCTTCCCGCCTCCTAAATATTTCTATTTTTTTATGTTTAGTATTTTACCCAAATGATTCGACGACCAAAAAGAATGTCCTTCCGGAAAAAAAGGAAAATTTTTGTATATCTATGGGGGAGAACCTGTCCAAAAAGAACTTCACCCTGGAAAAACAGCCTTTTCCAGGGTGAATGGTAAAGCAAAAAAATATTTATAATTTATTTATGCGGCAGGTTCTTTTATAATTTGTCCTGAATCATCCAGCAATCCGGATTCCTCCAACATCCATTCGGCTGACACTCCATAACCTCTGGTTGGGTCATTCACAAAAACGTGGGTAACCGCGCCAACCAACCTCTCCTCCTGAATAATTGGACTGCCGCTCATACCCTGGATAATGCCGCCGGTCTGAGCAAGCAGCCTTTCATCGGTTATTTTTAAGACAAGCGCCTTGCCGTCCTGCCTGACCAGCGGATTGATTTTTAAAATTTCCACTGAAAATTTTTCTACCGTATCGCCGCTTAGAACAGTCAGTATCTCTGCCGGCCCTTCGTGAATTTGACTGGTCATGGCGACCGGTATTGGTTCTGTAAAAACAGGGTTTTCGAGCGGTTTCTGAAGATTTCCGAATATACCCAGCCTGGTGTTTCTGTTGATAGTACCGGACAATAACTTGTCACCTTGCAGGATGCCGATTTTTTCTCCCGGCTGGCCGCGTTTGCCTTTGGCAATACCCTGGACACTGGCGCCGACGATTTTCCCATCCTGCAGGTCAACCGGATGCTTGGTGTTTACATCGGTGATGATGTGGCCTAGAGCGCCATAAGACTTGCTGTCTGGTTCATAAAAAGTTATGGTGCCTACTCCGGCTGCGCTGTCCCTGAGCATAAGTCCTACCCGGTAATCAGAAGTTTCCTTGCATAAAACCGGGTTTAAAGTAGTGCTGAAGGTTTCCTCCCCCCGTTTTACCTCTACCGCCATGGATTCGCCTGCCGCTCCGGTTCTGTACACAAAATCTCTAAACTGACTGTCGCTGCCCACCTCCAAACCGTCAATTTTTAGGATTACATCCCCTTTTTGAATGCCAGCCTGTGCGGCAGGATTTATTCTTTGTTCATTCTGATTAACCACATCGTACGTGTCGGCGACAATAATTCCCCTGGCGTGGATTAAAACCCCGATGGACTGTCCGCCTGGAACAACTTTTATTTCCGGTGACACGCTTACCAGCATATCACGTACGGGAACCACGCCGTACAAGCTGAGCCTGAGTTTCAACTGACCTGGATGCAAGGCCACCGGATTTGACCCGGCTATAAAATCTCCTTCAATAACATTTTCCTGAAGGGCGTCGCTTTCGTTATTGATTATCTCCATTTTTAAGCCCTTTTCTAATGGAGCGGGAAATTTAATGTTCAGCGGCTGGCCGACAGATACCAAATGCTTTTCAGGCGGAAGCAAGGTACCTTGAACCTGATAAGTCAGCATAATTGATAAAAAAATTAAAATACCACAAATATAACCGCATGTTTTCCCCCTCAACATCACCCCTCCAATATTATTGCCATCCACCTCCAAATATTAATAATATTATCAAACAATCCGATAAGCATATCTTTGTTTTCAAAACAAACTGCAAATTTATAATAACCTCAACAAATATCTAATATTCAGCCTAAAAATGTTTCAAAATCCCAAATACAGAGTCTATTTCAGTTTATTTAGATATGTAATTTATTGCTTTGTTACCCATAAAAAAAATAGAAAAAACCGCACAAATTTAAAAATGTGCGGTATAATTTAAATTATTTCAAATTTTTTAGACGGAGTTTTTAAGCATCTGTCTCGCGTGCAGCCGTGTGATATCCGTAACTTTTTTGCCGCCCAGCATCCTTGCCAGCTCTTCCACCTGCTGTTCCCGATCCAGCAGTTCAACCCTGGTTACCGTGCGCCGACCGTCAAACTCTTTGAGGATCCTGTGGTGTGCCCTGGCATGGGAGGCCACCTGCGCCGAGTGGGTAACGCAAATAACCTGGCGCTGCTGACCCAGTTGGGATAACTTCTCTGCCACTGCCTGCAGCGCACGGCCGCCAATGCCGGCGTCGACCTCGTCAAACACCAGCACATACTTGTCATCGGCCTGTGCCAGCAAAGTCTTAAGCGCCAGCATGATCCTGGACAATTCGCCGCCCGATGCAATTTTAACCATAGGCTTTAGAGGCTCACCAGGGTTTGGGGAGATCAAAAATTCAATCTGCTCCAGACCTGCGGGGGAAGGCTCTTGGATGGGAGTAAATTCCAACGATAATACCACTCTCCCCATCTCCAGTGAGGCCAGTTCACCGGCCATCCTTTCCTCCAGCAGCCGGGCCGCAGATTTGCGGGCGCTGCTGAGCTCCCTTGCTGCCTGGTAATAGGCTGCCTCGGCAACACTTAATTCTCTGTCGGAAGAAGTCAATTCCTCATCAAGGTGTAGCAGGTTTTGCAGTTCGGAGCCGGCACTATCCAGAAACTGCAGAATCGCGGGTATGCCGTCCCCGTATTTTTTCTTCAGTGTTTTAATCTGATTCAGTCTTTCCTCGACCGCTTCCAGCCTCCGTGGACTGTACTCTATCGTGTCACGGTAGGCGGCAAGATCACGGGCCGCGTCCTCCGCCTGATAAAGAGCGCTTTCTAGTGCGTCCAATATATTTCTCGCCCTGCTGTCATAAAAGACCAGGGATTTTAAGTTTTCGGCCGCCCGGGCCAGGAGATCCGTGGCAGAGACCTGGCCTTCGTTTCCGTCATAAAGATGCCTGTAAGCTTCTCCAGCCAGCAAACTGATTTTTTCTGCGTTCACAAGTACTTTTTTTTCCCTGACCAATTCCTCTTCTTCTCCGGGTGTAAGCTTTGCATGCCGGATCTCTTCCATCTGGTAGCGCAAGGTATCGGCACGCCTGGTCCTATCCCCCGCGTCCCGTTGCAGCTTTTCCAGGCGGGAGCGGGCTTCACTCCAGTTTTGAAAGGCCGACTTAACCTGGCCGAGCAGTTCCAGGAGCCTGGTTCCCCCAAAGTGGTCTAAAAGCGCACGGTGTTTTTCCTGATTCAGAAGCGAATTTTGTTCATGCTGGACATGCAGGTCCGCCATGCTCTTCCCGATTGTTTTATAAAAAGCCAGTGGTACCACCTGACCGTTAACCCGGCAGATATTTTTCCCGGAACGGGTGATTTCCCTGGATAGCACCAGGCCATCCTCCTCGCCGAGGTCAATTCCTTGATTACCAAGCAGTTGCTCCAGAGATTGGTTCCCGGCCGGGTCAAAGGCGGCTTCTACCAGGGCTTTTTCCGCCCCGCTGCGAATTTGTTCGGTATGCGCCCTGCCGCCGAGCGCTATCTCCAAAGCGTCAATAATGATCGTCTTTCCCGTTCCGGTTTCACCGGTGAGGATATTTAAGCCCCCCTGGAAATCTATTTTGACCTGTTCTATTAAACCGAAATTTTTTATGGAGATGTTCAAAAGCATTCGCTCACCCCTTTTTGAGGTTGAGTTCCTCAAACCTGTTCAGAACATCCGCGGCAGCCCGCTTCGGCTTGACAATTACAAGAATCGTGTCGTCTCCCCCGACCGTGCCGATAATTTCCTGCCAACCGGCCTGGTCTATGGCGGATGCCACGGCCTGTGCCCCGCCGGGGTGCGTTTTGATAATAATCAGGTTTTCGCTTGCGTCCATGCTTACGACCGAATCGCGAAAAAGCCGCTTCAAATGGCCTTCTATACGGGAAACCGGCCTCTCGATTCCCAGGGAGTAATAAGAAACGTTGTTTCCAGCCGGTATTTTGATCAATCCCAGTTCCTTAATATCCCGCGAGATAGTAGCCTGCGTTACCTTGAATCCTGATTTTTTGAGAGCAGAAGCGAGGTCTTCCTGGGTTTCTACTGCTTGCTTAGAGATAATCTCAAGGATTTTGCGCTGCCGGCTGGTTTTCATCGCCCACACCTGCCTTCTCGATTGCAATTACTACCGGAGCCTGGTCGGAACGATTGATAAAGCTTGCGCGCACCACCCGGTACAGGCTGCCGTCAAGAGAGGAGACGACCTCCTCCACCGCGTCTAATTCCTCTCGTCCTCCAGGGTGGCCGGCGTATAGAACCAGTCCTATTCTCCCCTCCGGTTTCAGCATTTTCAAGGCCGCTCTCAGCGCTCGCACGGTTGTTTCACAGGTTGTAACAAGGTTGTGGTCACCGCCGGGCAAATAGCCCAAATTGAACAGTACCGCATCGACCGGAGCAGGTATCAGTCGTCCCATCTCCGCATGGCTGCTGTGGATGAGGATTACCCGTTCCTGAACCCCGGCCCCTCGCAGCAATAATGCCGCCTTTTGCAGAGCTTCCGCCTGAATATCTATCGCGTACACCTTTCCCCGGGGCCCGACCCGGCGGGCCAGAAAAAGAGTGTCATGACCGTTTCCGGCAGTCGCATCTATCGCGGTGGCGCCAGGAGCCACTGCTTCGGATATCAGAAGATGAGCGAGATGGACAGCGCTGCCAAGTCCTTTAAGCACCGTTGCGGTCACCCTCTTGACTAAATTTCTTTCTTAGCACCTCAAAAAATCCCCTTCCCCTTAACCTGACCAGTCTGGCTTTTTGCGGGAAACGGCTTACTAAAACCTGGTCGTATTGGCGCAAGCTGAAACCATGTTGTCCGTCCATGGTCAACATAACCTCCTCCTGGGTGGAAAGGATGACGATTTTGACAACACTTTCCGGCGCTATGATCAGCGACCTGGCCCAGAGAGCGTGGGGACATATCGGTGTCAGCAGCATCAGTTCCAAATTGGGGGTAACCAATGGGCCTCCCGCCGACAAGGAATAGGCTGTTGAGCCGGTGGGGCTGGCAATAATCAACCCGTCTGCGGAATAGGTATTGATGTACTCATCATTGACATGGGCTTCCAGTTGAATGAGTCTGGCTAAGGCGCCTTTGGTAATCACAGCGTCGTTTAGGCCCGCCAATCGTTCCACCAGCTTGTCCTGCCGGTACACACGCGTTTGCAGCATCATCCGCTCTTCGATATCATATTCGCCGTCCAGCAACTTTTCTAGAGCCGGCAAGGCCTGCGGTACATCTATCTCTGTCAAAAAACCCATATGGCCCAGGTTTATGCCTATAATGGGTGTTCCTGTTCCGGCAACCTTCCTAGCGGTTCCCAGCAGAGTCCCGTCTCCGCCGAACACGATCATGCATTCAGCCAGTTCGTACAGGCGGTTCTTGGGCACGCCAAAGCCAGGCAACTCCAACTGCGCCGCGATATCCTCTTCAATTAGAACGGTGCACCCTCTGTCGGTAAGCCAGCCGGTAATTTGCCTTACCAGTTTGCGGACTCCCTTTTTATTTAAATTAACCACCAGCCCGAAGCTGTTCAAGTACTGGACTCCCCCCTATCTTACTTCGGCAGCCTTTATTCATTATAATACAGTGAAGTAAATCCTTGCATTTGTAACTACATCCAAAGCAGGTCGTAGGACGTAAGGCGTAGAGTGTTTTTTGGACGTGAGTCGTGAGACATGAGTATATTCTGTATTTCTATCAGACAACCAGCTGCCGGCGGAAAATGAAAATCAGATGCAGGTGCGATTTCAATCACACAAGGCG
>DNIT01000215.1:0-3581 GCA_003489345.1 Pelotomaculum sp. | reverse complement strand
GAACCGTCCCCCTGCTTCCTTATTTATGTTAGTTCCAAGTGGGCCTGTTTCACTATGTCGGGGAGGTTGGGGTGGTTCTCCTGCAGGCCGCTCTTGTCGAAAGATACCAAGAATTCTATGTTGCCTTCAGGACCGGTTACCGGTGAATAATCCACTCCCCTGACCGACCAGCCCTGGTCTTTCATAAAGCCGGTTATGCTTTGGAGCACCGCCAACTGCACCTCCGGATCCCGGACCACTCCTTTTTTGCCGATTTTGTCCCTGCCGGCTTCGAACTGCGGCTTCACCAGCGCCACACCGGCAGCCGCGGGGGTGGTCAATTCACCTATGTTGGGGAGTACTTTGGTCAATGAGATAAATGAAACGTCAATAGTTATAAAATCAGGGGGTACCGGCAGCTGTTCTTTATTTAAATAACGAATATTGGTCCGCTCCAGAACCACCACCCGGGGATCGTTGCGAAGCTTCCAGTCTAACTGGCCGTAGCCCACATCCACCGCATAAACCCGACTGGCCCCGTACTTTAAAGCGCAGTCCGTAAAACCGCCGGTGGAAGCCCCTACATCAAGCACCACCCGCCCGCTAAGGTCAATTTCAAATACCTTGACCGCCTTCTCAAGTTTTAGCCCGCCCCGGCTCACGTAAGGTATCGGGTTGCCCTTTACTTCAAGGACAGCGTCCGGGGATAGCGTCACCCCGGGTTTTTCAACCCTTAAGCCGTCAACAAAAACCAGACCGGCCATAATCGCCGCCCGGGCCTTTTCCCTGCTGGGATAATATCCTTCTGCAGTTAACCTGACATCCAGACGCTGTTTATCTTTCCGCAAAATTGGTACCCCTCCTGGGGTTAATTGGGCGCAAGCCTCAGTTTCCCGGAATATTTTTTTTTGGCCAGCTTTTCCGCGATCACCCTCACCACCTGCTCAACGGTAAGTCCATACCTGGCCAGAAGCAGCTCAGGTGCTCCGTGTTCAACAAAAGTATCCGGAATACCAAACTGGTGAGTCAGAAGGCCTCCCCGCCCCCGTGCCGAAAGCAGTTCCAATACAGCGCTGCCGAAACCTCCCTGCAGGACGTTTTCTTCCAGGGTAAACAGCTTTCCACTCATTTCAGCATAGTAAAGTATGCATTTTTCATCCAGTGGTTTTACAAACCTGGCGTTGATTACAGCAGCCTTAACCCCTCTGGCCGCTAAAACTTTAGCAGCTTCCTCGGCTACGCGGACCATACTTCCTATAGCCAGCAGGGTTGCGTCCGTACCCTCCTTGATTACCTCAGCTTTCCCGATAGGGAGTATTTTTTGCTCTTTATCCATCAGGCAGCCGGTTCCGCTGCCCCTCGGGTAACGTAAAGCCAAAGGCCCTTTATGATACACGGCCGTTGCCAGCATATGCTGAAGCTCATTCTCGTCTTTGGGGGCCATAATCACCATGTTCGGTATCGGCCTTAGGTAAGACAAGTCAAAAACACCCTGGTGGCTGGCTCCGTCATTACCGACAATACCGGCCCGGTCAATAGCAAAGGTCACCGGCAGGTTCTGCAGACACACATCGTGTAGGACCTGATCATAGGCCCGCTGCAGAAAAGTTGAATAGATCGCCACCACCGGATGATATCCCCCCGCGGCTAAACCGGCGGCCATCGTTACCGCATGTTGCTCCGCTATGCCGACATCAAAAAAACGTCCCGGGAAGGTCCGGGAAAACTTGGTAAGCCCGGTACCGCCAGGCATAGCCGCGGTAATAGCCAGTATCTTTTCATCCTGGTGCGCCAGCTTCATCAGGGTGGCGCCAAATATTTCCGTGTAGGTGGGGGTATCGCTTTTCTCAAGCACTTCCCCGGTGGCCATATAAAACGCCCCAACCCCGTGAAACTTATCGGGATTCTTTTCTGCAGGCCGGTAGCCCTTACCTTTTTTGGTGAGCACATGGACCAGGACCGGGCCTTTTTTGGATTTGGCTTGCTGGAGTATGGTGGTCGTAGCTTTAATGTCATGTCCATCAACCGGCCCCAGATAAATGAAACCCAGTTCTTCAAAGAGCATCCCGGGAACCACAAGGTATTTTAAGCTGTCTTTCAATCGTTCGCCAAGACGCAGGAGAGCCGACCCGATAGGTATTTTGCGCAAAAGCTGTTCCAGGTCTTCCTTGCCCCTGGTATACATTGGGTCGGTCCGAAGCCTGGCCAGGTAGCCGGACATCGCGCCGACATTATGCGCAATGGACATTTCGTTGTCATTCAGAATAACGACCATGTTCTTTTTGAGATGGCCGGCATGGTTTAAGGCCTCAAAGGCCATCCCTCCGGTCATCGCCCCGTCGCCGATAACCGCTACCACCGCGTTGCTTTCGCCCCTCAAATCCCTGGCCGCGGCCAAACCAAGAGCAGCCGAGATAGAAGTACTGCTGTGCCCTGCGCCAAACGCGTCATGGACGCTTTCAGCGGGCCTGGGGAAGCCGCTGATGCCTCCAAATTGCCTCAGCGTCCTGAAATCGTCTCTCCTGCCGGTGAGCATTTTATGTACATAGCTTTGATGCCCCACATCCCAAACAATACGGTCAACCGGGGAGTTGAAAACCCTGTGGATGGCCAGCGTCAGTTCCACCACGCCCAGATTGGGCGCCAGATGGCCACCGTTACGGGAAACTACTGTTATGATTTCCCTTCTGATTTCCCCGGCAAGCTCCTGAAGTTGGCTGTAAGTCATCGTGCGAATGTCCCGCACTGAATTTAACTGTTTTAAGAAGCTGCTCATGGTGAGCTATCCACCCTTCTTATTTCTCGGGACGCGACGCTTTTGCATAGAACTGCGGCCGGTGATATCTTCTATGCCTGCCAGAAGCTTTCCTGCCACAAAGATTACATCATCAGGGTGGCTCAGCGCTATTTTTTTACAAATGGCTTTGGTTGAGACAATTATCGATGCAATAAGAGCGGTAATCAGCACGTTCAGCCAAAACTGGCTGAACCCGGGTCCAAGATTCATAATTTGAATCACTATGGATATCCCCAGGGCGCCGCTGATCGTAGTGGTGATATCCCCCACAACATCGTTGGCAATATTTGCCACCTTGTCGGCATTACGGATCAGCCGTAAGCCCTGTGGCGCTCCTTTTATTTTTTTTGCAGATTTGGCGTTAAAAGGTGCGTGTGAAGCAGCCGTAACGGACGTTCCCAGAAGATCTGCAAGCGCGTTAATAATTATTATCACAATCAGGAATACTGTGGATAATATGATGCTGTTCAACCTTGATGTGATTGTTTCAGATAGAAATGTAAAAACAACAGCTAAAAAAAACGAGCCGACGCCCACAAAAAAGATATATCTACCGGTAACAGTAGATTTATTATTGCCCAAAAAAAATCACCTCATGCGATGGTTGGCGCGTCCTTCTGCAGGGTATATTATTGTTAAGCTCTATATTTGATAAGTGACAGCAGACCGGGTAAATATTGTGGCTTAGGTCCAGCAGGTTTTCCCAGACGGCTGCCGGCTGTCGCCATACCGGCGGTTTCCCTTTCAAGCTGTCTCCGGCCGTTGAAGACCGGGACTGGATTACCACTTAGTCCACACTGCAATC
>DNIT01000133.1:8210-8424 GCA_003489345.1 Pelotomaculum sp. | reverse complement strand
GCTGTCTTTCATGCCGGCAATATGGTGGGTGGAGCCGGAGACGCCAAAGCCGATGTAGACCTGCGGCCGTACCGTTTTCCCGCTGGTCCCGATCATGGCGTGCTCACCTTCAGCCCAGCCTTCGTCCAGCGCCGGCCGGGTGCAGCCTACCGCGCCGGAGAGTTCCCCGGCAAGCTGGTTGAGATAGGGCCACGCATCCTGTCCCACACCCCAG
>DNIT01000133.1:3914-8097 GCA_003489345.1 Pelotomaculum sp. | reverse complement strand
CCTCCCCCCCCCCCGCCCCCCCCGCCACTACCGTTGCGGCTTTTTCGAGAGGGAGTCCTGCCGGCTGCCTCCGGACAACGCGGACAGCCTTGAGCGGTGATTGATAGCCGTCCAGTAGCGACGCGGTTTCTTTTATGACGTCGCCGGTACGGGTAGGGTCGCGATCCGGTTTTGAAAACATGCCGGGTTTGACGCTGGCCATTTGAGGTCGCTTTGCGGGACAAAAAATATCGCCGAGGACCATCCCGCCGAAAGCGGGTACCACCTGTACCAATTCACCCCGGTCATTGATGTTCAGGTCCACGCAGTGCGCCGCAAGGCCGGTTTCCAGCTTGGCCGCCACGGTTGCAGAAAGTTCACTGCCGCAGTAAGAGGCGCTGAAAAGCACTATTTCTGGCCGGTGTTTTTTAACCAGCTCTGTCAGCACAAGCCCGTAGGTATCATTTTGGTAAAGCTCCAGCCTCGGATCGTCAATGAAAATGACCTTGTCCGCGCCGTGGACGATAAGTTCTCCGGCCAAAATACCGGTATTGTTCCCCAGGAGTACGGCCGAGACATGTGAACCCCCTCCAAGCGCTGCAAGCTCCCGTGCTTTCCCCAAAAGTTCAAGGGTAACTTCAGCAAGCATGCTCCCGTTTTGTTCAACGATTATCCAAACCGCGCCGGGTTTTTCAGGCAAGTTTTTCACTTCCTTCTAGTAGAACGTTTCCTAAAACAATATTATTGGATATTGGTTAGGGTCAGGCTAAATTTAATTTTCAGGATAGTCGCCCACGCCGCCAGCGGTACCAAGTATGATGAAAACACCAGGTGATGTAGGTGCGATTGAAATGGCGCCTACGTCACTTCAATATCTCATGGTACCGTTCCTGCGGCATTTGAGTCTAATCAGGAAATCGACATACTAGGCAAGCACGCCTGCATTACGCAGGATGGCCACGATTTTTCCGGCCATGTCTGCAGGGTCGCCCGCAAGCAGCTCGGCTTTTCGCCCGTGCTGCGGCATATGCAAGTCTCCGGGTTGCGTTGGGGATCCGGCCAAACCGGTATTGGCCGGGTCAAGTCCCAGGTCGCCCGGCCCCCAGGTTGTAAACGGTTTATTCCGGGCCATGACAACTCCCATCAGGGTGGTATAGCGCGGGGTGTTGAGCTCTCTGGCGACACCCAACACCAGCGGCAGGCTGCCCTGGTATTCAACATAACCGTTCTCGATTTTGGTTTTAATTTTAATCGTGGAGACTTCCAGGTTCAGTTCGGTAACATGGTTGAGATGGGCAAACCCCATCAACTCACCCAACTGGGAGGGTATATGGTTTGTCCCGCCGTCGGCGCTTTCAGAACCGGTCAGGACTAAGTCAAGCCCCTCGATTTTTTTTAAGCCGGACGCAAGGACTCTTGCTGTCGCCAGCGTATCGGCTCCGGCAAACGCGCGGTCACTTAAAAGGTAAGCCCCATCGGCTCCCATGGCCAAACCTTCTATTAAGGTTTCTCCGGCGTCCGGGGGAGCCATGGAAACCAGTACAACTTTACCGCCAAGCTGCTCTTTTAATTGTAGGGCGGCCTCGATGGCGTTTTTGTCGACCGGGTTGATGATCGTCGGAATCCCTTTGCGCTCCAACAGTTTTGTCGCGGGGTTGATGGTTATTCTGTGATAGTGCCCGGGGTCGGGAACCGGTTTCATACAGACTGCTATGTTCATTTTCCGCCATCACTTTCTTAATTCTTCGCCGGCAATGATCACCTGCATGATATGTGACGTGCCGCAAGTGGGAATGGTCCCCATGGCGTCCAGCAGGTAGCGGCTGACCGGGTAATCGGCTACCAGCCCGTAACCGCCCATGAGGTCCATCGTCCTTTTAGCCGCGTTGACGGCAGCTTCCGTGGCAAAGAACTTGGCCATCGAGATTTCCGCAGTATTAGGCAGAGCAGCGTCTTTCATGCCCATGGCATGATAGGTCAGGAGCCGGGCCGCCTCGTAGTCGGTCCTGTTTTGGGCGATCAGGAACTGGATATTGGTCAGCTTCGACAGGGGTTTGCCGTAAATGATCCGCTCCCTGGCGAATTTCACCGATTCTTCCAGGCACGCCCGCAGAATTCCCACGGCAACTGCGGCTGTCCCGCCCCTGCCCATCACCCCCAAGGTGCCGAGGCTGATTTTGGCGCCGTCGCCAAGCTGGCCGAGCAAATTGCTTTGCGGCAGTCGGACGTTGTTCAAAATGACTTCCCCGGTATAAGATCCGCGCAAGCCGGCCTTTTTTTCCTTGCGGCCCGGCGTGTGGCCCGGAGCGCTGCCTTCAATGATAAAAACGGAAATTTGCGGGCGGCCTTTGGCGTCTTCCCCGGTGTTAACGTTCATCACATTGACTCCCATGCAGTGAGAGTTGGTGATGAAACACTTGCGGCCGTTTAAAACCCAGTCTCCGTCAACCAGTTGCCCGGTTGCTTTTTGTCCCGCGAAGTCCGATCCTCCCCCCGGCTCAGTGATGGAAAAACCTCCGAAAGCTCCCGAGCAGAGCATGGGCAGGTACTTCAGTTTTTGCTCCTCGCTGCCCCAGTTCATGATGGCGTAAACACCCATGTAGTGGGCTACCAGGGTCGCGGCGAAACCGGCGGAGTGCCGTCCAACCTCTTCAAGGATAACGGCCTGTTCGATGTGCCCCAGACCTGTCCCGCCGTACCTCGTGGGTACGAAGACCCCGTTGAAGCCAAGCTGGGCCATTTTTTTGAACAGCTCAACAGGGCAGGTGTCCTCATCGTGGATTTTCTGCGCGATGGGGGCGATTTCACTCTCAACGAAATCCCTGACAACTTTCCGCAGCAGTTCCTGTTGTTCGGAAAACTTTAGCATGTTTCGCCTTCCCTTCTATATTGATTTTATTCTAATACATAGCAGGTACTGGTAAAAGTTATGATTCAGCCGTTTAATTTATTATACCATCTATAGGTTCAGCCGTTATCGTTCACTATCAAGCCTTGCCATTTGATGTGCGGTGTAACGGTACCCGGCAGCGGCGCCGGAGGGTATTGCTGTTTCAATATTAGCTAGATCAGCTGGACTCGGATGCAGGTTTACCGTGTCCAGCGCTTCCTGCAACTGTGAACGGCGACGGGCGCCGATCAACGGAATTATATCTTCACCGCGGGATAAAACCCAGGCTATGGCAAGCTGTGCAAGGGTGACCTGCTTTTCATCGGCAATCTTACGCAGCTTCTCCACAAGAGCAAGGTTTTTATCGAGATTTTCTCCCGAAAACCGCGGCAGTACATTTCGAGAATCATTTGAATTTGATGACCTGTTTTTATTCCAGGAGCCGCTTAATAATCCACGTGACAGTACTCCATAAGCGGAAAGGGTAATACCCAATTCCCGCAGAGTTGGGATAATTTCTGTTTCAATACCACGGCTAAATAGAGAGTATTCAATTTGCAGCCAGCTTATAGGATGAACTTTATGCGCACGGCGTATTGTCCCTGCTCCAACCTCGGATAAACCAATATATCGTACATAGCCTGCTTTTACCATGTCTGCAATGGCGCCAACCGTCTCTTCAATTGGTACGTTTGGATCGAGACGAGCCGGTTGATAAAGGTCAATATAATCAACCCCCAGGCGTTTTAGCGTATAAGCCAAAAAGTTTTTGACCGCCTGCGGCCTGCAATCGATTGGGCCCCATCCTCCGCGTGGGGTTCGCATTTGCCCGAATTTTACAGAAATGAACACTTTTTGGCGCTGGTAACCCTGTAGTGCTTCGCGCAAGAGAAGTTCGTTATGCCCCGCTCCATAGAAGTCCCCGGTATCAAACAAATTCACTCCCTTTTCAAGAGCGGCATGGATGGTTGCAATACTTTCGTTTCTATCCGCTGCCCCATAGTCTCCGGACATCCCCAGACACCCTAATCCTAGTTCGGATACCAGAGGACCATTTGGCGCAACTTTTCTATATTGCATTATGCCATCCTCCTTTGATGAAAGTAATTATATAACAAAATATAACATTACTTTCAACTGACGACAATTATTCTATTATGTAATTCTCTGCAGTCACCAAGGACGAAATTAGCGTTACAGGATTAACTCTGCTGAGGCTAATTGATGATTTTTTGCTAACAAACCTTCTGGACTATAAGCATGGCCTTAAAATGCCTTGTGCAAAAAGATTGTAGGCAAAGCTTGTAAATTTAT
>DNIT01000133.1:0-3779 GCA_003489345.1 Pelotomaculum sp. | reverse complement strand
AAGTGAGATAAGAACGGGATTAATGTACTTATAGATGGGTTTCTTGTAGATATGACCTTTCAGTATGTTATACTGGTTTAGTATATAGTATTGTAAATTTAAATGTTCTTGAAGGATATTAAGCCGCACATTCTAAGTCCCGGACCCATAATGTTATTGTCAGAGTGTACGAGCTTCAGATTAATGATATTTAGGATGGGGGAACGAAATTGCCCAACAAACTTATCTCCATGCAGGAAGCGGTTGCCCAATACACCTGGGACGGGATGCAGTATGCCCACGGGGCTTCTCTTTCCGTCGGCTCGGACTCGCTTGCATTCGGCCGGGAAATGGTTCGGCAAGGCAGGAAAAACCTGCACGTGCTTTCCCACTGCTGCGCCCAGCAGCTGAACCTTCTGTGCGCGGCAGGGGCTGTTGACAGGATTGAGACCGCATTTTCCGGCCTTGAGGTTTACGGCTTCCCCTACGGCTTGAGAAGAGCGGTGGAAAGCGGCCGGACCGTTGTGGAGGACTATTCCAATCTAAACTTTTCATTAAGGCTTTTGGCCGGTGCGATGAACTGGCCGTTTTGCCCGACCGTTTCCGGCTATGGCTCCGACCAGGAGTGGCGAAGCGCTTTTTTCCCGGAGGAATACCCCTGCCAGCGAAAAATACCGGAGGTGGCGGATCCCTTTACCGGAAAAGCGTGTCATGTCCTGTCCCCGTTAAAACCGGATGTGGCTGTAATCCATGTGACGATGGCCGACCTGGACGGCAACGCCATCATGCTCGGTTCGGAATGGAACCGCTATGAACTGTCCCGGGCGGCGAAAAAAGTCGTGCTGCAGGCCGACCTGATTGTCGATACCGGTTGTATGCGCCAATACCCCAACCTGGTGCGGATTCCCGATGTTGTGGTGGACGCCGTGGTTTATTGGCCGATGGGTGTTTGGCCGCAATGCTCCACCGGTCTCTACGACAGCGACGAGGAACACATGTATGATATGAACAACGCCATGAAGACCCCGGAAGGCTTCGCAGAGTATAAACAAAAATATATCGACAGTTACAATACCTTTGCAGAGTACCTGGAAGTAATCGGGCAGGAAAGGATCAGCAAACTTCAGGACACGACCACACGGCATCTCATGGACCCGTACCGGAAATGGATCCTGAGCCATGAGGAAATCGCTACATTAACAGATGGGAGACAGCGCGGATGAATTACACCAGGCAAGAGATGATGGCGATAGCTGCCGGCAGGGAAATACGCCCGGGTGAGACAGCTATCTTCGGGGTGGGCTTGAGCATGCTGGCCGGCCACTTTGCCAAGCGTAACCATGCCTTTCATATCAAAGATTTAACCGAAAGCGGCATTTACGGGGCGACTCCGGTTGGCGGGCTTCCCTGGGGCGTGGAGGATAACCGCATTTCCTCCAATGCTACCTCTTTTACCAATTGCATGGATGCGCTTGGAGTGATGGTCGCTTCCGGCAGGTGCGATGTGGGTATCATCGGCGCCGCTCAGATTGATAAATACGGCAACGTCAATACCACAGGCTTGTGGGCGGATCCTGCCAACCCGCTGTACCTGCCGCCGAAAACCAGGCTGAGCGGCAGCGGCGGCGCGCCCGAAATTACTTGCGGCTGCAAGCGTTACATTATTATGGCGGCCCATGAAAAGAAGAGGTTTGTTGAGAAGGTGGATTATATTTCTTCACCCGGTTACCTGACCGGCGGCGCCGCCAGGGACCGGTATCACTTCCACGGCGGCGGGCCGGCCCTGATCGTTACCACGCTGGGCATCATGCGGCCCGATCCGGTGACCAGAGAGTTCATCCTGACAGAGTATTACCGTTCTTCCAGTATTGAAGAGATTCGGGAAAACACCGGCTGGGATTTGCGAGTCGCGCCTGATGTGAAACCGGTACCCGAGCCGTCTCCCCGGGAATTGGAGAATTTAAGGGCGGTTGATAAAACGGGAATGCTCAGGAGAAAAGAGTAGAGGAATATGGCTGCGGAGTGATCCGCACACCTCCAAACCATCGTACTATTTTAGCCTCTTTCAAGGGCTTGCTAAGCGCCTGCCTGGACAAGTCCTTTTTTTACAGCATAGCCGGTTTTTCATTGGGATGAAGTTTTATTTGGTTTTTGTTTTCAGTTTTTTCAACGCCTGCTCCAGACCTTCCGGTGTAAGTTCATACATGGGAAAGACCCTCCGGATCAAGGCGATACTGTAATAACCCTCTGCCGTAGCCCAGCGATCGGAGGGGATGGGGTTCAGCCAGACCGAGAAAGGCAAATGTCTGGCCAGGCGCTCCAGCCAAAAAAGCCCCGGCTGCTCATTATACATATCCCAATCGATGGCGCCGCCGCGCATAGTGAGTTCACTCGGCGCCATGCTGGCGTCGCCGGCGATGATCAGGCGGTAGTCGGCATTCAAAGAACTCAAGACATCATCCGTCTTGACTGCGTTGCGTGGGATCAGGACGGGACTGGTGTAAATGCGGTCATAAATGCAGTTGTGAAAGTAGTAAAACCGCATATCCTTGAAATGGGTGGCACGGTGGGCTGCTGCAAAAAGGCGGCTGCAAATCTCCATGTATTTATTCATGGAGCCGCCCGAGTCCATGAGCAGGATTACCTTCATCGTATTACGGCGGGGGCGCTCCCAGACCAACTTTAACTTGCCGGCATTTTTGCAGGTAGCGTCTATGGTGCCGTCCAAATCGAGTTCGTCCTTGGGCCCTTCCGTCCTGCTGCTGAACTGCCGCAGCTTGCGCAGCGCTACCTCAAAATTACGCACGCCGGTGATCTGGTCGTCCCGGAACTCCTGGTAGTGCCGTTCCGCCGCCACCTTGACGGCTGAGCGGTTGACAGACGGACCCCCGATCCGCACGCCGGCCTTGTGGTAGCCGGAATGGCCGAAAGGCGACCTGCCGCCTGTGCCTATCCATTGCGAGCCGCCGTGGTGCTCGCCGTCCTGGTTTTTCAACCTGTCCTCCAGTTGGTGGCGCAGTTCATCCAGGTCCCAGGGGGTAAACGGCGAACGCTCCCCGGGAGGGACGTGCAGGGGCGGCAGGGAGTTGGCAAGCCAGTTCAGCGCTTGTTTAATGATATCGTCTGTGGTTTCCAGACCCTGAAAATGTTTGGCAAAGGCCAGGTCATAGCGATCGTAGTGCGCCTCGCTTTTGATCAGCACCGCCCGTGCCAGATAGTAAAAGCCGGTCAGACTGGAGAAGGAAAGGCCCTTGGCCAGCGCTTCCATCAGGGTCATCCATTCATTTAAGGAGACCGGAACGCCCTCGCTTTTTAGCTGGTGGAAAAAATTTACGAACAAAAGCTAGCACCTTCCTTACCCTTTAACCTCGCTGACTAAAGGGAAAAGGCCTTTGCCTGCCTCCCCGTTCGTGCTGGTGGCGTGGTATTCTATCCAAGTCCTGGTTTTTTTTGAGCAACACCCCGATGAAGGGCAGCTCCCGGCTGATTCGCTCCGGTTCGATGCCGCCGAGCGCAAGTGCCTGGACCCAGTCCAGAAGTTCGCTGGTGCTTGGCTTTTTGAGGAGGCCGCTGACATTGCGCAAGTTGTAAAACGCTTCCATCGCCTGCTGCAGCAGGGTCTCTTCCAGGTGGGGATGGTGCACTTCAATAATGCTCCTCATCATTTCCTTGTCCGGAAAGTCGATATAGTGGAAGATGCAGCGGCGCAGGAAGGCGTCGGGCAGCTCTTTTTCAGCGTTGCTGGTGATGATCACGATGGGTCTCTGTTTAGCGGTGATGGTTTCCCCGGTCTCCGGAAT
>DNIT01000105.1:19097-21008 GCA_003489345.1 Pelotomaculum sp. | reverse complement strand
GCCATAGGTGGTAGGAGTTGAAAGTACATGCAAAGCTGAAATACGCAAAAAGCGTCGCCATTGTCGTAGGGGGGACGCTTTTTTCATGCAATCAAGTATTAGTTTTGATTATCTGTTGTTCCAGCAGCCGGTACAGGGATTTCTTAAAGTTATCGTCGTCCGCGGCCGTTCTTTTTCCGGGCCCCCTGGTTCTACCCCCGCTTCTTCTGAATTTCGCCTTGAGCTCCCGTTCCTCCAATAGGAAGTCAATTGTCTCCTTCCGGAAAATCCGGCCGGCCGGGGAAAGAGCGGCGGCCCCCTTGCCGAGGACGATAGCGGCCAGGCCCCAATCCTGGGTGACCACAATGTCTCCTTTACCGGTCAGGTTGACCACTTGCAGGTCGGCTTCCTGGGGCGCGTTTCCCACGGTGATGTGGTGGTCGGATTCAATCCGGTGATTGAAGCTTGCCACTGTTACCAAATTTACCGCAAATTCTGCGGCAGCCGCCCTACAGGTTGCCAGCGCCTTTTTCGGCGTGGCGTCCGCGTCAACAATAATTTTCATGAACCCATCCCTTGCCGCAACCAAATTCTACATTTATTATACCCTTCTTTAGCAATATACCGGCCGGTTCTTTTTTAAGATTTCTTTTAGCTGTCGTTTGTGTTAGTTTTATAATAAAGAAAAAACGTTAGGGGGTGCATTTTTTTGCCTGCCAATCTTACACCCCAGTATTATGACGCGGAAGAGTCCTACAAGAAAGCGGCAACTGTTGAGGAAAAAATCGCCGCCTTAGAAGAGATGCTCGCGGTTATTCCCAAGCACAAGGGTACCGAAAAAATGCAGGCCGATTTAAAAAAGCGTCTTTCCAAACTTCGGGAGGAAGGTCAAAAGAAAAGCAAAACCGCCCGGACCGACCCTTTCTTTATTGAGAAGCAGGGCGCCGGGCAGGTGGCTCTGGTTGGATTTCCGAATACCGGCAAGTCGGCCCTGGTGGGCGCTGTAACCAGGGCCAGGCCGAAGATTGCCGGATACCCTTTTTCCACTACCGTGCCTTTGGCCGGTATGATGCCTTACGAGGATATTTACATCCAGCTGGTCGATACGCCACCTGTTACGCAAGAGATTGTACCGCCCGGTCTGGCCGGCACCCTGCGCAACGCAGACGCGTTGCTGGTCCTGATCGACGCGGGCTCAGACGAATGCCTCGAGCAGTTGGAGTTTTGCTTGAAGTATTTAAAAGATAAAAAGATCGTCCGGGACGATGCGGCTCTCAACACGCGCGGGATACCACCCGGCCGACGCCTGGTGCTGGCCGCCCGCGCGGATATGCCGAACAGCAGTGACAATATTGCGATCATGCGGGAACTGGGCCCCGCCGGTCTGGAGATTTACCCTGTTTCAGCTGTCACCGGCGTAGGTCTGGAAGCGCTGAAGGAAAAGATTTTCACGATACTGGGGATCATTCGCGTCTATACCAAGGTGCCCGGCAAAGAGCCTGATCTGAAAACTCCGTTTATATTGCAGCAGGGCAGCACAGTTCAGGAATTGGCCGCGTCTATCCACCGGGATCTGCCGCGCCTGATAAAAAATGCCAGGATCTGGGGTTCCGCCCGTTTTGAGGGTCAGTCAGTCATGCGCGACTACGTGCTGCAGGATCGCGACATCGTTGAAATAACCCAGTGATCGAATGAACCGGCGCGGAATGAACGAGCTTGCTCATTTGCATGAAAAAGCCTGTCGTTGTGAACGATAGGCTTTTATATTTTAGTAATATTTTCTTTCAATGGAGCATATTGTCTAACAGTTCCGGTAAGGTTTGCAGCGCCGCCGGCATATACATAATGACATTTAAATGAGAAGCCAAGCAAGGGGAGATGGGAGCATGATTGAGGGAATTGATCAGCCCGCAGCTGTCGGTGCCGGACCCT
>DNIT01000105.1:11730-19026 GCA_003489345.1 Pelotomaculum sp. | reverse complement strand
GATTGAGGGAATTTATCAGCCCGCAGCTGTCGGCGCCGGACCCTGGATAAGAGTATAAAATCGCCAAATGCGGGTTAGTATAGGGACGCCCCCTTAATATTGCATCTTTTCAAAAGATATTTTCTTTTAACCTTTCGCTATAAAAAAAGAAGGACTTTTGTTTTATTAGCAGAAAATTCTTCTGGTGTACTTTTTTATGAAACTTTAACGTTTGCAAAGGGGATAGCCATGGAGATACTTTTCTACGGTGTCCAAGTGTTCCTGACCGGCTTTACGTTTTATTACTTTGTCATTTCTCTGTTTGGGTTCTTCCGCAAGCCGGAAGACTATTCTTTACCGCCCAGTTCCCGTTTTGTTATAGTGAGCGCAGCGCACAACGAAGAGAAGGTTATTGGCGAATTGCTCCGCAACCTCCACGAACTAAACTATCCGAAAGAGCTTTATGACATTTATGTTATCGCCGACAATTGCACCGATCGTACCGCCGCTATCGCAAGAGAGCATGGCGCTCAGGTAATCGAGCGTTTTAACAAGAAAGAGATAGGCAAAGGCTATGCTCTTGAGTATGCCTTCAACCAAATTTTTGCGGGCAGCGTCTCTTACGACGCGGTGGTTGTCTTTGATGCGGACAACCTGGTTGACAATGAATTTTTGAGGATCATGAATGCGCACCTGCTCAAGGGAGAAAGGATCGTCCAGGGCTATTTGGACACCAAGAACGCCGGCGATACCTGGATTACCAAGTCCATTTATATCGGCTACACACTAACCAATCGCCTTTGGCAGCTTTCTAAGTATAACCTGGGCCTTACCTGTGCTTTGGGCGGTACCGGTATGTGCATTTCAGTGGATCTGCTGAAAAAGTATGGGTGGGGTATGACTTCCCTCACCGAAGACCTGGAATTTCAGACCAAGGCTCTATTGAACAACGTCAGGGTTTGCTGGGCTCATGAAGCCAAGGTCTATGACGAGAAGCCCCTGACCCTGGGGCAGTCCTGGAACCAGCGCAGGCGCTGGATGCAGGGACACACCAATGTTGCCGGCCGCTATGTGGGCAAGCTGCTGCGGGAGGGGATTCGCACCAGGAACTTTGCCATGATTGACGGCGCCCTGTATTTGATTCAGCCCTTCTTTCAGATGCTTATCGGTTTGAGCGTGATTGTAAATATTTTATATCTTGGTCCGGAGCTGCTGATGGAACATTCAGCGTGGGGCTATATCGGTTTCTTCGCCCAGTTTTTCTACTTCGGCCTGGGTCTATATCTGGAACGGGTCAGGTTTAAAGTATACTGGTGGCTGGCGTTTTATCCAATCTTTGCCCTGACCTGGATCCCCATCGCCTACATTGGTTTCGCCATGCGCAAGAACAAAGAGTGGTCCCATACCCTGCACATCCGCAACATCAAGCACGAAAACCTGCCGAACCTGTACCTGCCGGCCAAGGCCGAAAGCAGGAGAACGAGCTAACGATTTGCTTTTATACACCCCCCCCCAGGGGGGTTTTGTTTTTTTGTGGTTGACAAGTTTCTTGGTTGTGGTTAACCTGCCGACTAAATAATGGTATACTTGCAGTAATACCATTATTTTATACAAGGGGGTACCGAATATGAGTAAAGCCCAAACATACTTTATTGTGGCCCTTTTATTTGCTCTCAGCGTAGCAGTCTTTGCTAGCCAAAACACGGAGAGTATCAGTATAAAATTTTTATTCTGGCAGTACCAGGGCATTTCCAAGGTCCTTGTGATTCTCGCCTCGGCGGCAGTCGGCGCAGTGATGGTTATGTTTTTGGGCTTTTGGTGGCAGATTAAAAAAGCTATGTATATCCGCCAGTTGGAGGCGGAAATTAAAACTTTGAAAAATCAGCAGCAGGCGGCCGTGACAGTAGAGCCTAAAGCGCAAGAGGCGACCAAAAAAGAGCCGGATGCGTAAGCCCGTGCATAATAAATGAAGCGTCTAAAACCGCAAGACAGGGTTGCAGAGTGCTTTTTTAATTTGTTGCATGCATTTTTTTATTGTAACCTTTGACAACAAGTCCGGTCCATCTAGCAATAGAATCAAGTTTCATGGTAAAATGGCTATCATATATCTACAAAATCCTATCATTTACGCTGTTTGTCTACAGTGGTATGTGCGGAAATGTTTTTGAGGGACTGTAAGTGAAGGAGATCCTTTTCCTAAAGGCTGTAGTCATTGGCTTTTTTCTGGCCGTCCCGATTGGGCCGGTAAATTTATTGTGTATCCGCAGGACACTGCTCGGAGGCAGGATTATTGGTTTTATCTCCGGACTTGGAGCAGCCGTGGCGGATACTTTTTTCGCCTTTGCCGCAGCCTTTGGATTGAGTTTTATTACGAATTTCTACGTCCAGGAGGAAAAATGGCTCCAATTTGGAGGCGGCATCTTTATATGTGTTTTGGGCGTGATGTCCATGCTCTCACACGAATCCGGGAAGCTTGAACAGAAGAACGGAGGACGCGGCAAGGGAGGCTTCCAGGCCTTTATCTCGTGTTTTTTTCTCACGCTGACCAACCCCATTACCATCCTGGCTTTTGCCGCTGCTTTCGCCGGGTTTGGCTTAATCGACCCGGACGAGGGACACGCATCTGCGTTCCTGGTAGTCGCTGGTGTTTTTCTCGGATCTATTATCTGGTGGTTTACAATCAGTTCGATAGCGAGCTTTCTGCGTAAAAAATTGAGCAGCCATGTCATCCACAGGATCACCCAAATCTCCGGGCTGGTTATCACCGTGTTCGGTGTTTTAATCCTGCTGGGAGTGATATAAAAAGGACAGGCATGGCGTCATTTTCTTCTTGACTTGTGAGAGGGGTTCCTCTATTATTAGCACTAAGGATATATCGTCAAAAGCGATGAAGGGGAAAAGTAGACGGGACACAGCTTTTCAGGGAGGAAGCGTCGCGACTGAAAGCGCTTCTACAGTATGAGCCGTTGAAGTTCTCCCCCGAGTTGACGGACTGAAACCATGCAGGAAAGTAGGTCCGTACGGAGACTTCTACCGTTAAAAGGAAGGGGGTATAAGGAATTTGTTCCCGTACCCTGCAAGGAGTGGGCTCTTTTTGTGAGCCAACTAGGGTGGTAACGCGAAATTCTTTTCGTCCCTATGGGGCGGAAAGTTTTTTATTTTACATGAACCTGCAGGCAAGGGGATAACCCGTACCTTTTGAAGTGGGTTGTACATAACCAACCGGGGTGGTACCGCGGAAGTCCGCAGCTTTCGTCCCCGCGAAGGCTGCGGTTTTTTTGTGCATATTTTACGGGGGGTGAGCCGCTTTCTTTATACAGCTTATGTACCCAGCAAACCTTAAGGAAAATGAGATGAATATGATTAAGGGGGAAAAAGCGTTGCCGAAGGCAAGGTTGATCGTGGTTACAGCGCTGGCAGGCGTTTTGGCCGTTGTTTTATTGCTGCTTGGCGGGTGTTCCGGCAGCAGTTCTAACGGCAGCAATGCCGGCGCGGGAAAGGAACCATATAGAATCGGAGCGGTTGTGGACATTAGCGGCTCGTCCTCATCATTGGGGGTACCCGAGCGGAATACGCTCCAGATGCTGGCTGACAGGTTAAATGAAAGCGGTGGAATTAACGGCCATCCGTTAGAGTTAACCATCCTTGACAATAAAAGCGACGAAACGGAAGCCGTACTGGCAGTCAAAAAGCTGATCGACCAGCAAAAAGTGCTGGCGGTAATCGGGTGCAGCGCCAGCGGAACCTCCATGTCGATGATTGATACCGTACAAAAAGAACAGGTGCCCATGATCTCCATGGCCGCGGCCAGCGCCATTGTGGAACCTGTACAGGAAAGAAAGTGGGTCTTTAAAACTGCCCAGAGTGACCTGGTTGTGGTCAACAGGCTGATGGATTACCTGAAGGAAAACAACCTTACCAGGGTGGCTTTCCTCTACATGAACAACTCGTACGGCGATAACGGAAGGAACGCTTTTAAGGCGGCGGCCGGCGCAGCCGGCCTGGAAATAGTGGCGGAAGAAAAATTTGAAGCGACCGACAAGGATATGACCCCGCAGCTCACCAGAGTTAAAACCAGCGGGGCACAGGCAACGGTTGTATGGGCTATTCCGCCATCGGCCTCGATTATCACTAAAAATTACAGGGATCTGAGCCTGGAAATTCCGCTTCTGCACAGCCATGGTGTAGGGAACCAGAATTTTATTGACCTGGCCCAGGGAGCGGCGGACGGAGTACTGCTGCCAATCGGCAAACTGACCGTGAGCGGGCAAATTCCTGACAGCGGCCCTCAGAAGAAGGTTCTCGACGACTACATCGCCGACTACGGCAAGCGCTATAATACTCCTCCCAACGCTTTCGGCGGTTATGCCTGGGACGCCTTTTACCTGCTGGTGCATGCCATTGAAAAAGCAGGCCCGGATCGGGCGGGTATCCGCGACCAGTTGGAAAAAACCAGCAATTTCACCGGAGTCTCCGGAGTCTTCAACCTGACGCCAACCGACCATAACGGTCTCGACGAAGATTCCATGGTACTGGTGCGGATCCGGAACGGTCAGTGGGAACTGATGGAGTGAATTATTGATCGATCGGGGGATTTGGAATTGACTTTGTCCAGTCAACTGCTCCAGCTGTTTATTTCAGGACTTACCATGGGCAGCATCTATGCGCTGACTGCCCTGGCCCTGGTTTTAACCTTTAATATTACGGGAGTGCTCAATCTGGCTCTGGGTGAGTTTTTGGCCTTGGGCGCCCTGCTGGCAGCCAGTCTATATGCGGCCGGACTCCCTCTTGCCGCGGCATTTTTAATTGCTGTAGCGGCAGTGGCGGTACTTGCCGGGTTGCTGGAACGGGTGGCTGTTAAGCCGGCTATACAGTCTTCGGTGTTGACCCCGGTGGTGATCACTGTTGGCATTTCCATATCCCTGCGGGGGCTGGCCCTCCTGATCTGGGGAACTGAGCCCGTCTCCCTCCCGGCTTTTTCCGAGGGAGGACCGCTGGTGGCCGGAGGAGCCGCGATCAACCTGCAGAGCTTATGGATAGTTGGCCTGCTGGGGGCAGCTCTGGCCGGACTCTACGCTTTCTTTGAGCTGACCTATGCCGGCAAGGCTGTGCGGGCCTGTGTAATCAACCGGACCGCTGCCAGGCTGGTGGGTATCAACCCGTCCGCCATGTCGTTCGCGGCTTTCATCGCCAGCGGCGCCCTGGGAGCGGCAGCAGGTATTTTTATCACGCCGGTTACCCTGGCCACCTACGATATGGGATTTCTGCTGGGTGTCAAGGGCTTTGTCGCGGCTGTTCTCGGCGGCATGCAGAATGTCGGGGGTGCGGTACTGGGCGGCCTCCTCCTCGGGCTCCTGGAAGCTTACGGGGCGGGTCTGGTATCCTCCGGGCTGAAAGATGCCCTGGCTCTTTTGGTCCTGCTGGCCGTGCTGCTGACGAGACCGGAGGGCCTGTTCAGCGCCGCTGTCCGAAAAGTATAGAAATACTGGGAGAATGAAGATGAATAGAAAAATGATTCTGATGCTTGCCGGGCTTGCTTTACTCCTGGCGTTGCCTTTCTTGCTGAAAAGCAATTACGTCCTGGGCATTCTAATCGTTACCGGACTGTACGCCATTGTTGTCACGGGGCTGGGTCTCCTGATGGGTTATGCCGGCCAGGTCTCGTTCGGTCATGCCGCGTTTTTCGGGCTGGGCGGCTATACCGTGGCAGTGCTGACCACGGCCTGGCACTGGCCCGCTCCGGCTGCGCTCCTCATTGCTCTGGTCCTGCCCGGGCTGGTTGCCGCCCTGATTGGCGTCCCCATCTTAAAACTGAAGGAGCTGCACCTGGTCCTGGCCACCCTGGCTTTCGGTATTTTGGTGCACATTCTCTTTAACGAACTAAAGTCCCTGACCGGCGGGCCGTCCGGCCTTACCGGAATCCCCTACTTTTCTCTGGGAGGTCTGGTTTTTGACCGGGACATCAAATTCTACTACCTGACGCTGGCCGTTCTAATGCTTGTCTCGCTCGGAGCCAGGAACCTAATTGGCTCCAGGGTGGGAAGGGCCATGCGGGCCGTCCGGGAAAGCGAGCATGCCGCTGAAACCTCCGGTATCAATACAGCCGGTCTGAAACTACAAACTTTTATCTTCAGCGCTGTGCTGGCCGGCCTGGCGGGGGGGCTGTACGCTTTTTACGTAACCTTTGTAAGCCCATCCCCTTTTGGCTTTCAAACCTCCGTACAATTTGTGCTTATGGCGGTGGTAGGAGGTTTGGGGACGCTGTGGGGGCCGCTCCTGGGAGCGGGACTGGTGGTTGTCCTGGGGGAAGCGCTGCGCTGGGCGATCCCGCTGGCCATACCGGGGGCCGGCGGGGAGTATCAGATTATATTTTATGGAATCATCCTGGTATTGGTGATGATTTTTCGTTCCGGATTTAAACAAAGGGGGATTAGTCAATGCTGATGGAAGCAGCCGGCCTGACAAAATATTTTGGCGGCGTCGCTGCCGTAAAAGATATAAGCTTTATGGTATCCCAGGCGGAGATTTTTGCCTTAATCGGTCCCAACGGAGCGGGTAAGACTACCCTTTTCAACCTGATAACCGGCATGTTGGCGCCGGACGAGGGTAAGGTCATTTTTGACGGGCGGCCTATATCCGGCCTGAAGCCCCATCGCATCGCCGCCGCCGGGATAGCCAGGACCTTTCAGAATCTCCAGCTTTTCGGCAGCATGTCGGCGCTGGAAAATGTAATGGCAGGCGCTTACTTGAAGGGACGTACCGGGTTTTTAAAGTGTCTGACACGCTGGCCCGGCTCGGCCGCTGAAGAACAAAAGACCAGGCTTGACGCCGTCACTCTTTTGGGCGAGGTGGGGCTGTCGGAATATCGGGACACACCTGCCGCGGCCCTTCCTTTCGGCAAGCAGCGTCTCCTGGAAATTGCCAGGGCGCTGGCCTCCGGCCCCAAGCTGCTTTTACTGGATGAACCCGCGGCCGGCTTAAACAGCGCCGAGACCGGCGAGTTGGCAGCTTTTTTAAAAAGGCTGCGGGAAAAGGGTTATGCCATGGTGCTGGTTGAGCATGATATGGAAACGGTAATGGAAGTGGCCGATCGCATCATGGCGCTCAATTTCGGCAGTTCCATAGCCCAGGGAACACCATCCGAAATCCAGACCGACCGTGACGTAATCAGCGCTTACCTGGGGGAGGATGAAGAGGTTGCTTGAGGTTAACGGACTTGAAGTGTATCATGGTTGGGTGCAGGCGCTGCACGGCGTTTCCCTGAAAGTGTCCGGGGGTGAGCTGGTCGCTGTTCTGGGACCCAACGGGGCCGGGAAA
>DNIT01000105.1:0-11643 GCA_003489345.1 Pelotomaculum sp. | reverse complement strand
TGGGACCCAACGGGGCCGGGAAAAGCACCCTGCTGGGGACGCTGGCGGGTCTTTACAAGCCTGCCGGAGGTGAAATAATCCTTAAGGGCCGGTCTGTTACCCGTAGGCCGCCGGAGTATATGGTAAGGCAGGGGATCGCGCTGGTGCCCGAACGAAGGGAGATTTTTACCTCCCTGACCGTTTACGACAACCTCATCCTGGGAGCCTATCACCGCTATCATTCCGGCAAGTCCGCTATAAGGCGGGATGCCGGCGTAATATTAGACCTCTTTCCCGCCCTGCGGGGAAGAGAGGACCAGCCTGCAGGCATGCTGAGCGGCGGCCTGCAGCAGATGCTGGCCATCGGGCGAGGGTTGATGGCCCGGCCCTCCTTCCTGCTCCTCGACGAGCCTTCGACCGGCTTGGCCCCGCTGGTGGTTAAGGAAATTATGACGTCACTTGCGGCTTTGAAAAAGACCGGTGTCGCCGTGGTCCTGGTGGAACAGAATACGAAAGCCGCGTTGAAGGTAGCCGACCGGGCGCTGGTGGTGGAAAGGGGCCGGGTGGCTTTAAGCGGAACAGCAGATACTATGCTGAAGGATACCCGGGTGCAGGAAGCCTACCTGGGCCGCGCCAGATCGGCGGTGTCTTGACAGCATTGAGAGACCGGGCGCAAAATATGTTGGCAAGCTGTTGTTTCAATAAAAATATCATGGAAAGTGGTGTATATGGATGATTTCTATTCTCAAGGAAAGCAAGACAAAGTATTGGGACCAGGAGATTGAAACCATGTCCAGGGAAGGCCTAGAAGAGCTGCAGCTTGAGCGGCTCAAGAAGACAGTCAAAAGGGTTTCCCGGGTGCCGTTTTACCAGAAGGCTTTTAAGGAAAAAGGCATTGAGCCGGGAGATATCAAATCGCTGTCAGACCTTAAATATCTGCCTTTTACGAATAAACAGGATCTCAGAGACAATTATCCTTTTGACCTTTTCGCCGCGCCGATGAGCGATATTGTACGCATCCATGCCTCCTCGGGTACAACCGGCAAACCGACGACGGTGGGCTATACCAGGAAGGACCTCGAAAACTGGGCGGACATGATATGTCGAGGTCTGACAGCGGCCGGGGGGACTAAAGACGACGTGGTGCATGTCGCTTACGGGTATGGACTTTTCACCGGGGGCCTGGGGGTGCACTTTGGGGCTGAACGGCTGGGCGCCTCTGTTGTACCCGCTTCGACCGGCAACACAGCACGGCAGCTGATGCTGTTGCAGGATTTTGGCGCCACGATCATTGCCGGCACCCCTTCCTACGCCCTGTACCTGGCTGAAGAAGGAATAGCGGCCGGCGTTGATTTCAAAAAGCTGAATTTAAAGGCCGGCTTTTTCGGGGCCGAGCCGTGGACGGAAAACATGCGGACCCAGATTGAGGAGAAGCTCCACCTTACAGCCCTGGATATCTACGGGCTGAGCGAGATCATGGGTCCGGGAGTTTCTCTGGAATGCCCGGTTCAAAACGGCAGCCATATCCATGAGGATCACTTTATAGCTGAAATTATCGACCCGGATACCTGTGAACCCCTGCCTTACGGGCAGCAGGGAGAACTGGTCCTGACCACAATTACCAAAGAAGGCATCCCCTTAATTCGCTACCGTACCCATGATGTTTCGGCGCTCTTACCTGAAAAATGCGCCTGCGGGCGCACCCACGCGCGCATGCAGCGGATTACCGGCCGCAACGACGATATGCTTATAATCAGGGGCGTCAACGTCTTCCCGTCCCAGGTCGAGAGCGTGCTTTTGGAATTCGGCGAAACCGAGCCGCATTATTTATTGGTGGTGGACCGCAAGGGTGAATTAGACAACCTGGAAGTATGGGTTGAGCTGTCCGAGAAGATGTTTTCGGATAAGATTAAACAGCTCGAGGGGCTGGAACAAAGAATTCGCGCTAAAATCTTGAGCGTCCTGAATATAAGCGTCAAGATCAAGTTCGTAGAACCCCGGACCATTCCCAGGAGCGAAGGCAAGGCCAAGCGGGTGATGGACCGGCGGGAACTTAAAAACTCTATTTTTTAATTTGCCGTGCTGTATTTCTTATTGGTCAGGCCTAGGGGGTAGAATTATTAAAAAAGCAGGGGGTCACCCCCTGCTTTTTTTACGCCCTGCGCCTATGCCCTACGACTTTTTTAAACTTCTAAGTCCGTGAGTCAAGCCTTTTCGAGAAGACTGCTTGCGGCAAGTGACAATTGGGATGTTTCTTATGCGTAGTGGGCACGGGGTTATCCTCCGCTCTCTTTTTACCCGGCAAAGTGCTCTTTAACAAAAGCGGGCGCATCATCTTCAAAAAGGAGTCCCGCAAAGGTGGCGCCGTTTTTTAGCAGGAAAACCACGCTATACGCCTGCTGTTCCATGCTTCCTCTATTATAATTGCCATAATTGTGCATATTGCTTAAACAAATCTCCAGTTTTTCCGGATCAGTGATTTTTAGAATACCCGGCTTCTCTTCTAAATCCCGAAGATCCAACTGGCTTGGCAGTTTGTACGTATCTTGCTTGTTCAGATCAGGGCTTTTGTCAACAATTGCGTAGGCGATGTCATCCGGAAGCAAGCGGGCCTGATTATAAGCGCCCAGCGCAACGAGCCACCTGCCGAAATGATCGTATGATTTTTCCCAGCCAAGGTCGACACTGCGATGATTTTTTAAAGAGATATTGATATGTGCCCAGGGGGGCCGCATATCCGTCATTTCTTCATAGCTTCTTTCGTAAACGTCGCTCTGCAGGGCGCCGACGGCTTGGACAATCAGTCCCGGCTCAATAATACGGACGTTCTTATTGATTCCGGACGCGCTAACCTCGATTAGATTGATATCTGCAATGTTGATGCGAAGAATTTCATTGTGCAGCTGCTTGTATTCCCGCGATTCGTAAATTGGTTTCAGATATGCCGCATAATCCTGCGCGGCAATCTCATACTGCCGGTATATATGGCTGCCGTCTTCCATCTCGTAGGCCAGACAAATCTGCTGGGTATCCCTATTTGTACGTTTTGTTAACGCTTTTTTTCCATCCAGTCGGTTGGCGACTATTTTCTGGTGCAGTGCATAAATATTGGCTATATTATTCTTTTCGGTAAATATGGCCGGAACAGGCGGCTGGTACTGATATTCAACGCCGTCCCGCACATTAATGGCAACGCGCAGAGCATTATCTTTTTCTTTTAAGCCGTAAAAAGAGTAATCCAGATAGATGCTTCTTACTTCGACCGGATCGGGCAACCTTTTTTCATAACCGGCGCAATCAAAACGGAGCAGACCTAACAGGGCGATAATGACCAGGCAATAAATGCCGTAGCCTTTCAGGCGATGCGGCTGAAAAACCTGCAGGGATTTGTTGAGCAGTATTTCGGCCAGGAAATAGGCCAGTAAGGAGCCGAGAAAATAACCGAAATAGGTCCAGCCAATATTGCCCTGGTCACTGTAAAAATAACTGCCCAGAAGCAGCATGAAGCAAAAAGTGACACTGTATTTGAAAACCGGCCGCAGAATATCGAAGGTAATGGCGTCGCCGGCCGCTTCCAACCGGCGTTTCCGGTAAAGGTGCCTGCCTAGAAAATACAGGGCGATGCTGCTTGACAAATAAACCACGATTTCAACGGCTGTAATAGAGCGGATAGAATTTTCAGTCAGCCTGATCAGGGGAGAAAGGTGTGTTATGTTGTCGTAATAGAAACCATACGGCAATCCGTAAATATACTTGCTCATATTATTCAGCAGCAATAAGGACAGCCCGCTGGGCAATAGGAGCAGGATGAAGCTTAACACGCCCTGCACGGTGGACATACCGGTAATCATACCGACAGCCACGCTGCAGATGAAGAAAAGCAGGTTCGTCAGCAGGCTGACAGCCAGCCAGCTCAGTATGTCCGTACCGTTCACATGTTCAATCCCCAACCCGGCGACCAGCGCCCAGGTGACCAGCGCAGTAAGGATGAGCGGTACGAACAGGAATAAAATGCCTGCCGTAACATGAGTCCGGTAAAGGGTTTCCCGCTTGACGGGCAAAGTGTGCAGCATATCCGAGGCCTGACTGTCCTGCAAATATCGGAATAGCAAAAGGCCGGTCAAAACGGGAACAACGATCAACGACATGACCTGCAGCAGGGCGGCATTGGTATCAAACTGCAAGATACGCAAATACGCAGACGTGTTATTGATGATCATGTCTTCGGATTTACTGTACAGCATGAATACTTTCAGCGGTACGCTCAGAAGCAGTATCAGCAGATATCCGGCGCCGATCCAGGTGAATCTTTTAAAATCATTGAGCAGTATGCCCCGGTTAAGCAAGGATGTTTTTGATTTCATAACCATGATCCCCCATTTCGTAGATGAATATTTCCTCCAAAGTGAGCGGCAGGACATCCAAAATGGCAGGGTGATAGGACTGCATGCGCTTCATGATCTCTTCATAGGCGCCGCGCATGATTAAGATCAGCACGCTGCCTCTTTTTTCCCGGTAGAGCGCCGGCATGTCTTGAAGCAGCGCAGGAGGGGTCTCCCCGCTAAAAGCAACCTGGATCTTATGTACGTCCGCTTTCAGATCGTCCAGGTCCTTCTGAATCAGCATTCTGCCCTGGTGTAAAATGCCGATATAGTCGCAGATATCTTCCAGATCGCGTAAATTGTGTGAAGAGAGCATGACGGTCATTTCTCTTTCAGCCACGTCCTGAATAATGAGTTTTTTTACTTTTTGACGCATCACCGGATCCAATCCGTCAAGAGGCTCGTCCAAGATCATCACATCGGGCGTCAGCGCCAGACCCAGCCAAAAGGAGACCTGGCGCTGCATCCCTTTGGACAATGTTTTCACGCGCCGTTTGACCTCGATATGAAAAGCGCCCCCGAGTTTTTCAAAACGCGCCTGGTCCCACCGGGGGTAAATATGCGCATAGAAATGAGCCATGTCTTGAATCGTAAAATTAGGAAAATAATACAGCAAATCGGGAATGAAAACCGTGCGCGACTTAATCCAGTCGTTTTCAAATACCGGTTGGGCGTCAATTGTCAGCGTTCCTGCATTTTGTTTATAAATGCCGGCTAAAAGTTTTAACAATGTTGTTTTTCCAGCACCGTTGGAGCCGACCAGTCCGTAAATAGAGCCTTTGCGCACGGACAGGCTTACGTCCTTGAGTGCCTCTAAATCCTGGAAGCTTTTGCCGACACTTTCCAGCTCAATCATCCGTTTTTACCTCCTCCATTTTTGGCTAACTGCGTTTTAACCCGGGTAATGATTCTTTGGGGGGAAGCGCCAAAATAAAGCATCTCCAACACAATTCTCGAAAGCTCGTTTTCCAGTGTCTGCAAGCGGGCTGTGTTATTCTCAGAAACAGCAGGCTTGACGAAGCTGCCTTTTCCCGGAATAGAGTAAATATATTCCCGGGACTCCAGTTCCCGGTAGGCCTTCTGGATGGTATTGGGATTAATGGTTAATTCACCGGCCAGAACCCGTACGGCAGGTAATTGCTCGTCAGGTTTGAGGACGTTATTGATGATGAGCTCTTTGATTTTATCAACCAGTTGTTCATAAATAGGCGCGCGGCTCCGCAGGTCCAATTCAAACATTGTGCCCCTCCTTTCTATAAAAATTGTATTAATACAAATAGTACAGTTGGTACGCTTTTAAATTATATACCCATTATTTGGCCTTGTAAATAGGCACGTACCCCTACCCTGAAAATTAGGTAAAATGCCCCCCCAGGCCGGCCCCGGCAGCCTGCCGGCGTTTCGTTTGCTGAAAGCGAACAGCCCCGATTGAGCGAAATCTGGGGCTGTTTGCTCTGAGTAAAAGCGAGAAAGCACGCTTTAAGATGGCAGACAATCTTTTTTTGCTGAAGCCAGAGGTTCTACATGGCAGACAGAAAGGATCTGATGAAAAGTTTACCATGTTGAGATTTTTAAATTCACCTGTAAAAAATTCTTGAATGGTAAGAAAAGATAGTTTAGAATATAAAGTAAGAAATCATTACGGAGTGTGCTGAATTATGGAAGATTTTTTTATTGCTAAGATAACCACGAAGGGTCAGGTTACTGTTCCCCTAGAGCTAAGGAAGCATCTTAAGATTCAAGAAGGTGATTATATCCTTTTTGAAAAAAAAGGCTCCAAGGTGGAAATGAAAAAGTTGGCTCCGTCAAATGATTTTGAGGAATTTGCCAAACTGATCAGAGAAAGATTTCAAAAAGAGAGGATATCTCCCGAAGATGTAGAAGCTGCGATTCGTTGGGCAAGAGGACATAAAGAATGAGAATTACCGTAGACACCAATGTCCTTGTTTCAGCCCTTGGTTGGAACGGGGCTGAAGCTGCCGTTTTGGAAATGGTACTTGATTATTCCCTGGAGCTTTGCATTTCCCCGCAAATATTGAGCGAATTTTACAGGGTAGTTCAATACCCTAAGTTTGGTTTTACGGAAGAGGAGATAGATGGATTTATCGGCAGGCTACTGCCTAAAGCTATTTTGCTCAACCCCTCAAAAAAAATTAATGCGGTTGAAGCAGATCCGGACGATGACAAAATTATTGAATGTGCGGTTGAAGGCAACTCCAGCTATATTATCTCCGGAGATAAACATCTGCTTCAATTATCTGAGTACGAAGGGATAGGGATATTAAAGGCGTCAGAGTTTTTACAAATTATCTCCAGCAACGATAAGTTATAGAACCCACTAAGGGCGGGGTTTTGTTGGACTCAGGCAAAAGGACCACATTTATGGAACAGCCGGCGAAAGCTAGCTGTTCTTTTTTGTTAAAGAAACAGTGGTTCCTCTTTACACCAACGGCATTTTGCTTCCGTCCGATGAAATCAGCTGGGACCAAATCAACCTCATATACGGGCTAGGCAACCAGGAAAATTCATGCTATACAAACATTCAGTGGGTACACGGCACGGGCAGCCTTTTGGTTCTGGATGAGCAAGCACGGCAGTTGGCTATCCAAAGGCCCGCTTGTTAAGGGGTAAGCCTCCTACTATCCTCCGGCGCTGGCATACCTATCTCTGTTAAGGGAGGAACCATCTTT
This sequence comes from Pelotomaculum sp., assembly GCA_003489345.1. GTDB lineage: Bacteria > Bacillota > Desulfotomaculia > Desulfotomaculales > Pelotomaculaceae > Pelotomaculum_C. The sequence goes on along the minus strand of DNIT01000105.1, from coordinate 4,592 downwards.
CATTTTGGTTAGCAAAAATAATAAGCCAGCAAATTGTTTGTTTTTTCCTTGACATTAACTACAGTCTTGTAGTAGAATAAAACCACTACATAAGTGTAGTAAGATTGCCGCAGACGTGTGGCAATGAACGGAGGGTGTACACCGTGACCAATTTTCAAAAATTATCTGAAACAGAAATGGAAGTGATGCAGATTATATGGGAATCCGGCCATCCCATTACGTCCGGCGAACTGCTTGACATTTTTGCGCGGAACAAGGGGAAGGAATGGAAAGGGCAAACCATAGCCACCTTTCTGGCAAGGCTGGTTGAAAAAGGCGTCCTGATTTCAACAAAACAGGGCCGGGCAAATATCTACACACCCCGCATTTCGCCAGAGGAATACAAGCGCCAAGAAGCAAAAAGTGTGCTAGAAACTCTGTATGAGGGTTCTGTAAAAAACTTTCTGACAACGCTTTACGACGGCAAAAGACTGACGAAGGACGAAATGGACGAACTTAGGCGCTGGTTTGCAGAAAAGGCAGGTGAGGGAAATGGGTAATTTGCTATCAAGTTTGCTTGCTATGTCCGTTGCGGGAAGCGTAGTTGTCGGGTTAATGCTGCTGCTTCGGCCTGTAACGACGAAGATCTTTTCCTCAAGGTGGCAATACCAAATTGGGAAGATGGCAATAGTTTTTTTTCTCATACCTGTTCCCCTTTTTGCGGGAAAGCTCTCTTTATTTCAGCCTCTTATTCAAAAATATTATTCCGAACCGCATACTATTCAAGAAGCATTGCAGTCAAACGGTTTTGTAAACTCGATGGATATCCTGATGGGAAAACATTTGTTTGCTGAAGTGATGGAAGGCATTGTGTTCATCTGGCTTGTGGGAGCAACTGTTTTTGCCTTGTGGCATTTCTATTGCTACCGCAGATTTACCAAAGAGCTTTGGGCAGACAGCATTCCTGTGCCGGAGAATACCGAAGCCGCCGCCTTGCTTTCCTCATGCAAAATGGCGCTGGGTATCCACAACGAAATAAAACTCATGCAGAACTATAAAATTATAAGCCCTATGCTCGTGGGGCTGCGCTGTCCCATAATATTGCTACCAGCCTCAAACATGCAGGACATTGACTTAAAACTGGTATTCATCCATGAGCTTACGCACCTGCAACGAAAGGATTTATGGGTGAAAATGCTTGCTCTGGCTGCGGTAACGTTGCACTGGTTTAACCCTTTTGCCTATGTTCTCCGTAAGGATGTAAGCGTATGGGGCGAGTTATCCTGTGACGAGGCGTTGGCATCCGATATGTCTCATGAGGAAAGAAAACTTTATGGCGAAACTATCTTAAACACGCTGGACATACCTTCCGGCATTAAAACGGCTTTCTGTTCTTCCCTAAGCGGAAGCGGAAAGCACATTGAAAGGAGATTAACCATGTTGTTAAACGTTAAGAAAATGAAGAAGCATATTGCGATTTTTGCTGTTGCAGCAATCCTTGCTATCGGAAGTATCGGAGCAACTGTATCCGCTCTGACTGTGGAAAATGCCCCAAAAACCGATCAGGAAAACAATATCACCGAAATGCAGGCCGGTTTAGCAATCAATCAAACTGCAATCAGCTACGATGATTACAAAATCTGGGTGAAAAATCAGAAAGCAGTTATTCAGGAACTGGTTCGTACCGGTGAATGGTCACAGGAGTCGGCAAATACTGAAATCGAAAGATACGAACGAATTTTGAATAGAGTTGAAAACGGGGCTCAGGTTTCCGTCATAGCGCAGTATTCTCCCGATGGAATCGGAGAAGAACGTATTACTGTAATTCCGCCTTCAGATGTTAAGGTGTTCTTAACAGACGACGTTCTCATCATAAGTGACTAAGCCCAGAGACGTTATTGCACGGAGCAAAAATTACGATATGAAAGGAATCGGCGGTTCAATCAGAGCCGCCGATTCCTTTCATCGCTATTGCGCGGGCAAAAAGGCTGCGGAAAATAATTAAAAAAACACGCTTCTAAAAGGAGAGTGGATTTTTCTGTCGAATTATTCATTGCATAATTCAGGGATTTTGTCGTGTCAGGGATAATCAAAGTGATTTTCGTCAATCATAGTTTTATAATCAATTTTCAGCCGGGAGTATAGTATGGACTATTTAAAAAACAAAAGGGTATCTGTGAGCATTGTGATTGTAGTACTGTTCGCCCTGGTCGGCACAGCAGGTTATGCCCTGAAAAAACCCACAGATGGTACCGGGCCGAGCAGCTCCGGTGAGGTTTACCAGGTTCAGCCCAATGTTGACGAGAGTATTCCCACCGCCAATACCGGGGATGCGCCATCAATAGATGAAGACGGAGCAACTCCCGGAGTTCCAACGGAAGAAAAGCCGGCGGTGGAACAAAAACCTGCACAAAGCACAGTTGTGACCGGCAGTCTCTCCAACGACAAGAAGGGCTGGGGCTTAAAACGCAATGACAGCCACCGGCAGCCGGAGATGTCTGCGTCAACCATCGCCGGACTAAGTAAATACGGCGCTTACTGGATTGGCAGCCCCGACGAAAAAACACTGTACCTGACCTTTGACGAGGGGTATGAAAACGGTTACACCTCCCGGATCCTGGATATACTCAAAGCCAATGACGTGAAGGCCGCTTTCTTTGTCACCGGGCATTACTTGAAATCTCAATCGGAACTGGTCAAACGCATGGTTGATGAGGGGCATATCGTGGGCAACCATACCGACAGCCATCCCAGCCTGCCTGGCGTATCAGATGAGGAAATAAAAAAGGAACTCCAGGTTGTGGAGCAGGCTTACGAGCAGCTTACCGGCAGGAAAGATATGAAATACCTCCGCCCGCCCATGGGCGAGTACAGCGAGCGGACCTTGGCGGGAACCCGGGAACTGGGCTACCACAACATTTTTTGGAGCATGGCCTTTGTTGATTGGGTGCCCATGCCCGGCGGGCCGGACGAGGCTTACCAATCGGTCATGGACAACCTGCACAACGGCGCCCTGATCCTGCTGCACGCGGTCTCCAAGGATAACACGGAGGCGCTGGACAGGATCCTGAAAGATACCAAAGCCCAGGGATATACTTTTAAAACCCTGGACGACCTAGCCGGAAATTAACCGGCACTCACGCGCAGAAAACAGGGCGGCAAACAGCCGCTCTTTTCTCTTTCCCGGGCGCCAATAGGCACGGTTCTCGCCGGATGCCTTTCTCTGCCGATATTTTTCTCTAATCAGAACTTTGGTTGTTGTAATATTATGCAGTTATCTGTATAATTATTAATATTACGTTTTGTGATTTAACGGGGGGAGCGCTTTTGTCAATAAGAATAAGTATTATTGGAGCTACGGGCTACACAGGCGCGGAGCTGGTCAGGCTCCTGTCTGGGCACCCGGACGCCGAACTGGTGGCTTTAACTACGCAAAGCTACGTGGATATGCCCTTCTGGGAAGTTTATCCACACCTGTATAAATATAATCAGCTCATAGCTGAAAAAATGGATTTAGCCAGGCTTCTGGAGCAATCGGATGTGTTGTTTGTAGCCCTGCCGCACGGCCATGCCATGCCGGTCGCACTGGAGGCGGCGCGCCGCGGCAAGGTCCTGATCGACCTCGGGGCAGACTTCCGCCTGAAGGACTACCGGGTCTATGAAGAGTGGTACAAGGTTGAGCACGAGGCCAGGGAACTGCTCGGGACGGCCGTTTACGGCTTGCCCGAGGTGAACAGGGAGGCGGTCGGCAAGGCGTCGCTGGTGGCCAATCCCGGCTGCTATCCTACCAGCGCCATTTTGGCTCTGGCGCCATTGCTGAAAAACAAACTGGTCAACCTGCGCAGTATCATTATAGACTCGAAATCAGGCGTTTCCGGAGCAGGCCGCGGGCTTTCCCTTGGTTCGCATTTTAGTGAAGTTAATCAAAATTTCAAGGCCTACAATGTGGCGAGCCACCGTCATACACCGGAAATTGAGCAGGAACTGGGGAAAATAGCGGGAGAGGCTGTGACCGTATCATTTACCCCGCACCTTTTGCCGGTAACCAGGGGTATCTTAAGCACGGTTTACGCCGAGCTCGCCTCCCCCCTGCGGCAGGAAGAGATCCAGGAAATTTTCCTTGATTATTATCAGAATGAGTATTTTGTCCGGGTGTTGCCGAAAGGGATGCAGCCCCAGATAAAATGGGTGGCCGGAACCAACCACTGCGACCTTGGAGTCACGGTAGACACCCGCACCGGGCGAGTGGTGGTACTTTCCGCTATCGACAACCTGGTTAAGGGAGCCTCCGGCCAGGCGGTCCAAAACATGAACATCGTCTGCGGCCTGCCCGAATATACCGCCCTGGCCGGGCCCGCGCTTTACCCGTAGAGGCCCTGTAGCACTTAGAAATCCATACCGCTGACGCGGCATGCTTTCATGGCAGTTATCCATACCGCTATTCCGGCATCGGCAGGAATGAAGATATGCCAATCAACAATATTGGCACGAGTGAACGCGCGCCTGCGATGGACCGGGATGCAAGCGGTGTCTTTTGTTTTGGGTGGCAGACATTTTTACCGGAGGTTTTTTAAAGTGGAAATCAAAAGACACCGCTTGCATCCCGGTCCATC
>DNIT01000229.1 GCA_003489345.1 Pelotomaculum sp. | reverse complement strand
ACTATACCTATTTAATATTATACCAGTATAATATTAAATAGGTATAGTATTAAGGAGGTGTCTGTTAGGTGTCGTTGAAGTATGGCATTCTTGGCCTTTTAAGCTACGGAAAGATGACCGGCTATGATATTAGCAAATACTTTAAAGAATCGGTGGACTATTTCTGGAACGCACAACAAAGTCAAATTTATCGAGAGTTGTCTGCTCTGGAAAAGAAGGGATGGGTGGAATACGATCTGGTGATTCAAAGTAATAAACCCAACAAAAAACTGTACCGGCTGAACGATGCGGGCCGGGAGCACCTGCTAGAATGGTTGGGCAATGAGCATATGGGCGATGTTTTTATCGTTAGAAATCCCCTTCTACTCAAGTTGTTTTTCAGTTCCCAGATACCTGTAAACAAGGTAATTAGCCTGCTCGAAAACTATAAAGCGAAGTGTGAATCAGCAGCTCGGCAACTGGCCGCTCATACCCGCGATCTTTCTAATTATGAAGCACTGGTGGATCATTCCGACGAATCACGGTATTGGAAGATGACCATTGCTTATGGTCTGGGCAATTATGAATTTTTGGCACGGTGGGCGCAGAACTGCATTGACATTCTGGAAAAAGGGGAGAGAGAAACTGATTAAGAATATCCTGTTGATCAACGGCAGCCCCAGAGCCGTGGATAGCAATACCATCCTATTGAGCAACAGCTTTTTGGAAGGTTTTCATCAAGTGCACAGCGATGCCCATATCGAGACAATCCTCTTAAAAAAATGCCATATTCAACCTTGCCGGGGCTGTTTCAGTTGTTGGAAGAACGAGCCGGGTAAATGCGTATTAGAAGATGATATGTCAATCCTGCTGGAAAAGTATCTTGCTGCCGACCTGGTTGTCTGGAGTTTCCCCCTTTATCATTTCGGCATGCCTTCTATGGTCAAGGCCTTCCATGAAAGAACCCTGCCGCTCAATCTGCCTTTCATCGAGCGCGGTGCCGACGGATCATGCACACACCCGGCGCGCAATAAACGTTTATGTGAAAAAAGCCATGTGATCATCAGCAGTTGCGGTTTTAGCTCTACAAAAAATAATTACGAAGCCCTAACCAAACATCTGGATCGGCTTCATGGCAATCATTACGAAAAGATATATTGTGCCGAGGGTGAATTGTTGCGCATAGCGCAGCTGTCCAGGGTCAGCGGGCCCTACCTGGAGGCAGTAAAGCAGGCGGGCATCGAATATGCGCGCTTTGGCGGTATAAGTCAGGAAACGCATGCTATCCTGGAAACACCCATGCTGGAAGAAGAGGCTTATCTGGAAATGGCCAATGCCAGCTGGGCTATGGAAGGAGAAAAGGCTGCCGACCCATACAGTAATTTAAAGGCCTACAGTTTTATGCGCCAGATGCGGGCCTCTTTTAATCCTGAGGCTGGTATCGGAATCAACGCGGTATTACAGATAAGTTATAGCGATTTGCATGAGAGTTACCAACTGCTGATCAAGGACAATACCTGCCGGTTGATTGTCGGAACTGAGTACACTCCCACCACGACCATTGTTACAGACTATGACACTTGGGTGAAGATATCAGAGGGCAGACTCGATGGCCCGCAGGCCATGATGCAAAAAAAATACCGGGTATCCGGTGATTTTGGCATTATGATGGTGCTGGACGATCTTTTTGGCGGCAGACGGGCTGCCGTTAAACAACAAACAGCAGCGGCGGAAAAGACTGCTCAGAAGAAATCGAAAATGGTTTTGTTCCTGTTGCCCTGGATCGTTCTCTGGATTGTCCTGCCCTTTCATATGCTTTATGCCGCAATGGCGGCTCTGACCGGCTCCTGCCTGATCGCGGCCGGAGGCGAAACAAAATGGGATTTAACCATATATGAACGTATCAATCCCCTTATCTTAGCCGGGGTTTTGAGCCTGGTCATATTTGATCTGGCCGATCTTCAGATACTCATGGCTGTTTCCTATTTCCTGTTTGCTCTGATCTGGTTGGCTTCCATTTTTGTTAAAATCCCGCTTACCGCCTGGTATTCGCGCTATATCATGGGAGATAAGGCTCTGTCAAACAGCCTGTTTATTAAAACCAACCGTATTCTCACTATTTTATGGGGGGGCGTATTTGTATTGACCTCAATATGGACCTATTATCTCTGGTACACACCCTGGTTTTCATACAGCGGCCTTATTAACCAGCTCGGTCCGATCCTGATGGGCATGTTCACCGCCTGGTTCTCGAAATGGTACCCGGCCAGAGTGGCCAGGGGATAGGATCCGGAGCAATACCATAAACAAAAAAACGGACTTACCGGTATCTCGACCTTCTGCCGGCACTCCCGCTGTAGCAGACAAAGCATCGGAAAACCTCGTAGTCATGCGGTTTTTCAGTGTTGCAACAATATAGGTTTATCAACAGGGTTGACAATTTTATTCTGGTATCGCTCGTACAATCATTTTTACGGTATCGTTACATATTCACGCTGGCGGTAGACAATATTGCCGTCAACGTCCAGCAAACCCATATCCAGCCGATAGGTTTTGCCGCTGTAAAGCAGCGGAGGATCGTGCCATTCAGACTTAATAATTTCAGAATTTTCAGGTCCGAACATTATCGTACGCGCCTCGTAAGGAGTAGGAGCTAAAATGATATCCTGAGGGGAATAGCCCTTCTCAATTTTTCCGGTCCCCCTTAAGATTTCTAGTTCTCTTAATTCTCCGTCGTCGGTTACGTATATTTCGTCAATTACGTATATTTCATAGGAGGATATGGCATCCAAGGTGGTCTCCGTTTTCAAAATAATGCTGTCTGTGGAAGCGGCCGATACCGTACAACTGATGCCGTCAACTTTCTTGTTTCTATAATCTTTTTCAAAATCCGTGAAAAACCGTGGGTATTCAAAATGCGTCGCTTCATACCAAAGATCCTGTTCATAATCTCCGGCAAACTCAAAAGTGTCCGCTTCCAAGCTGCCGTATTTGCCAAAGCTTGCTGCCGGCAGGTTGTCGCTTTCATCCGCAATATCAAAATCTACCGAGGCAAAGGAAAGGTTAGTCTCATCGGTATAAGCAAAATATATGGAGATGTACCTTCTCTGACCGGAATTAGAGGATATCAAGCTTGCCGC
>DNIT01000060.1:20908-21069 GCA_003489345.1 Pelotomaculum sp. | reverse complement strand
GTCTTTTTGTCCAAGGAGGTTGCGTCCGATCCGCGGCCGGAAGAAGTAATTGCCATGATTGACGGGGTGGATCTCATTCTGATAGAAGGCTACAAACATGGCAGGTGGCCCAAGCTTGAAATTTTTCGCCGTGATGTGACCGAGCGGCCGGTCATTGCCGC
>DNIT01000060.1:12915-20663 GCA_003489345.1 Pelotomaculum sp. | reverse complement strand
TGTTCAGCTCACAGAGCGAATCCAAAAAATACTGGCATTATAAGCATCTATACCGGCAAATTTTTGAAAGGGGTGTTGCTTATGGCTCAATCCCCGGTTTATCGGGAACGCACGGTTAAAACATACGACCGGGGGAAAACGGATTCCGCCAGTGTACCGGTCGTGCTTGAAATACCCATAACGGTATATGTAAATGATACTGAAATGGCTACTTTGATATGTTCCCCGGGCGGGCACAAGGAGCTGGCTGTGGGATTTTTATTGAGCGAAGGACTCTTGCAAGGGCTAGCGGACATTAAAGATATAACCTTTAACGAGCAGGACGGTTTGCTTTGGGTGGAAACCGCCGAGCCGGCGCCGCAACTGAAAAATTTTCTGCGCCGGCAGATTGCCAGCTGCTGCGGCAAGGGCCGGGCGGCGTTGTATTATATCAACGACGCCCGTAATCTGAAACCGGTGCAGTCTTCCTGCGTGTTTGCAGCCAGCCATCTGCTGCATGTGATCGGCCTGCTTGAGGAGCGCTCCGACACATTCCACAAGACCGGCGGTGTGCACAGCGCGGCTATGGCCGACAACAAGGGCATGCTGGTTATGTACGAAGATATCGGGCGCCACAACGCGGTTGACAAGGTCATGGGTTATGCCTTTTTAAACAGGCTGAATCCCTCGGACAAGTGCCTGCTCCTCAGCGGGCGGATATCCTCGGAGATACTGATCAAAGCGGCGCACAACGGCATACCGGTCGTGGTGTCACGTTCCGCGCCCACATTTTTGGCCGTGGAACTGGCCGATGAGTTTAATATAACCCTCGTGGGCTTTGCCCGGGGAGAAAGGTTGACCGTCTACAGCCATACGGAAAGAGTGTCGATGTGATCAGCCGTTTTTGAAAAGCCTCCGAGTGGGCCGGGGGGGTATCCTCCGCCCTCTCCGCAACAACAATAAGCTCCTGCCTGGGATATTCTCCCGGACAGGAGTTTTTTTGTATAACGGAAGGGGGCGTAATGAAACCGAAGTTTCGTTACGCCCCCTTCCAAGAGTTTTAGCTATAAACAGAGCTTTTACCAAAATAATCAAAGGAACCAGCTTGTATGTTTAGTGTTTTTACGTTTAGTGCTTTCATGTTTATTCTTTGTGTTTATTTTCATGCTTAATGTTTTTATCTGTGTCATGTGTTTAATGTATAGAACTGTAATGTCAATTATTGCAATGTTTTTTTAAGGGCATGAGTATATTGCACCTTTATTTTTTAATACAACCTATAATTATTTAAAGAGTACGATTATTTCATAATTGCTTGCAGTTATTTTAAAAACTTAGCAGGACTTTAGTGGTTTTAGTAGAAATTTATTTTTTACGTAGAAATTTATATAGAAAAGGCTGTTACTGCCAAGAAAACATGAAACTTAAAACACAGTTTAAGATATAGTACTTTAAAACATAGTACTATAAAACTTAAAATCTCCGAGCCGGATTTGCCTAAGGCATTATAGCTATGACTGCCGGCCGTTAGGGTGTGACGGGAAACCGTCGTGCCTTCCAATGCGAAAAGGAGACTTGCAAGGCGCTGATGCCGGGCCGGCTTTATTTTTCGCAAGCTGTCCGGCATTTTTATTTTTGGAGGTGGTAAATCCGGTTGTATTGACGATTGACAAAAAGGAAGTATGGAGGTAATTCGTTGCAGGACAAAGTTAAAAATGGTTTTTCTGGTATTTGCTTTGCAAAATATTAAGAGGAGGACTTACTTTGAGTAAAAAGAACTTTTTGGCGCCCTTTATGATCCTCATGATAACAATGCTTCTGGTCGTTTTCGCAGGGTGCGGCAAACAGCCGGCGCCCCAGCAGCAGGCACCGCAGGAGCCGCAAGTGAAAGATGTGGTCCTCGCCACCACCACCAGCACCCAGGACAGCGGGCTCTTAGACGTGCTGATCCCGATTTTTGAAGAAAAGACCGGATATAACGTAAAGACTGTCTCTGTAGGCAGCGGCGCCGCTATCTCTATGGGTGAAAGGGGAGAGGCCGACGTCCTCCTGGTACACTCCCCCGCGGCCGAGAAAAAAATTGTGGACAGCGGCGCGGTTGTAAACTACCAGCTTGTAATGCATAACGACTTCATCATCATTGGCCCCGCCGGGGACCCTGCCGGTATCAAAGGAACAAAAGCAGGCGACGCCTTTAAAAAAATAGCGGAGAGTAAGGCTGATTTTGTCTCGAGAGGGGACGAATCAGGCACCCATAGTAAAGAAAAAGCAATCTGGGCAGAAGTAAAAATCACTCCGGAGGGCAGCTGGTACCAGCAGAGCGGCGCCGGGATGGGTCAGACCTTAAACATCGCCAATGAGAAGCAGACCTACACTTTGACCGACCGGGCGACATACCTGGCCCAAAAGAAAAATATCAACCTGGAAATCCTGTCGGAAGGGGATGCGTCGCTTCTGAACGTCTACCATGTGATGCAGGTTAACCCAGAAAAATTCAGCACTGTTAACAAGGATGGAGCAAAAGCATTTGTTGATTTCATGGTCGACCCTGATACCCAGAAGACCATCGGTGAATTCGGCAAAGATCAATACGGCCAAGCGCTATTCACCCCTGATGCCGGCAAAAAAGTAGAGGACCTCGGCAAGTAACATAAACCGGTCGCCGAAGCGGCGCCGGAGAATAAAACCCGGCAATGCAAGCGCGAGCTGAAATAAATCCTCGAACCGGCCTTGCCTAAAGCGTCGCGGTTACGGCTGCCAGTTGTTCGGGTACGCGCCGGGAAATCGTTGCGAAAAGGAGAACGGGGACGGCATTGACGCCGGACAGCTTGTTTTTCGCAGGCTGTCCGGCATTTTCCAAACCCCCATGGCTTAAGCGGCGCCGGTAGAGAATGGGACAATGTAACAAGTTCATGTTTATTAAATTTGTTTTTGCGGTGACTGAACAGATGAAGCATATGGTCTTTATCATAAGCTTGCTCTTCAGTCCTTTTTGTTTGATCAGCATCAAACGATGTGGTTAAAATCAACGAAATTTCCGGCGCCGGACCCCATTGCGGTCAGTGCCGGTACGATCAACATGATCGTCAGGAAAGGCTATACCAGGCGGATCATGTCCGGGGGGCAGTACGGCTTTGGTGTTAATTCCTGCTGACGGAGGCGCATGATAGGTTTTGCAAATAGTGCAGAAAATGCTTGATAAATTTTCGGTATTCGACTTCATCGTCATTGCCATGATATCCGCTCTGGGTATCGCCAGCAAACCCCTTATCGTACCTCTCAGCCATATTATCACCGGGCCGCTGTTGATTCCCGGCGGGGTTGTGGCGGGCGGCTTTTACATGTTGTGGATTGTCCTGGGGGCGGGCCTAGTGGGCAAACCCGGCGCGGCCACTTTGATAGGGCTTGTGCAGGCGTTGCTGGTATTCGGAACGGGGGTTTTCGGTTCACACGGAGCCATGACCTTGCTGAGTTACACTTTGCCCGGCCTTGCCGTCGACCTGATCCTGTATTTGATTAAACACAGGGTATGCTGCCTGCCCTGCGCCTTCCTGGCAGGTTTGGTAGCCAATGTTTCAGGCTCGTCTATGGTAAACATAATATATTTCCGGCTGCCTTTTGTGCCGCTGACGCTTGCCTTGGCCGTATCGGCCTTATCAGGGGGGCTGGGCGGGATCATTGCTTATAAAGTAATACAAGTAGTTGATAAACATAGAACGTGGGGAAAAGGTTGTAATGGGGATTGTAAAGACCTGTGAACCATGTGGCTATCCTGTAAAGTACATAAGTTCGTTGGAGGCAAACTGATGTGGACGCCATCGTGGTTGACCGGCTCAGTTGCAGATATCAGGCGGCAGGAAGGCAAATACTGAAAGACATCAGTTTTAAAGTCGCTCCGGGGGAGATCGTGGCCTTGATTGGATTGAGCGGCTGCGGCAAGAGTACCCTGTGTCTGTGTCTTGGCGGTATTATCCCCCATTATCTGGGAGGCGAGCTGACCGGGCAGGTACTGGTAAACGGAAAGGATACCAGAGAATACAGAGTTGCGCAACTGGCGCTTGAGGTGGGTCTGGTTTTTCAGGATCCCGACACGCAGCTATTCGCACCAACTGTGGAGGATGAAATCGCTTTTGCTCCGGAAAACCTGTGCCTGCCGGCTGAGGAGGTAGGTACGCGTGTAAATAAGGTTTTGGATACGCTGGGGATCAGCGATTTGAGAAAAACCAACCCGAACCATTTATCCGGCGGGCAGAAACACCTGGTTGCCATGGGAGCGGTTTTAGCTTTGGAGCCGTCCATACTGGCACTGGACGAAGTTATGGCGCAACTGGATCCGGCAGGCAAAAAGACGATCAACAAAATACTGGTTGATTTGCGCCGCCAGGGTAAAACAATTTTAATGGTTGAACATGATCCGGAAACAGTCTCCATTGCGGACCGTGTGCTGGTGTTGGAAGAGGGGCGCCTGATCAAGGATGGAAGGGCTGTAACTGTACTGGGTGAATGGGAATCTATGCTCCGGTGCTAATTTGCCTGTAAAGCTTAGAAACCAGACTGCCTATTCCGTATGTATTTTCAGCATAGCCGAGGCTGGTCTAATGGCTTATATAGAGTTGGAAAATGTTTCTTTTTGTTATCCTGGCCAAAGCAGGCCCGTTTTACGAGAAATCAATTTAAGCATCTTGAATAAAGGCGTTACCGCGATTACCGGAGCGAACGGCAGCGGTAAAACGACCCTTTCAAAACTGCTTACAGGGATATTGCTGCCGACAAAAGGACGGATCAAATTAAACGGACAGTTATTGACCTCCCTGACTTTGACCCAAATCGGCCGTCAAATCGGGTATGTTTTTCAAAACCCTGATAAACAGTTGTTCTGTGAGACAGTGGAGGAAGAGATTGCCTTCGGCGTGCGCAATCTGGGTTTGCCGCCGGACCAGGCGGCGCAAAAAGTCAGAGAGGTGATGGACTACTTTGAATTGACCCGGCACGCGCAAGCTTATCCCCTTAGCCTCAGCGCCGGGGAAAAAAGACGTCTGGCTCTCGCAGCCGTCTTTGCGCTGGAGCCCGGGTTGCTGTTGCTTGATGAACCGACAACGGGCCTGGATCCCTATCGCAAAAAATTACTGGGTGATTACCTGGATAAGATGCTCGCCGCCGGCAGGGGCGTGGTGCTCATCAGCCATGATCAAAAATTTATAAACAGGTACGCCACCCGATTAATGGGGCTCCAGGACGGACAGTTCATCGAAGAATAGGGGATATACAGCATGACCGGCCTTGACCCCAGGACCAAAATAGTGATTATTATTTGTCTTTCAACGCTGGCTGTTTTTCTGAATGAACCCTGGCCGTTGCTTTTATTGTTCGTTTTTACACTGGTTGTTTTGTTACTGATGCGTATCAATTTCTTCCGTATGGCTATGCGGTTTAAGAAATTGCTGCCTTTGCTCCTATTGATGCTGATAATTCAAAGCGTTTTTACAGCAGGCGGTGAAGTGATGTTTTCTTTTCAGGGCGTTCATATCCTTACGACCAACGGTATTCATTCCTCTCTTTGTATTTTATTCAGGCTGCTTACCTTTTTCAGTTCGGCCATGATCATCATGACCAGCAACTCTAAAGACTATGTCCTTGCCCTGGTGCAGCTGAAAATCCCTTACGAAATAGCTTTTATGGTCCTGGTGGCGCTTCGCTTCCTGCCTGTTTTTATAGAAGAAATCAGAGACACTCTCGTGGCGATGCAGCTCCGGGGGATTGATCTGCAAAGAATACCATGGAGGCACAAGATAAAATTTTACACGCACCTTTTTGCTCCCCTGCTCTCCAGCGTGATGCTCAAAGCCCACCAGCTGGCTATCACTATGGAGGCAAGGGCGTTTAGAATATACCGGCGGCGGACTTACCTGCGCCTTTTACAGTACAGAGTCGCAGACTATGTGGTAATGGGTTTCTTTGTTATAGCAACGATCGCGGTGCTGACGCGGGGTTTCCTTTATTAAAGGCTGTTGGATAGCTGTAATAAGCTCCGGCCAAACAAATATAAGAGGGTATGGAGGTAGGTGCCTGATGAAGCAAAAGAAATGGCGAAATAGGCTCTTGATGCTTGTCCTGAGTGTGCTGATGCTTGTTGGTATGGTTGGTCTGATGGCGCCCGCGGATGCGCTGGCTGCCGGGGGCGACATTGCCATATCGGGTCCCGGGCTGAACGGCCCCGGGCCCGTAACCATTACCCAAAACCAGCTCCGGGGTACGGAGTCAGTATCAAAAGGGGTTTATTTACAACAACAAGACGTAATCTACAGCACGATTAACACCTGGCCCACCAAGAGCTGGTACAGGGGGCAGGGCGTCAAACTGATCGACCTGCTTAATGCAGCCGGGGGACTCAAACCGGAAGCCACACAGATCAGATTTACTTCCGGAGACAATTTTAAAGTTACCTTTACGGTGGAGGAGTTATTAAACGCCCCCCGGTATCGTTTCCCTAAGTTCATGAGCAGCGGCCTTCCCGGCCATCTTCCTGGCGACCCGTCGGGTAAAGTACTGGTAGATACCATCATCGCGCACAGAAGTTTCTCTGCGCAAAGTTATAACGATATCCTGGATGCGGAAAACTTTAACCGTTCGGACGCCAATCTTCTCCTGTACGGGCAGCGGGCGGTAACCCAGCAGACCAATTCCAGGTTTGCCAAATGGGTAGTACAAATCGAGGTGCTCACCGATCCCGTGCCCCAATGGGATAATCCCACGGTCAATCCGGCGCCTGGAGAGGTACCCGCAGGGACTATGGTGGAAATGCACAGTCCCTTCGACGACGAAGACAAGGTTCACTACACCCTGGACGGCAGCGCCCCGACCATAGACAGCCCCATGTATAACTGGGTTGCCATGCGTTGGTGGTCGTCACGAAGCGATGATTTGGCCGAAATAAACCACAAAATCGGACCCCTTAATAGCGATACCACCATCAAAGCCGTCGTCATCGGTCCCGGCCGGTCGGACAGCGACATTGTCACTTTCTCCTACCAGGTTGACCCTGCGTTGCTGACGGCTGATGTTACAGATAACGTAGTGGGGCAGCCGGTGGAACTGACCTTTACGGACGATGCGGCCTGGCGGGCGGCCATTACCGGCGTGAGCGTGGACGGCGCAGACCTGGTTGACGGTAAATATACGGTTTCTGCCGGGAAGATTACCATTGCCGCAGCTGTATTTACAAAAGCCAAAGATTACACAGTTGTGGTTAAGGCAACCGGATACGCGGACGCCTGCGTGACGCAGACAATCAGGGCGGGCAGTGGCGGCGGTCCGGGCAATCCTGACGGAGATATAAAACTGACAATCACCGGGGACGGGGTGGCGGCTGAAAAGACGTATACCCTGGCCCAGCTGCAGGCAATGGACCAATATGAGCAGGTGTACAGCGCAATCAACACCTGGCCCAGCAAGAGATGGTATGTGGGAAAAGGTGTCAAATTGAGAACCCTGCTCAATGAGGTGGGGATGAAAAGCAGCGCCAGCCTGATTAAATTTACTGCCAGCGATGGCGTTACAAGGACCCTTACGGTACAGGAGTTGCTTAAAGACAGGCGTTATTATTTCCCGGGATTAAAGGATAATGATGAAAACGGCGGGCAGGTACCCGGTTCTTCCGCAGGCAGGCAAGAGGTAGAGCCTATCCTCGCTCTGGAAAGCGCCGAAGGCAGTGTCGCTCCCGGCGATATGAACGGTATCAATGCCTTGCTGCTGATGCTGGGGCAGCGGGC
>DNIT01000060.1:12295-12649 GCA_003489345.1 Pelotomaculum sp. | reverse complement strand
TAAAACTGAGCAGTGAGATAAACGATGATGATAAAATCCATTACACCACGGACGGCAGTCCCCCGACCATGGACAGCCCGATGTACAACTGGATTGCCAGCCGGTGGTGGTCGTCAAGAGAGAGTGAAGTGGACAGTATTAATCACCCGATCGAAATTACCAAGGACACCACCATCAAAGCCAAAGTAATCGGTCCTGGCAGAAGGGACAGCAATGTGGTCACCTTTACCTACAAAGTAAAGGAAGACCCAACCGAGCGCAGTAAGATTTCATCCAGGCAAGGCGGCACTGTAGAGTTCGGTAGCAACGAAGCCCTCATCGAAATACCGCCCGGAGCGCTGACAAACTCTGATG
>DNIT01000060.1:11808-12144 GCA_003489345.1 Pelotomaculum sp. | reverse complement strand
CCCGCCTGCCGTACCTTCAGGTTTCAGGCTGCTGGGCAGCGTTTACGAGTTCAGCGTGGACGGCGAGAAAAGCTACAGCTTTGCCAAAAGCGTAACCATCACGCTTCACTTCGATCCCGGCGCTGTAGGCGAGGGTGAGACTCCGTCCATCTATTACTACGACGAAGAATTGAAGCAGTGGGTAAACCTGGGTGGCGAGATATCCGGCAATACCATAACAATCCAGGTGGATCACTTCACCAAGTATGCCGTCATGGCAGCCGGTGAGCCCGAGGTCGCCACCGGACTGATCAAGCCCGGTGAAGGCGGTGCAGTAAGCCTTGGCAGCGAAGCCGC
>DNIT01000060.1:11367-11635 GCA_003489345.1 Pelotomaculum sp. | reverse complement strand
CGGTAGAGGTAAAAATTGAGAAAGTCACCGCCCCGCCCACTCCCGCAGGTTTCAAGCCGGCCGGCAGTGCGTATGCGTTCAGTGTGGACGGCAAGAGCAGCTACAGTTTTGCCAGGAGCGTAACCGTCAAGCTTAGCTTCGCTCCCGCTGCTATAAACGGTGGCGAGACTCCGGCCATCTACTGGTACGACGAAGAGCTGGAGCAGTGGGTAAACCTGGGAGGTGAACTATCCGGCAATACCATAACCGTGCAGGTGGACCACTTCAC
>DNIT01000060.1:0-11267 GCA_003489345.1 Pelotomaculum sp. | reverse complement strand
TGTCTCAGGCAATACCGTGACCGCGCAGGTGGACCACTTCACCATGTTTGCCGTCATGGTCGCCGTGCAGGAACCGGCTCTGACAGATATTGCCGGCCACTGGGCTTTTGACAGCATCAACAAGCTGCTGGCCACGGGATGCATCGGAGGGTATCCCGACGGAACTTTCAGGCCTGATCACCACATTACCAGAGCTGAATTTATTACTGCGCTGGTGAAGGCGTTCGGGTTGGAGCAAAAGGAAGGCAAAAGCTTTACCGACACGGCCGGTCACTGGGCCGAAGAATATATCGCTACAGCCGCAGCCTGCGGGATAGTAAACGGTTATGACGGCGGTAATTTTGGTCCGGACGAGCTGATTACCCGGGAGCAGATGGCCGTGATAATCGTCAAAGCAGCCAAAATCGCTCCGGCAGCAGAAAATCCTTCGTTTGACGACAGCGACAGCATTTCCGGGTGGGCCGCAGAAGCTGTTAACACCGCGGCCGGGAGCGGAATTATGAAGGGGTATCCCGATAACACCATCCGGCCTCAGGGCAACGCAACCAGGGCTGAGGCTGTGACGGTTATTATAGATGCGTTGAATATAAGCCCGTCAAATAGTTGACAAGGTATTGCCGCATCAGGCTGTGACTGCCGTTCTGTGATTGGAGGGCAAACGCCGGCTGATAAGGGCGGCATTGTGAAAGGGGGGGTAGCATGCAGGCTGATAAAAGGAAAGGAGATAAACCGGTGGTGGAAAGAAGACACATCGTATCTCCCCGCTTGATAAAGAGTCACTGCCAACTTTTGCCGGCTTTCCTGGGTTTGCTGCTGCTTGCCGCTTTGCTTAGCATAGCAGCGCCCGGTGTTGCCCTTGCTGAACCGTCGAAATCGGTTGAAATTACCGGCGAAGGGGTAACGAATCCCGTAACGTTTACCCTTGAACAACTTCGGGCAATGGAACAATACCAGCATGTATATAGTGTGATCAACACCTGGCCCACCAAGAAATGGTATGTTGCAGAAGGGGTCAAATTGCGGACTCTGTTTGATTTAGCGGGACTCAAGGAAGATGCCGCGCTGATCAAGTTTCTATCGGACGACGGTTTCGAGGTGGCGCTTACGGTACAGGAGCTGTTAAGCGATAAGCGATTTTATTTTCCATACTTAATGGATCATCACCCCACTGACGGGAGTATTCCGGGCTCTCCGGCGGATGCAGAAGAGGTGGAGCCGATTCTGGCCTTGAGAAGCGCCGAGGATCATAACGATCCGGCCGCTATGAACGATAGGGACGCATTGCTTCTGGTACTCGGTCAGAGGGTAATAGCCGAACAGACGAATCCTTTATTTTTAAAATATGTAAATCGAATCGAAATACTCACCACGCCTCCCCCCAAATGGGATAATCCAAAGGCGGATACAGACGAAGGAGAGGTGCCCGCAGGCGCCTTGCTCAGACTGAGCACCAAGCGTAATGACATGGATAAGATTTATTACACGACAGACGGCAGTACCCCGACCTTGAACAGTCCCATGTTTAACGCGAGCGCCAGCCGGTGGTGGCCGCTGCGGGATGATTTGGACAGCGTCAACAAACCGATAGAAATTAACGAGGATACGGTTATCAAGGCCATAGCTATTGGGCCCGGCAAGCTGAACAGTGACGTCGTTACCTTCACTTACAAAGCTGATTTCACGGGCCGGGCAGCCGAGCGGGCCAAGCTGCCCGGCGGCCCGCCCACCGGGGTGACCCTGGATCAGAACGCAGTCAGCCTCAAAATTGGCAGCACCTACGAGCTGTCGGCGACCGTAGGCCCAGGCAATGCCGTCGACAAGAGCGTGATCTGGAGTTCCAGCGACACCAGTGTGGCTACGGTGGATAACACCGGCCTGGTGACGGTTGTCGGACCGGGTACGGCCGTCATCACCGTGAAGACGGTAGTTGGGGGCTTGACGGCCAGCTGCGTTGTAAATGGGCCAAACCAGGAGCAGACTGGTAATGGGCAGATTGTTGCGCTTGAGGAAGATCCTGAAGCGCAGGAGGAACAATTTATTTCGCCGGTAGAGGAGCCTGAAGAGCAAGCTCTGGTGGAAACGGTAAAGGCTGCAGGCGAGCCAAAAAGCGCCAACGAAAACCAGGAGGAGCCTGTTGAACCGAAAAAGCCTGACGAGCCGGAGAAGGCGGTCGAAAACGGGCAGTATCTGGCGGAGAAGAAGGCTTTAGCCGCCGCTTCAACAACGCCGGAGGTCTCTGCGACGTCGCCGGACAGTGAACCTGTTCAGGTGTACAAGGTGTCGGTCGATGCCGGACCCGCGCAGCTGCAGTTGGAGCATAATGATATGGACATTTATACAGCAGGGGTGTTTGCTCTCCTGTTTCTTTTCGGAGCAAGCAGAAGGTACATGGAATACGCGAGGGAGGTTGAAATGTGACCCTTGATATGTTGACGCCGCTCAGAGATACGATGCATACTATTTCGTCCGGTTTACTGGTGCCTGCCATTGCCATTCTGCTTTTGTTGCTGGCGGTTTCGGTAATAGAGTTGGGCGGCCTGCTGGTGGAGGTCCTCACCGAGCGGCGCAAGAGGAAGGTCAATGTGCCGGAACTGGTGGAATTCTTCCAGGGTAAGGATGCCGGGGCGATCATGTCCGGTATTGAGAGCAGCGGCCTGTTTAGGCGACAGAAAGCAGCTCTCGGCGAGCTAATCAAGCACGGCAGTTTACCGGCCGCTTCCTTGCAGGCGCTGGCCCGCAAGTTGCTTGCCGGCGAGGAACTGCATTATGCCAGGATCACCAACAGAACTGACCTGGTGGCGCGGTTGGGACCCATGTTGGGGTTGATGGCTACGCTGATTCCACTGGGACCCGGTATGATCGCCCTGGGCCAGGGCGACACCAAGACCCTGGCGGAATCACTGCTCACCGCCTTTGATGCAACCGTGACCGGCCTGGCAGCCGCCGGCGTTGCCTATGCCGTCTCCCGGCTGCGGAAAAGATGGTACGAGGGATACTTGAGTTCCCTTGAAGCCCTGATGGAAAGCTTGCTGGAGGTGTTTGCCCGTGAACGGCGGATTGAGGAGCAGTAGACGCAGGGTATCTGAAGATGTCAGTCCCCTCGAGGGTGCCATCAATATTGTAGATGCCATGCTGGTTTTTGCCTGTGGTCTGATGCTCTCTCTGGTTATGCACTGGAACGTAGACTTGAGCCGGGTAGGAGAGCGCATCAATCTTAATCGCGGTCAGGAGGTGACCGGGACACCGGAGCTCAGGGATGATTTGATTGAAACGCAGGGTGAGGGCAAACTGTACGAAAAGATGGGCACGGTTTACAAGGATCCCGCTACGGGACAGCTGTTTATGCTGACCGGTGAATAATCCGGTTTTCGTCCGTATGCGTGATGTAACCGCCCGGGATTTTGCTGGCAACAACAGAAAGGAGAGTTTAACAGTGCAAGCTATAAGTCTGCAGCGGAAGAACTGGTTTTACGGTTGTTTCATAATCATACTGGGTATTTTACTTTTCGGTATAGCGAACATAATGACGCCCGCAGCGGCCCTGGCCGCTGGCACGGATACCCTGGAAATTACTGGTGATGGTGTAACCACGCCTTTGACCTTAACCAGGGAACAGCTTGAGTCAATGGAGCAATACCAGCACGTGTACAGCGCCATCAACACCTGGCCTACCAAGAAATGGTATGTCGGGAAGGGAGTCAAGTTGAGAGACCTGTTTAAGCAGGCGGGAATGACCGGGGATGCCAGGCTGATTAGATTTACTTCGAGCGACGGTTACGTAGTAAACCTGACCGTAAAAGAATTACTGGAGGATAAAAGGTACTATTTCCCCGGCCTGAAGGGTAATACCGCCAAAGATGGCGACGGGCAGATTCCCGGCTCTGCAGCGAACCCAAAAGAGGTGGAGCCTATACTCGCTCTGGTAAGTGTTGAAGGCAGTAATAACCCTGACTATATGAACGATTTGAATTCCTTGCTGCTGATGCTGGGGCAGCGGGCAGTTACCGAGCAGAATGGTAATTTGTTCAGCAAATATGTCAATAAGATCGAGGTGCTCACAGCAGAACCGGAAAAATGGGACGCTCCGCAGGCGAATCCAGTCAGTGGAGAGGTGCCTGCAGGTTCTATGATAGCGCTAAGCAATGCCCACATGGATGACGATAAGATTTATTACACCACGGACGGCAGCACGCCGACCTTGAACAGCCCGATGTATAACTGGATTGCCAGACGGTGGTGGTCGGCACGGGCGGAGGATTTGGGCAAAGTGAATTGCCCGGTAGGACCCGTTAATGAAAGCACAGTCATCAAGGCTATAACGATTGGTCCCGGTAAGTACGACAGCGATGTCGTCACCTTCACCTATCAGGTCGCAGGGGCTAGGTCTGAACCCGGAACGGAAGAACCCGCACCCGGCACGGGAGAGCAAAATAAAGAAGAAGAGCCGCAGCAGACAGTAAACTTACATGACGTGGCAGGCCACTGGGCCCTGGACAACATTTATAAGCTGGTGGCGCAGGGCTGCATCAGCGGCTATCCCGACGGCAGTTTCAAGCCCGACAGCACCATTACCAGAGCCGAGTTTGCCGCCGTGCTGGTGAAGGCGTTCAAGCTTGAGGATACTGACGGCAAGACTTTTACCGACACAGCGGCGCACTGGGCCAAGGACTACATTGCCGCGGCAGCGGCGAACGGTCTTGTCAATGGTTATGCCAACGGTGCTTTTGGCCCGGACGACCTGATTACCAGAGAACAGATGGCCGTGATGATTGTGAAAGCCGCCAAATTGGCGCCGGCCGCCCAAGCGCCCCGGTTTGCCGACAGCGGCAGCATTTCCGCATGGGCTAAAGAGGCCGTTGCCACCGCCACTGAAAACGGAATCATGAGGGGTTACGCAGACAATACGGTCCGTCCCGGAGGCAGCGCGACCAGGGCGGAGGCTGTTACGATCATTATAAATACGTTGCATAAAACAGTTGAATAATTCGTTGAAAAATGTCCCTTGCGGCAGGCGGCGCCTGATTGAGCTAAAGCTATATGAATGGCGTGACGGGAGGTGAACCGATGAAAGTGAAAAGTTTTCTCTCTAAAAAAATTCACCTTCCGGTTGGCCTTCTTCTCCTGCTGTGCATTCTCCTGACTGCCGCCTGCAACAATGGGGGTGCGCAGCAGGATAAGGCCGGCAGCAATGAGAGCGACAAGGCGGTTGTGGTTACCGGCAACGGTGTGATGAAAGATACCCGGCTGACTCTGGAAAAGATGCTGGAGTTGCCGGACGCCCGCTTTGACCACGTCTATTCCACTATCAACAACTGGCCGGCAGCAAAGAAGTATGCGGTCAGGGGAGTCAAATTAGCGGCAGTACTGCAAGCCGCCGGCATTAAAGAGGAAGCAAAGAGCATTACGGTTAAGGGCAAAGACGATTTCCAGTGGTCCTTTACACGGGAGCAGTTGTTGGATACCCCGCGGTATTATTTCCCTGAGGTAATGGCGGGAGATCCGGCCGGCGCCCAGCCGGTTGAGCCGGTTATCGCTTATGAGTACGTGGAAAACAGCGATAACCTCAGCGAGGTCAGGGCGGACGATTTATGCCTGATCATGCCGCAGGCATATGTTAACGAGCAGGCCAATCACACTTTTGTCAAAGGCGTCAGGGAGATCCTGGTCACTACAGAAGACCCGGGAAAATGGGAGAAAGCTACCGTCTTCCCGCAGGGGGAATATATTGCCGCCGGGGATACGGTAAAACTGCAGCATAAGGAAACCGGCAAGGTGAAGATGTATTATACCCTGGACGGCTCCACGCCGACCGAAAAAAGCGCGCTCTACAATCCCAGCACGTATCAGCCTGAATTGAACAAGCCCATCAAAATCGAGCGGGACACGACCATCAAGGTGTTGGTTAAGGGTTTCGGCAAATATGACAGTGATATAGCTGAGTTTTGGTACGGAATTCAATAGACAATCATGCCGCTATCACGGCGCCATTAGAGGATAAAAGCCGTTTTTCAATGTCACAGTATTTTCAGAGTCGTAAAAGGGGGGGAATGTGTTGCTTAAGAGCGGAAAGGGCGCATATCTTTATCTGGTTTTACTCCTGATATGGATCACCCTGACCGGATGCGCCCAGCAGAACACTCCTACCCGCAATCCGGAATATGAAAGCCAGAAGGTTGTCGTCGAGGGCGACCTAGAGCAACCCAAAGAGATCACTGTGGGAGAAATGCGGACGCTTCCCCAACAAAAATTGGACGCCAGTTTCAACCGGACCACCGGACTGCTGGAAGAGTTTAAAGCAACCGGCCCTGACGTCAAGGATGTGCTGGAATACGCGGGCATCAACTATCAGGATTATAAGGGCATCGGCTTTGCCGGGAAGGATGATTATTATTGTCTGGTAACGCCGGAGATCATGGCCGAACGCCGGCTGATCCTGGGTTTAACCATCGACGGGCAAAGTGAACTGCCGGAAGAATTGCGGCCCGCACGACTCTGCGTGCAGGGGGAGTTCGGCCCCTACTGGGTGAAGATGGTCGATAGGATTATTTTGTACAAGGAGATCCCGGAGAAAGATATCGCTTCCGTTTGGGTCTTTAAAAACCTGGCGGAAGGGATTGAACCATACAAGTATGAGTATTACGGCAGTCAAGACGACGCCATTGAACTGGCGCAGATATTTTCCCGCTTTGACAACGTTAACAGCAAGGCCTTCTTTACGATGAAATCATCGGATGGCTTCAAAAAGAATGAAGCGATCAACATGGTCAGCCAGCGCTATTACATCAAAGTTGCAGGTGAAGGGGCGCCGATGAACATGGCGCCGAATATTAAGCTGGGCATGAACGTCATGCATATCGCCTGGTTTTCCACCAATGCGGACGCGGCTATTTTCCCGGAGGAAATAGTGGAATTAACCGGGGAACAGCAGATAGAGACGCAAAAAGGGATTTCTTTACGGGCAATTCTGGAGGAAGTCGGGCTGACGGGTATTGACAATAAGCAGTTCGAGGTAATAGGTACAGACGGCAACAGCGTTAAGATAAGCGGGCCGGACCTGAACAAAGGAATTCTGCTTGTCAAAGATGACGGCACGTATCCGGTAGTCTGGACTGAAGGGAAAGGGCTGAGTCCCATTGCTAACTTAATGCGCATTCGTCAGCGGCAATAAGTAACGGAAAAATCAAGGAAAAGGGAACCGGGAAAGCCCCGCCAAACAATAATGGTCTCAGGAGAGGTGACAGTGCCGGGGATGAATAGGCTGCTTAAGACAATAGGATTTGTCACGGTTTTGCTGATTACATGCTTAAGCTTGCTGACCGGGTGTCAAAGCCAAAAGCAGGATGCGTCACCGGATGCAGCCGGCGTAGCGCCGGGCAGTGCCGGCCTTGAAACCGGCAACCCCGGCAGTGAACCGGACATGCTGACGATCACGGGAGACGGTGTAGAACGGGAAACCAAATTTACCCCCGACGAATTGAAGAGCATGGAAGACGGCCTGGCCGGCGCCTGCTACTCGGCCGTAAGCAACTGGCCGGCCAAAAAATTTATTGTCGGTAAGGGTGTGAAGCTTACCCCCTTGCTGCAAAAAGCCGGGATCAAAGAGGATGCGCAAACGATCATCGTAAGGGCCGCGGACGGTTATAACGCCAGTTTTACCAGAGAGCAGCTGGAGGAAAAGCGTTTTTGCTATCCGGCTCTGGTGAAAGGCAGTGCGGAGGGAGCAGTGGAAGTTCCTATGATCCTGGCCTGGGAGTATCAGGAGGACACCAGTGATTTGAGTGAAGCGGCCAGTGGTAAACTGCGCCTGCTTTTTGGCCAGACAGGATTGAACGATGCGATCACCGCCGCTTTCGTCAAAGGGGTGACCACCATCGAAGTATTGACAACACTGCCGGGACAGTGGGGCGCGGTCCGGGCCGAACCTGCGCCCGGGGAGGTAAAGCCGGGCACAGAGGTTGTTTTAGGCCATCCCGCACAGGATCTCGTCAAGATATATTACACCCTTGACGGGACTGTGCCGGATACGAAAAGTTTGCTGTACAATCCCAGCACTTCCTACTTCCGGCCGGAATTAAATAAACCGATTCCGGTTGACCAGCCCATTACCATCAAAGCCATTGCGGTTGGTTTTGGAAAACACAACAGCGAGGTAGCAACGTTTCGATACGAATAAGCGAAAAGAAAACCATGCCGCCAGTGTTCTTTGCTATCGTTGAACGAAGCAGGTATGCAAAATTCCTATATCAGATTGGAGTTAGGAAAGCGTGCGAAAATGCGTAGTCTTGCTGTTTGCCGCAGCTATCCTGGTTTTAACCGTGACCGGGTGCTCTTCCGGCAATGCAAAAAAAATGACAGCCAGCCAGAAGGAAGCTCTGCAGGAGCTGCTGGGAAGCGAGCAGGAAATCGCAGACGAAGCGATAAAGGGCATGGAACTGACGGAGGGAGTTAAAGAAAAGTTTCCTGCCGTAAAAAATGCTTACGAAATAACTTGCGGCGAGCAGAAAGACTATGCTTTTTTAGCAAGTCCTCTAGGCTACAGGAGCGTGATTGACCTTTTTGTTGCAATAGACGGCGAAAAGAACGAGTTGCTGGGGATCAGGGTATTGCGGCATGACGAGACACCCCTATACGGAGGAGACAGCCTGACCAAAGAATGGTTCTTAAACCGGTTTAACAACAAAAGCGCCGGCGCCTATTTAAATAGAGTGGCCCTGGAGTCGTCCCGGCCAAATGATATCGTCCAGATTACCTGCGCCACGGTAAGCTCCCAGGCAGTGGTCAACGGGGTCAACGCCGCAATGGGGGCCTATCGCGAGTTAGTCCTGGGTGAGGAAGCGCAGCCGGTACCCCTGAAGGTAGAAGGGTTTGTCACGGAAATACGGTAAGGGAAGGATACCGCCACCATGTTATCCGGGAGTGTGATGATTGAACAGAAGGGTTGTCCAGACCATTACGGCGGTGCTTATTAATGGACATGTTGCCGGTTTTCTTTCGGGAACGGCGTACAACGGGCCCTTAAAAAGGATCTGTGTGCCGGTACTGAACTGCACTTACTGCCCCGGCGCTTTCAGTTCGTGCCCGCTGGGATTGATCCAGAGTTCGATTCTATTCGGCAATCAACTAGTCTTGATCTTGACCGCCGGTTTTCTGCTTTTGCTGGGAGGGATGCTGGGGAGGTTCCTGTGCGGTTGGTTTTGTCCCTTCGGCTTCATGCAGGAACTGTTATATAAAATACCGCTGCCCAAGTACCGGCCCGGCCGGAATTTGATCAAGCTGGGATACTTGAAATACGCCGTGCTGGTCCTGTTTGTTTTCCTGTTTCCGGCCCTTGGCCTGACTTATTTAAGCGGCCCGACCTTCTGTAAGTATTTGTGCCCGGTGGAGACGCTGGAGTCGTACCTGCCTTTGCTGGCCTTGCAACCATCACTGATGACAACAGCAGGTTTTTTGTTCAAGTGGAAACTGGTTTTGCTGGCTGTCGTCATATTGCTGTCCATAATCATCTTCAGGCCTTTTTGCAGGTTTATTTGCCCGCTCGGTGCCGTCTATGCCCTCCTGAACCGGCTGAGCCTGCTGCGGCTCGATGTGAATAGGGAAAGCTGCAAAAAGTGCGGGGGCTGTCAGGAGCAATGTGAATTGGGGATAGACGTTTACAACAACCCCAATAGTCCGGAATGCGTTCGCTGCATGCAATGTTTGGCGGGTTGCCGGGATAGGTTGCTGGGTATCAAGACCGGCCTGAGCGTAAAAACGTTAAATTTGAAGAAAAGACCTGACCAGAACAAAGACTTTTAGGATGCGATGAAAGGCTTTAATTTTGAGGCAGCAGGAAAGACAAGGGCAAATAAGGGGACGGTTCTCCTGTCTGAGGCCGGCCGACCGGTTATGTTGGGAGGAATACCATTGATGGAGAGCAAGGCGGTTGAGCAAAAGAAGATCATCTATGTGGTGATTGCCCTGCTGGTCATTCTTATTGCTGTATTTGCGTTTTTGAACCGGGGCAATGAAGACCTGCAGGAAGGCCAAATTATCATTAAGGCCGGCGATACCGTTTTAGGCGTCCTGACGGTTGCCGATCTTCAGAAACTGCCGGCGGCGCAGAAGAAAATGGTGATCCAATCCACCTCCGGCATGACCAGACACGAGTTTACAGGCGCCCCGCTGCTGGACGCCTTAAACAGCATCGATCCGGGTCTGTCCCAAAAATACACCAGGATCATTACCAGGGGCATCGACAACTACACCTCCGGGGTGAACATGTCTGAAGTTCTGCGGCCGAATAATGTGTTCATTGTTTACGCCGACCACGGTGAACCGTTAAAAACCAAGACCGGCGGGGAGGGCGCTATGCGCATCATTATTTACCAGGATGAGTTCGGACAGCGCTTTACCAATTTTCTCACAAGCCTGGACCTGCAGTAGAAGTAAATACGCAGGACTGGGTTCACAAAAATAAGTATGTTTTTCCGAGCCGCATGACCTAAGGGAGACTATGGTTATCGGCCTCACAGGGTACGCCGGGAAACTTGCGTGCCTCCCATTGCGGAAAGGAAACAGAAGCTGTCAGATTTTAAAGCTTTGTCCCTTTCGACCAATGGGGCAAAGCTTTTTGGTTTCTAAATCTTTCCGGTGTGACGCATGCAAAGCACCCGATGCTAACTATTTGACGCCGGTAGAAACAGGGGGGCGAGCAGGTTTTACGCAAACTTACAGAGGGAGGCCATGGATCACCGTGTTCCCAGTGTAGCTGTTACCGTGTAACTATTGCTTTAGGACGACCAGACTCTCAGTAAAGACGGGACCTTAAAGCTTTAGGAGTAAATCCTGAGGAGGTGAGAAGCGATTACGCGGTGATGTGGCTTTGCTTTGGGTTGCAGCAGTAAGAGTAATTTGTAGATTAAATGAAGAGGAGGAGCCTGGAAAAAATGTTTATGAAGAGACTGATAAAGCATGGACTAGGAGTTCTTCTGGTCACATTGCTGGCAATGCTGCCCGCGGTATTCGCCCCGACAGAAGCAAGCGCCTTGCCTACTACCAGCCTTACCATTAAAAAGCTCGCTTCTGACGGAACGACTGTCCTTGACCAGAAGACTGTTGATTATCATTGGTTAGAGGACAATATGCCCGTCTTGGGCGACGGGACGACCCATTATTATCATCAGGGGCCGGTTTTTATCGACGACTCTGATGAGGAGACCGAACAGATGCTCCGTTGGAACCCCGAGGAAGATACGAACGTCCAGGAAAAGGATATGGGCGCTCTGAAG
>DNIT01000135.1:16167-16388 GCA_003489345.1 Pelotomaculum sp. | reverse complement strand
ACCGGTTCCTGTGCTATCTTCTGTATTTCCCTGACCTTCTCCTCAGAGATGTTCATCTCCTTGGCTATTTCCTCCGGGCTTGGCTCCCGGCCTAATTCTTGCAGCAACTGCCGCTGCACCCGGACCAGTTTATTAATAGTTTCAACCATGTGCACTGGAATCCTGATGGTCCTGGCCTGGTCGGCAATGGCCCTGGTTATGGCCTGGCGGATCCACCAGGT
>DNIT01000135.1:7968-16015 GCA_003489345.1 Pelotomaculum sp. | reverse complement strand
CGGATCCACCAGGTCGCATAGGTACTAAACTTGTAGCCCTTGCGGTAATCAAACTTTTCAACCGCCTTGATCAAGCCCAGGTTGCCCTCCTGAATCAGGTCCAGAAAAAGCATCCCGCGCCCCACATAACGCTTGGCGATACTGACTACCAGCCTCAAGTTAGCCTCAGCCAGCCTTCTTTTGGCCCCGTCATCACCAAGTTCCATGCGTTTTGCCAGATCCACTTCTTCTTCAGGAGTGAGCAGGGGAACGCGACCGATTTCTTTGAGATACATACGTACGGGATCATCTATGCCCACGCCTTCAGGGACGGTAAGATCTACTTCAACCTCTTCAGCCGGGGTTTCTTCTATTGTTGATCCGTCAATAGGTTCTATCTCCGGTACTTCCGGAACGATTTCTATGCCCAAACCCGCCAATTTTTCATAAATATCATCAATTTGTTCAGGAGTTAGGTCGGTACCCTGGAGACTGTCCATAATCTCGTTATAAGTCAGGACGCCGCGTTTTTTTCCTTTTTCAATAAGTTCCATAACGCTTTCAGTTTTGAGCTCGTCTCTCACATGCCATCACTCCCCTCTTTAGGGCACTCCCCGGTATTGCTTTCAATCAGTTTTCGGTAATCTTCCTGTAGTTTCCTGGCGCGGGCCTGGTCTCCAACCTTCTCGGCCTCATCTATGCCCTGTAAAATCATTAGCTCACGCAGCAAATGGTAATGGCTACCCAACTTTTCAGCCTCACCTATTTCCTTCAGTATTTTTTCTCTTCGCTCCTGCCTTCGGCAACGAACGACCGACTTCATGTGGCTGTTTAATATTTCAACCGGGTCATCCCCGGGTATTTCCTGGATCAGCAGCATGCTCAACAAGGCCTGCTCATCATCATCAAGGTATTGTGCTATTTCCGCCGGCTGGTATCGCGGTCTTTCGGCAATTTCCAGACAATGTTTGAATATCTTCCGATAGCGCGGGTCCTGAAAATGCTCACCACCCATTTTTTCATGGACGGCCCGGGCCAGGGAGGGATCCTCCAATGCCAGTCTCAACAGGACTGCTTCAGCTTTACTTCGAGCATCGCCAGTATCCACTTTACTAACGATAGTATGCATGTTTTTAGCAATATTATCCGGATTTGTCCATTTTTTACCCGAAATTAGCTTAAATCTCTTAAACTCTCCATAAATCGTTTCCCAACTCAAATTTAGAGTGCGGGCTGCCTGCTTTAGTCCCTCTTCCCTTTCTATTTCACTGCTAAAACCTGCTAGGCTTGGAAATACCTGCCTGAGTACTTCAAGCTTATCAGCGGGCGTCTTGAGTGGTCTTGCTCCCGCTGCCTGCTCAAGTTTGTATTGAAACAGCAATGGCGCCCCGGTAACAAGCGTTTCCCATATCTGGAGGCTATGTTTTTTTAAGAACTCATCCGGGTCCTTCCCGTCCGGGAGCCTTAAAACCCTTACCTGACAGCCCAACTCTTCCAGCAGTTCCAGACTGCGTGCGGTAGCGGCTTCTCCGGCTGCATCCGCGTCATAGGCAATTACCACGTCCCTGCTGTAGTGAGTCAGCAGCCTGCCGTGGTCCTGTGTTAAGGCTGTACCCATCGAGGCAACTGCGTTTTTAATCCCGTGCTGGTGGGCGGTAACCACATCCATGTAGCCTTCCATCACCACCACGTAGCCCTTTTCCCTGATTGCAGCCCTGGCCAGGTGTAACCCGTAGAGCAGGCGGCCCTTGCTAAAGAACAAGGTTTCAGGGGTGTTGAGGTACTTCGGCAGGGAATCGTCAAGAACACGTCCTCCGAAACCGGCCACCTGCCCGGTGGCGTCCCAGATGGGAAAGATGAGCCGGTTGCGAAACCGGTCATAATACCTTCCTGCCTCAGTTTTAACCGCCAGCCCGACCTCAGCTGCCTGTTCAGGTGTTAGCCCCTTCCTTTCCAGAAAACCGAGCAGAGAATCCCATTCAGGAAGAGCAAACCCCAGTTGAAATTCTTCCTGCAGTTCCGGAGTAACCTCCCGCCTTGCCAGGTATTTTCTGGCGTTGGCTGCGGCGCCGTGAGTCTTTAAGATTTGGCGGAAGTAGTCACGGGCCAGTTTGTTGGCCTCGCGGAATAGGCTTAAGCGTCGCTCCTTCTGCTGTTGCGCCGGGCTTTCGCTGGTCGGTATGGCGATACCCACCTGCTGCGCCAGCACGGTTACCGCTTCTTGGAAGTTGAGGTTTTCTTTAAGCATCAAAAATTTAAAAACGTCACCACCGGCTCCGCAGCCAAAACAATAAAAAATCTGCTTTTCCGGCGTGACTGTAAATGAAGGTGTCCTTTCATTATGAAACGGGCAGGAGCCGGTATGGTTTTTGCCCTTTTTCTTAAGTTGTACATAACGGGAAACCACTTCAACGATATCAGACCTCTGGCGGACTGCCTCCACAATGTCCTCAGGAATTAAGCCCACCCAAACCACCTTCTGCTAACAAAACATTATAAAATGATTTCAACAAATAATTATATTGTCCTGCTACAGCGTATATTAAATAAATTCAGCCTAAAAACTCTGTATTTAAAGAATATTCGCTGCGAAAGGAAATTTTCCTCCTAATAACGACAATATTTTGATTAGTATTGCCATAATATGTAATTCGTAACCTTATATTGCAACTTACTCCACCCAGGGAAGCGGTAAAAAGGTTCTCTGATAGAAACGGATAGCAAACCTGTCGGTCATACCTGCAATGTAATCACAGATAACCCGCTCCGTGTTTGCATTCCGGACCCTTAGGCGGTATTCTTCAGGCAAAGCCTCACCATATTCTAAGAAATGATAAAACAGCCTTTGGACGATATGTCTGGCTTTGGCCTCTTCTCGTTTCGCATCGGAGCCGATATAGACATGCGCAAAAAGAAAATCGCGCAGTTGATCGGTGGCCGACTGGATCGCCGGACTCATTCTAATAATAGTGGGTTCATCCCAATTCGTTTGAATCAGGTCCAGCACCATCGTGTTAATCCTGTTGCGGTGTTCCCGCCCCAGGACCGCCAGGCACTCCTCAGGAATACTTTCCATGGTCAGGATACCGCCGCGTACGGCGTCATCAATGTCATGGTTGATGTAAGCGACTCTATCGGCGATTTTTACGATCTGCCCCTCCAGGGTGGCGGGCCGGGTGTCCCCGGTGTGGTTAAGGATACCGTCTCTGACTTCATAGGTCAGGTTCAGCCCTCTTCCCTCCTCGAGCAGATCCACCACCCGCAGGCTCTGCTGGTTATGCTTGAAGCCGCTCTCCATGACCTCGTTAAGAGCGTTTTCGCCGGCATGACCAAACGGAGTGTGCCCCAGGTCGTGTCCCAGAGCGATCGCTTCGGTAAGGTCCTCGTTGAGCCTCAAGGCGCGGGCAACGGTACGGGCGATTTGAGCTACTTCCAGTGTATGTGTCAGCCTGGTCCGGTAATGGTCTCCTTCCGGGATGATAAATACCTGGGTTTTGTGCTTTAGCCTGCGGAAGCTCTTGGAATGAATTATCCTGTCCCGGTCACGCTGAAAGGAAGTGCGGACATTACATTCCTCTTCCGGACGCTGCCTGCCCCTGCTCGCACTGCTGAGGCAAGCGTAGGGCGACATGATGCGGCGTTCCAATTCTTCGGCGCGCAGGCGAATATCCATGCTCCATCACCCATCTTAAAATAAGAGTTCAACTCACATCAAGAAATTTGTGTGCCAATTCATTCGCACATGATCCTTAGAAGTGCAGTAATTTATAAGGCTCAGCAGAAACCCGTAAAACACATGCGCAGTACAAGGTCGATTGAAAGCGTACCCACTTGCTGATTATCATCTCTGCCGGTGCTTTATTGAAATGTGCAACAATAATTCTACTAAGAAAGTTGTTTATCCTGCCTGAATCAGGAAACGTTTCAGGGGGAAAGCAATCCCGGCAAATCGATCCGCCGGGATTGGTTATAAAAAATTTATGCCTCTTCTTCTCTGTTTAGACCAGGGGCTGCCACAGAGACAACTATGATAAAGACGCCCTGGACAGGATAAAATAGTATGGACCTTTAGCCTGCAGGTCGCTTAACATGAGTTCAACCGAATCAATCCCGGCAGTCCCAAAAGCTTTAACCGCACCTCCCTGCGCCTTTTCCATAACATCGATAAAACCGTATGGAGAACGGGCACGGGCTAATGTTAGATGGGGGGAGTACTTCCTTTTTTCCGGTTCAAAGCCCATAAGTCCCATTTCCCTTTGCACCTGGCGTTGCAGTATCAAGAGCGGGGCGGTTTCGCCGCCTATGCCTACCCATAATACACGCGGCCGCTCCATTGAAGGGAAAGCGCCGACACCCTTCAGGACCAGTCTAAATGGAGCAATCCCCGTCACTGACTTCTGCAGGGCCGCGCTTACGGCGGGAACCCGTTCTTCGGGAACATTACCCAGGAACTGTACCGTCAGATGCAGATTTTCCTCCCTCACCCACTTCAGATCGGAAGGTATTTGACTAAGGCCCCGGATGAAAGCGCCCAAGGTCCTTTTAATTTTCTCAGGAAAGTTGACGGCGATAAACAGCCTCATCTGCCGCAATAGTATCACCTCTTGGGAAGCAGAGGGAAGCAGAGGGACGGTTCTCTTGCTTCCTTTTTGCCCAACGTTGAGACGGAGAACCGTTCAAATAACAGTCAAACCATTCTCGGGTTTACGCATTATTTACCCCTCTTATCTTTTCTTTATTTGTATATAACAGGGGACTCATTTATTAATTCCTCATATTTAAAACAATCGCAAGCATGATCATTTATAATACCACAGGCCTGCAAATGAGAATAAACTGTAACAGTTCCAAGAAACTTAAACCCTCTTTTTTTCAACTCTCTGCTGATTTCATCCGACAGACTGTTTTTTGCCGGGATATTGCCAAACCTGTGATCGGTATAAACTAGTGTTTTGTAATCTGTAAAACCCCATATGTAACTGTCAAAAGAGCCGTATTCTTCTATTAACTCCTGAAATTTTTTTGCATTATTTATAACGGCCTCTATTTTTCTTCTTGACTTTATCATTTCACCAGTAAGCAAAATATTATTGATTTCATCTTCTCCATATTGCGCTACTTTGTCAAAATCAAAATTTTCAAAGCATTGTCTGAAAACTTCTCTCTTTTTTAGCATCATCCTCCAGTTCAGTCCGCACTGCATAACCTCCATCATCATGAATTCAAACTGCTTTTTATCATCATGTACAGGTATTCCCCATTCACTGTCATGATACTCTTGCATGATTCCTCCGTCTTGGCACCAATTGCATCTTTTTTTCCCTGACATATTTCATCCTTTCATGAACTTTATAACTATACCAGAAATTTAATAAATCTTGATAAAGAGGGTATTGTCTCATAAAATCACTTAAAGACAATACCCTTGCTTTATCTTACTGGAAACCCGTAAAGCCTTGGTATATAGAGCTTGGAGGCTTCTTCAGCACTATTTTAGGCTTTATTCTTTATTGATAACTGCCGCCTGTGCTGCCGCCAGTCTGGCGATCGGCACGCGGAAAGGTGAGCAACTCACAAAGTTCAGACCAATGGAATGACAAAAGTCAATAGAACCGGGATCCCCGCCATGCTCTCCGCAAATACCGATTAACAGGTCGGGACTGGTCTTGCGGCCAAGTTCTACGGCTATCTTCATCAATTTACCGACCCCCTTGCGGTCCAACACCATAAAGGGGTTGTCGGCGAGTATTTTTTGGTCTAGATAGGCCTGCATAAACTTCCCTTCAGCGTCGTCCCGGGAAAAGCCAAGGGTCGTTTGGGTAAGATCATTGGTGCCGAAGGAGAAAAAGTCGGCATAGGCCGCTATTTCATCGGCCAGGAGAGCGGCCCTGGGAATTTCAATCATGGTACCGACTGTATAATGAAATTCTACTCCCGCAGCTTTCATCACTTCCCCGGCTACTCCGGTAACCATTTCACGTAAGGAAGAAAGTTCATTTTTATCGATCACGAGCGGTATCTCAACTTCCGGGACAGGTTGGTAACCTTCCTTAACCAGTTGGGCAGTCGCGTTAAAAATTGCCCGCGCCTGCGTGGCGTACACCTCGGGGAAGGTTATACCCAAGCGACAACCCCGGTGACCCAGCATCGGGTTTGCTTCGTGCAATGCCCGGACCTTGCGCAAAAGGTCCTCTTTACGGCGCAACTCTTCCCTGTCGCCGTTACGCAGGCGTAAAGTGGTTATTTCCACCATCAAATCTTCCATATCGGGAAGAAACTCATGCAACGGCGGGTCGAGCAGGCGAATTGTTACCGGAAATCCATCCATCGCCTTCAATATGCCGTAAAAGTCTCCCTGCTGCATGGGCAGCAGTTTATCAAGAGCAATGTTCCGTTCTGCTGCGCCGGCCGCCAGGATCATCTCCTGTACTATAGGCAGGCGCTCCTGCGCCATGAACATGTGCTCGGTCCGGGTCAATCCAATACCCGCGGCTCCAAATTCCCTGGATTTAAGCGCATCCTCCGGTGTATCGGCGTTGGCCCTCACGCCGAGGGTGCGCACCTGATCGGCCCACTCGAGGAGCCGCCGGAACTCAGGGGAAAGGACGGGATCCAGCATCGGCACGGTACCCAGGATAACGTTGCCGGTGGCTCCATCAACCGAGATCATATCGCCCTGCTTGATTACCAGCTCAGCGACTTCAAACAGATGTTTATGATAGTCAATCCGCAGCGCCTCGCAGCCACAGACACAAGGCTTGCCCATCCCCCTGGCCACAACAGCGGCGTGACTGGTCATGCCGCCCCTGGAGGTGAGTATACCCTGGGCTGCAACTATCCCGTGGATATCGTCCGGGGTGGTTTCCGTGCTTACCAGAATAACCTTCTTGCCTTCCTGACCCATTTTTTCAGCCAGATCGGCGTCGAAAACAACCGCGCCTGAGGCAGCGCCGGGAGAAGCGGGCAGTCCCCTGGCGATAATATCCAGCTTTGCGCCCGGGTCAATCCGGCGGTGCAGAAGCTGGTCAAGCTGGCCGGGCTCTACCCGCAGAATTGCCTCGTCCCTGGTGATCAGGCCTTCATCCACCATATCCACGGCAATCTTGATGGCGGCCTGGGCCGTCCTTTTCCCGTTGCGGGTCTGCAGTATCCACAACTTGCCCCGCTCAATGGTGAACTCAATATCCTGCATATTGCGGTAGTGTTGTTCCAACAGGCTGCAAATGTCGGCAAATTGCTTGTACATCTGCGGCATATCCTGTTTCAGGGCGTCAATAGGCTGGGGGGTGCGTATACCGGCTACCACATCCTCGCCCTGCGCGTTGATCAGATACTCGCCGTAAAGTTTTTTCTCGCCGGTAGAGGGGTTTCTGGTAAAAGCCACACCGGTGCCGCTGTCATTCCCGACATTGCCGAATACCATGGCCTGGACATTGACGGCAGTACCCAGGTCGTCGGGTATCTTGTTGATCTTGCGGTATACGATGGCACGGTCGTTATTCCAGGAATTAAAAACAGCATGGACAGCCATGAAAAGCTGCTCCATAGGCGACTGCGGGAAAGTCTTACCGGTTTCCTTCAAAATCAAGCTCTTGTAATCCGCAACGACCTTGCGCCACTCCTTGGCGGGAAGCTGGTTATCAAAATAAACCCCGGCATTTTCCTTGCGGTTTTCAAGAAGTCTTTCAAACTTGTGGTGGTCTACTCCCATCACCACCTCGCCAAACATGTTGATAAAGCGGCGGTAACAGTCCAGGGCAAACCGTTCGTTGCCGGTGCCTGCGGCCAGGGCCTCCACTGTGCGGTCATTAAGACCCAGGTTAAGCACAGTATCCATCATGCCGGGCATGGATATGGGAGCGCCCGACCTGACCGATACCAGCAGCGGGTCTTGTTCATCGCCAAATTTTCTTCCCAGCATTTCCTCCAAAACTGCAATACCTTCACAGACCTGTTCTTCCATGCCTTTGGGAAACGCCTGCCCTTGAGCTGAAAAGTCCCTGCAGGCCTCGGTGGTAATGATCAGGCCGGGCGGCACCGGGAGACCGATATTGGTCATTTCGGCCAG
>DNIT01000135.1:0-7889 GCA_003489345.1 Pelotomaculum sp. | reverse complement strand
TTGGTCATTTCGGCCAGGTTGGCTCCCTTACCGCCCAGTAGATTTTTCATCTCTGCATTGCCATCTTTGAATAGATAGACGTATTTCTTACCTGACAAGCCTTTCACCCCTATAGTATATTTCTAAAACACGGCTGGCAGTTTCTTCTACCGCCCTGTTGGTAACATCAATAACCGAACAGCCTATTCTCTTCATAAAACCTTCAGCATAATCCAGCTCCTTCAGGATACGTTCCATGCTGGCATAGTCGGCGTTGGATGCGAGTCCCAGGCTGTTAAGGCGTTCACGGCGTATTTCATACAGTTGCTGCGGCTTGATGGTGAGACCGATCAGCCTGTGCGGCGGCAGATTCTGGAGTTCTTCCGGAGGGGACACCTCAGGCACCAGCGGCACATTGGCGGCTTTAAGCCGCATATGGGCCAAATACATGCAAAGCGGTGTTTTCGAGGTGCGAGAGATACCGACGACCACCAGGTCGGCGCGTCCGATACCCCGCGGGTCCTTGCCGTCATCATACTTTACTGCAAATTCAATGGCTTCGACCTTATGGAAATATTCGTCATCCGTCCTGCGCACCAGGCCCGGCTCAAGTTTGGGCGAATTGTGGACTAGGCTGGCCACGGCGTCCATCATCGGGGTGAGGAGGTCCACCGTAGGAATGCCCAGGTTCCTGGCCTCCCGCACCAGCCTGTCTTTTAGTTCCGGTACAACCAGGGTGTAGGCGATAATGCATTTGAAGTGCTTGATCTCCTCTAAGAGTTCTGGTATCTCGTTTGGGTCATTGACATAGGAAAGCCTTCGTATCTCTACACCACCGTGGTTAAACTGGCTGGCTGCGGCCCGCGCCACTAGTTCTCCGGTTTCACCGATTGAGTCGGATACGATAAATATAATCGGTTTAAGATCATTGGAAATAATAAACACCCCCTTATTGTCCCTCTCCCAGTTCAACAAAAAGCCGGGTAATATTGGTCTTACTTAAACGGCCTATTACTTCCAGTCCCTCGCTGCCATCAGCCTGGGTCGCGCTGCGTACCACCGGTAAAGCATCCACCTGGTGCATAATCAACTTCTTGGCGGCCGACCAGACCGTCTCGTCACTGGTGGTGTATATTACATTCGGCATACGGGTCATAATGACCCCCACCGGGAGCTGGTGAATATCATGTCCTCCCAAAGTGGTCTTGAGCAAGTCCTTGCGAGAGAGGACCCCCTCCAGCAAACCCACCTCCTTGACCACAAACAGTGTACCCACGTCTTTAATAAACATGGCTACCACAGCGTCGTAAACAGAGCAATTTTCCGTAACAACAGCGGGAATCGATATAATCGTCCCGACCTTTACGCTGCATAGTTTTTCCGCCACAACCCGGTTGGGCGACCTGCCGCTGTAGTAATAACCCACTCTGGGACGGGCTTCCAACAAGCCGGACATAGTCAGGATAGCCAGGTCTGGTCGTAAGGTGGCTCTGGTCAGGGAAAGCTTTTCGGCGATTTGATCACCTGTGATTGGTCCTGATCTTTTTACTATTTCTAAGATTGTCTCTTGCCGCCTGGTTAACTCCAAATCCATCGCCCCTTAGAGCATATATGACATACTATTTATAAAAAGCCCCTATATAATATATATTATATAGAGTATAAATTCCCTCCTTTAATCAGAAAAAAATATATTAAAAAAAATATATTAGACTCCCTGTCCCTCAACTACAATTTTACCCAGATCCGCCACCTGCTTCACCAGGGCAGCCAGGCCGGCCAACAGAGCCAAGCGGTTAGCCCGTACCTTTTCATCCTCCACCATTACCATCACCGAGTTGAAGAAACTATCCAGAGGTTCCTGCATAGTGGCAATGGCGGCCAGTACAGCGTGATAAT
The DNA here is from genome assembly GCA_003489345.1 of Pelotomaculum sp. Lineage (GTDB taxonomy): Bacteria > Bacillota > Desulfotomaculia > Desulfotomaculales > Pelotomaculaceae > Pelotomaculum_C. The sequence goes on along the minus strand of DNIT01000135.1, from coordinate 6,011 downwards.
CCTGTTTCATCTGAGAATCGTAGACCTTTTGCTTAATTTCCAACAGGCTTTCATAAAGCCCCTTCTCACTGGCGTCCTCCAGCAGGAAGGGGTCTATGGCGCGTACGCCGGTGTCTTTACTGAGGTTATTGGCCCGGATAAAAGCTGTCAGGAGGTTCCCGAAAGCCTGATTCTGCCGAAAGCTGTGCAAAGCCTGAAGTCTTAACAGGGTGTCATTAAAATTGTCGAAACCTGCTGCAAGCACTGCTTCTATGGTATCGTAGGAATAGCCTTTATCGCTAAAAATACCTCTAAGGCGCTGTTTAAAGAATTCCGCCACTTCTTCCTTGACATTGGATAAGCTTAGCTTGAGCCGGACCTTCCCTTCATAACCCCGATAGGCCGTTTCAACCAATTTTTCCAGGGAAAGGGCAAAATCGCCCTCAAGCAAAATATGGATTATCCCCAAAGCTTGACGTCTTAAAGCATAAGGATCCTGGGAGCCGCTTGGCTGAACGCCGATAGCAAAGCAGCCGACAATATTGTCAGTCTTATCCGCTATACTCAATATTTTCCCGGGCAGCGTGGCAGGCAGTTGATCACCGGCAAAGCGCGGCAGATAATGCTCATAGATAGCCGTCGCTACCGATTGCTCCTCACCCGAGCGCTCTGCATATTCCCTGCCCATAATCCCCTGCAGCTCGGTAAATTCAAAGACCATATTGGTCACCAGATCGGCCTTGGCCAGGTAGGCGGCCCTGAGGGTATCCTTCAGCTCTTTTTCCTCTGCTCCCATTGCCACTGCTAAGGTACCGGCCAGTTCCCCAACCCTTACCACCTTATCGTAAATGGTCCCCAGGGTCTCCTGGAATACCACCTTTTTTAGAGCCGGAACTTTATCGGCCAGCGCTGTTTTCAGGTCCTCCTGGTAGAAGAAATCGGCGTCGGCGAGGCGGGCCCGCAGTACTTTTTCATTACCGGCCCGGACTATATCAAGGTGTTCCGACTTACCGTTCCTGACCGCAATGAACTTTGGCAATAAGGCACCGTCAGGTCCGAGTACCGGAAAATAGCGCTGGTGCTCCCGCATCGGTGTCACCAGTACTTCCCTGGGCAACCTGAGGTACTCCCGGCTGAATTCGCCCGCTAACGCAGTCGGATACTCCACCAGGTTGGTGACCTCGCTCAATAGTTCCTCGTCTTCTTCCACCCTGCCACCTGTGGCGCGAGCCTGTTCCTGAACCTGCTGCCAGATCGCCTGTTTCCGTTCAGCAGGGTCAACCAAAACATAATTACTCCGCATTTTCTCGAAATATTCCTGCGGAGACGGTAGTGTTACAGCTTCCCGGGCTAAAAAGCGATGGCCACGGGTGGTCCGCCCGGCTTTTAGGCCGGCAAATTCAAACTCCACTAGATCAGGACCGAAAAGCGATACAATCCAGCGGATCGGCCTGGCAAAGCGGATATCTAAGTCTCCCCAGCGCATCGGCTTGGGAAAGTGAAGCCCGCTGATCAAACTCACCCCTGCCTGGGGTAAAACGTCCAGGGCCGGACGACCCGGCTCCCGTTTTACAGCAAAGACATATTCGACATGGCCGACCGGTTTTTTGAGCAGGTCACCTACCACGACTCCCTGGCTCCGGGCAAAACCTTCGGCCGCTCTGGTCGGCGAGCCGTCAGGTTTGTAGGCCACTTTTACCGCAGGCCCCTTTACTTCCATCTCCAATGACTGCTGATGGACAGCCAGTCCTTCCACATACAGTGTGATGCGGCGGGGGGTGCCGTAAGTCGCCAGCCGTTTATATGAGAGGCGCTGCTCCTTAAAAAGGGCGGCCGCATTTTCCTTGAGCTCCGCCAAAGCCGGCTCCAGAAACCTGGCCGGCATTTCTTCCACACCTATCTCAAGCAGGTAATCCTGCGCGTTCATTGTCATCACCTACGCCTCCTTCCTCTTCAGGAGCGGGTACCCCATCTCCTCACGCTGCTCAACGTAAGCCTGGGCACATACCCGCGCCATGTTTCTAACTCTGGCGATGAAGCCGGTCCGCTCGGTTACGCTGATAGCCCCCCGGGCGTCTAACAAGTTGAAAGTATGGGAGCACTTGAGCACGTAATCGTAAGCCGGCAGGACAAAACCTTTTTCAATCACCCGCAAGGCCTCCTGCTCATACATTTCAAACAGCTTAAACAGCATATCCGTATCCGCCAGTTCGAAGTTATAGTGAGAGTGCTCAACTTCTCCCCGGTGATGCACATCACCATAAGTTATATGCTCAACCCAGGTAATCTCGTAGACACTGTCCACGCCCTGGATGAACATGGCCAGACGCTCCAGACCATAGGTGATTTCAGCGCAAACAGGGCGGCAGTCAATACCGCCACACTGCTGGAAGTAGGTGAACTGGGTCACTTCCATACCATCCAGCCAGACTTCCCAGCCCAGGCCCCAGGCGCCCAGGGTGGGGGATTCCCAGTTGTCTTCAACAAAACGGATGTCATGTTGCTCCGGGTCGATCCCGATAGCCCTGAGGCTGTCCAGGTAAACCTCCAGCACATCATCGGGTGACGGCTTTAAAATTACCTGATATTGATAATAATGCTGCAAGCGGTTGGGGTTCTCCCCATAACGACCGTCGGTAGGCCGCCGCGAGGGTTCAACATAGGCCACCCGCCACGGTTCGGGACCAAGCGCCATCAAAAACGTTGCCGGATTCATCGTACCGGCTCCTTTTTCAACGTCGTAGGGCTGCTGAATGAGGCATTTCTGTCGTGACCAGAAGTCATCCAGCTTGAGAATGAGTTCTTGAAAGTTCATAATTACCTCCCTCTATGAAAAAATATTATTGTACTTTTGGGATAAATAAAAAACTCCCGGTCCCAGGTATCACTACCAGGGACGGGAGCTCGTTCCCGCGGTTCCACCCTGCTTGGCTGTGTTCGGTCATCAGACGTCGGACGTCAGACGTCTGAAAAAACAGCCCTCTTTTGGAAGCAAGCTTTACTAACTTTCACCGGTTCTATTGTACTACCCTGAAAATACATATGGCTTCTGCAGTGTTGGTCCAATGTAGGTGCGAATTCATTCGCACAATGCAACATTAACCTCAACAAGTTCGGCGCTGACGTGCCGTTGTACGATTCAAATCGCACCTACATCGGCTGGTATTTTCATAATACATGGCGCCGCGATAGCGGCGTGGGTAACTACCCTGCAAAAGTCCGGTTGCAGCTTTCCTCTTGCGGCTTGGAAACCCCTTCACCGGAGCTGTTTTACCCGTTTCCACCAATACGGGCTCTCTAACAAAACAATAATCCGGCTACTATTTTTCCTCATTGCCTGATATTTTTTTACCAATTTAACAGATCCGGTGAATAAAGTCAATGCCTGCGTCAATATTTACTTCCAGACAGTCTTTTTGGTTATAATCCTTCCCCTTCCGCGCTAAAGGGCTCACCAACAGGGTCAATGTCCCGGCGCTCAAACTCCAGGGTGTACTTATGTGCCATCGCCGTCACCGTGCCAAGCGCACCCAAAATAGCTATCTCACTGCTGGCCAGAGCCCCGATAAGCCCCAGCGCCCCCACGGAAGCAGGGACTTCAAATACGGTTTCGTCACCTTTTTTTAATTTAATCCTATAATTTTGCCCCTTGTGCAGCAGGCTCTTAAACTGCTCTACCATTTCCTGCCCGTGTGCCTGAAAGCGCTCACCTATATTGCGTCCCTTTTCCTCGAGCTCAATCAGCGCCTGGACCACATCGCCCCCCGCCGCCTCAAGGGCTTCCCTGGCCTCCCTGTACCCAACTCCCAGCCGTGCCCTTAGTATGTCAATCTTTTCAAGATCGCTGTTCATTTTTATCCCCTCTCTCCATTTTTTCTATTTACTCCACATAAGATGATTTTTATACGTAGCGGGATAAAAAAGCAGCTGATTTTAATTCCCCTTCCAGGTGGTACCTGATGTATTTCCGGAGCATGTTCTGAAGCTGCTTTCTGGTGGGCTCGTCCACTTTGAGCTGATGCAATCTGGCGAGATCCCAGTCGGCCAGGGTTTTCAATACCTCCACCAGCCCCCGGCTGCACGGCGCCGCATCCAGGTCGGCCGTACCGCAGTCGCCGCACAGCACCCCTCCCATGGACGGACTGAAGGAAAGCGGACCCTGCAACAACCCGGCGCCGCAACTGGCGCAGACATCTAAAACCGGGCTGTAACCTAAAAGTCCCACGGCTTTGATTTCAAAGGCCCGTATTAATAATTCCGGATCTTTCACCACCAGCAAGCGAAGAGCGGTCAAAAGAAGCAAAAAAAGGGGTCCGTTAGGTTCTCCTTCGGGGGTAAAGACGTCAACCAGTTCCGCCATGTAGCTGGCTCTGCTGATGCTCCCGAGGTCCTGTCTGAGCGCAGGAAACATCTCCACCACCTCACACTGGCTTACCGAGTCAAGTTCCCGCCCACGATGGAGCAAAAAATTGGTGCGGCTGAAAAGCTGAACGGCTCCCCGTTTCCGGCTGGAAGGCTTGGCCACGCCATGTGCGATGACCCTGAGCTTGCCGTACGCACGGGAATAGAGGATTAAGATTTTATTTCCCTCACCACAGTCTCTTGACCGCAGCACAATAGCATCCGCTTTATATAATTCCACAAGCTGCACCCCAGCTCTTTTGTGCTACTCTTCCTCCTGGTAACCAAAGTTATGCAGCTGCCCCTCCCGATTGCGCCAGTCAGCTTTCACCTTGACCCACAGTTCAAGAAAGATTTTGGAACCCAAAAGCTTCTCCATCTCTTCCCGGGCCAACCGGCCAATTTGCTTCAGCATCCTGCCCTCTTTCCCGATCAGGATCCCCTTTTGGGATTCTCTCTCCGTATAAATAAGTGCCCGTACAGCAACAACACCGTTTGGCCGCTCAGCCAATTCCTCAATTACCACTGCGACAGAGTGGGGTATTTCCTGAGCCGTCAGTTCAAGCACCTTTTCCCTGATCAGTTCAGACATGATAAAGCTCTCGGGCCTGTCGGTAACCATTCCGTCAGGGTAGTATTGCGGCCCGGCGGGCAGGTACCCGGCTACCGTATCAAGCAGCCGTGCCACATTATCGCCGGTGAGCGCGGAGACCGGTATGATTTCGGAAAAATTGAACAGCTTGCTGTATTGCTCCATTAAGGGGAGAATTTCTTCCCGCCTGATCAGGTCAACCTTGTTGATCACCAGCAACACTGGTGTTTTGATTTCTCTAATCTGTTCCATAACAAAGAGATCTCCGGGGCCGGGCGATTGAACAGCCTCTACCAGGAAAAGGACGACGTCAACCTCTCGCAGGGACCGCAACGCTACCTGCACCAAATGTTCGCCCAACCGGTGTTTCGGCTTGTGAAAACCGGGCGTATCCAGAAAAACCACCTGGAAATCATCCTTCGTTAGAACACTCAGGATCTTGTTTCTGGTGGTTTGGGGCTTGTCGGACACGATGGTTACTTTTCTGCCGACCATCTTGTTTAATAGTGTCGACTTGCCGACATTGGTTCGGCCAATCAGCGCCGCGAACCCGGACTTGAAATCATCTTTCACGTTGATCAAAGAATCACCTGTTTTCCTAATCCTAGTAATTAGCAGCACCCTACGGCTTATGGCCTGTGACCAAAAAACACGACATCCCTGCCAAGCGTCCAGCCAAATATGCAACGCAAAATCTCTTACTATGAGTACCTATTCACTGGTTCAATCAGTTTTGGGAAGATTTTTTCTTCCCGGGCGCGGCACAGCCTGTCCGGCTTTATCCAGTTTAAAGGCAGAGGGAAGTAGTTCAGCCACCGTCCGGATCAAATAATCACCCTCTTTATTAGCCATAAAGACTTTGATTTCACTGCCGAACTCAGCCAGAGCCTGCCGACAGGCGCCGCACGGAGTACAGTATTCTTCAGTTCCCGCCGTTACGGCGATGGCTTCAAAATCACGCTCCCCGCTGGAAACAGCCTTAAATAAAGCTACCCGTTCAGCACAGCAGGTCAGGCTATAAGAGGCATTTTCGATATTA
>DNIT01000118.1:2670-5863 GCA_003489345.1 Pelotomaculum sp. | reverse complement strand
GCCTCGTAAAACCATCTGAGAGGGAGGCTCCCCGCCGCCTTCATACAGGAGGTTTTGCCTGGAGACACTTTTTCCTGGCGTTGCCGGACAGGAAGGATTTGCACATCTTTATTAGAATCTTTATTATATATATATATATATATTACGTTAAAAGATTAAGCGGAGGAATGAATGGATTTATTATCCCAGCTGAACCCTGATCAGAGAGAGGCCGTGGTATACGGTGAAGGCCCGCTTTTGGTGCTGGCCGGGGCAGGCAGCGGCAAGACCAAAGTATTGACCAGCCGGGTAGCCTACCTTCTACAGGAGATGAGGGTATCTCCCCGCCAGATTTTAGCCATCACCTTTACCAACAAGGCAGCCCAGGAGATGAAGAGCCGCGTTGCGGAACTCGTGCCGGAGGCGGACAGCGACCTCTGGATTTGCACCTTTCATGCCGCCTGCCTGCGCATCTTAAGGCGGCAGGTCGACTTTTACGGACGTGACCGCAATTTTGTGATCTACGATACCGACGACCAGCTGACCCTGGTCAAGGAATGCATGAAAGACCTGGACCTGGATGATAAGAAGTTCCCGCCCAGAGCGGTAGCCGCAGTGATATCCCAGGCCAAGAACCAGCTATACAGCCCCGTCGACTTCGAGCAGCGCGCCTATGATATCTTAAGCCGTACCGCCGCCAGTGTTTATCATCACTACCAGGAAAAAATACGCCAAAACAACGCTGTTGATTTCGACGACCTGATATTTCTGCCCGTGCGGCTTTTTAAAGACTACCCGCAAGTCCTTTCCTACTATCAGGAACGGTTTCGCTACATCCTGGTGGATGAATACCAGGATACCAACCATGCCCAATATGTCCTGGTCAATTTACTGGCTAAAACCAACCGTAATTTATTCGTGGTGGGCGATCCCGACCAGGGGATTTACAGCTGGCGGGGAGCCGATATTAAAAACATCATGAGTTTTGAGCGTGACTACCCCGAGGCAAAGGTAATCAAGCTGGAGCAAAATTACCGTTCCACCTGCGCCATCCTGGATGCCGCCAACCACCTGATCCGGAACAACTCCAACCGCAAGGAAAAACGGCTCTGGACTGCAGCCGGGCAGGGCGCCCCCCTGGTAAACTATTTTGGGGAACACGAACATGCCGAGGCTGATTTTGTGGTCGGCCGCATCATACGTTTAAAGGAACTGGAAAACCGCAAATACGGGGACTTTGCCGTATTCTACCGTACCCATGCCCAGTCGCGTGTATTTGAAGATATCCTCGTCAGGGCGGGTATCCCCTATATCATCATCGGCGGTCAGAAATTCTACGAACGCAAGGAAATTAAGGACATCCTGGCCTATCTGAGGCTAATCCTCAACCAGTTCGACGCGATAAGCCTGGCTAGAGTTGTCAATGTGCCCAGGCGCGGCATCGGGCAGGCTTCCTTGAGCAAAATAATAGCATTTGCCGGAGAAAAGGGTATCAGCCCGGTTGAGGCTATGGCCGGCGCGGCAGAAATACCCGGCCTGACAGTCAAAGCCAGAGCTGCCGGCGCCGCCTTGGGAGAGTTGCTCCGGCGTCTGGCGGAGGAATCGATAAACTTAACGGTTACCGAACTGGCCCGGTCCGCCATGGAAGAGACCGGCTACCGCCAGGAACTCGTGGCCGAAGACACGGTGGAGTCCCGTACCAGGTTGGAATACCTGGATGAATTTCTCTCCGCCACCGGGGAGTTTGACCGGCTGGCTGAGGAAAAGGATTTGAGAAGTTTCCTGGAAAACATAGCCCTGGTCACGGACATGGATAATTTGGACGAGGAAATGGACCGTGTTTCTTTGATGACGTTGCACAGCGCCAAAGGGCTGGAGTTCCCTGTGGTATTCTTGACCGGTCTGGAGGAAGGTGTGTTTCCCCACAGCCGTTCGCTCCTGGACCCTGGTGAAATGGAGGAAGAGCGCAGGCTTTGCTATGTGGGTCTAACCAGAGCCAGGGAAAGGCTTTATCTCACCCACTGCTGGAAGCGGACTTTGTACGGGGCGGAGCGGTATAACAAGCCTTCCCGCTTTCTGGAGGAGATCCCTTCTCACCTTATGGAGGGTGACGATGCCCTGTCCGGACCCGAGAAAAGCAAAGCCTCCAGGTCTGCACCGGTAAGGGATTTCCGCGAAAGAAGTCCCCAGGCGCTGGAATCGTTCGTGCTGGGGGACAAAGTGAAGCACAGCAAGTGGGGCGTCGGTGTTATTGTCGGGATCCAGGGGGAGGGCGTGAATGCCGAGTTCAAAGTAGCCTTCCCGGACCAGGGGATCAAGCTGCTTTTAGCCAAATACGCTCCGCTTGAGCGGGCCAACTAGGGTAACAGTAATAGAATAGGGCTGTCAAGTAAATGTAGCCTGGTTCAAAAACTGTCGGATAAGTACGAGCAACATATTCGGAGTTACTGTAACCTTGGGCGGGAGGTATCTGTAGCAAAGTGGCAAAATTACCAGGTGTTATTTTTGGCATACTAACAATTTGCGGCGTGATCTTTGTTCTTGCCGCAGACGGACGGGTGAATGCGGGGTATGCAGTAATTCCCATGATTTTTTACCTGGCGTTTACCTTGACCAGAAACAAGCGAAAAGACAATTAAGCCTTATGGCTCATCGTATTAAAAGAGCCTTAGCGGACAACTACGAACAGTTTTTTAATTTTCTGGTAATACTTACATATATTACTTAAAGCTAAGTAACCTTTGGAGGCAGTATGGAGCGGCTCCTTGCTGTCGCCGTGCTGACGGCGATTATTCACCTGATCAATACACTGGTTTATGCGGTTCGCATCTCGGGAGTACGTACCCAGCGGTTGGCTACCGCTTTTTCCCTTTTCAACGTAATCTTTCTGCTGGCCAGCACCGCCAACAGCATCCAGGGCTTTTTATTGGCGTCCATAGTGGAAAAAGCGATCAAGACAGCCCAAACAGAAACTGGTATTTCTGTCCTTGAGCAGCTGGTACATCATCCTGCCTATCAGATTCAACTATCCATTATTGATCACAATATCCGTCTGATCATCGCGGCCGCGACCCTGGGTACATTAATCGGAGCGGCCTTGATCCCGGCTTTCGTGAATATTTTTACCAGGGCGATCTATCTTTTTGAGGAAACAGGTTCGGTGCCGCGGATGCTGGGGATGGTCATCTTTTCTCCCCGTCGGGTTTTAGGACTG
>DNIT01000118.1:0-2619 GCA_003489345.1 Pelotomaculum sp. | reverse complement strand
GGGTTTTAGGACTGGCCGGGGAGATGCGCCTGCCCGCTAAAAAAACTTTTAAGCTGGCGGCCGTCCGGCGCCTGGCCATTCCAAAAACGTTTCTGATCCTTAATTTCTTTGTAACCGGTATATACACTACCGGAGTACTCTCCGCACTCTTTGCCGGAGCGCTTTTCCCCGATTTCCGGGCGGCGGCCGCAACGCTTTCGGCAGTGGTGAACGGCCTGGCCACCATCCTGTCGGCAACGGTGGTGGACCCTACTGCGGCGGCTATCACCGACCAGGCCTTACGCGAAGAGCGCAGTGAGGACGACGTCAAGCAAATGGCTCTCTACCTGTCCATCACCAGGCTTCTGGGCACCGGTTTCGCCCAGTTGATCTTCGTCCCGTCCGCCTACTTCATCAAATATATGGCATCATTGCTGGCGTGAATAATGGACCTTAACCGGATCATAAGACCTACCCAAAAGGAACCGAGCGAATTCTTAATAAAGGGACTCTTAAACTTCTTTGTAATTGGACGGTTGCACAAGTTGCGTTTTTTTTTATGAATTAATTCGCAGATGCATTGAAATGCTATTTGCACTACCTTATTTAGGTTTACACGTCTCAAACAACAGGAGGTGTCAGGCAGATGACGCAGTCTCTGGAGCAGGCCCGGGAGAGGGCAGAGGCTCTGCGCAGCGAACTTGAAGCGCATAACCACCGTTATTATGTATTGGACGAGCCCACCATTACCGACTTCGAATACGATCAGATGATCAGGGAACTGGAGGAACTGGAAAAACAGTATCCGTCTCTGGCTACACCTTATTCGCCCACGCAGCGTGTCGGGGGGCGCCCGAAGGAAGGCTTTTCAACTGTCCGCCACTTAACCCAGATGCTCAGCCTGGCCAATGCCTTTAACGGAGGCGAGTTGCAGGATTTTGACCGTCGTGTCAGGCAGACCTTACCCGGCGAAACAGTGGAATATGTGGTGGAGCAAAAAATTGACGGGCTGGCCGTTTCTCTCTATTACGAAAACGGTGTTTTTGTACGGGGAGCCACGCGGGGAGATGGAATAAACGGTGAGGATATCACGGAGAATTTGAAGACCATCCGCAGCGTGCCCCTGCGCCTGCGCCGGCCTCTGCCGGCCCTGGAGGTCAGGGGGGAAGCTTATATGCCCAAAGAAGCTTTTGCCCGGCTTAACGAAGCCAGAGACGAAACCGGTGAGCCTCTTTTTGCCAACCCCCGAAACGCTGCGGCGGGCACACTGCGGCAGCTTGACCCGAAAATAACCGCTTCGCGCCATCTGGCCCTGTTTACCTATGATATCGGCTACAATAGCGGACTTGACCTGCAAGAACATGTCAAGACGCTTGAAATGCTGCAGGAGTTGGGGTTTAAGGTTGCCCGGGAGTATCAAGTCTTCAGCACCATTGATGAAATTGTGGAGTACTGTCGGATGTGGCATAACAAACGCTTTAACCTCTCTTACGCAATGGACGGGATGGTGCTCAAGGTCAACTCCCTGTCCCAACGGCAACTGCTTGGGGCAACCATGAAAAGCCCGCGCTGGGCTATTGCCTATAAATTTCCTCCGGAACAGGCCGTCAGTGTGGTTAAGAATATTTTTGTACGGGTCGGGCGCACAGGCGTGCTCACCCCCGGCGCCGAACTCGAACCGGTAAAGCTTGCCGGCACCACCGTGACCAGAGCCACCTTGCATAACGAGGATATTATCAAAGAAAAGGATATCCGGGTCGGCGATCACGTGTTGGTACAAAAAGCAGGGGATATTATCCCTGAAGTAATTGCCGTACTGGCGCAGGAAAGGACAGGGCAGGAAACGCCCTGGAGCATGCCCGCCCGATGCCCTTCCTGCGGCTCTCAGGTGGAACGGGTGCAAGGGGAGTCGGCTGTCCGTTGCTCCAACATGGCCTGTCCGGCCAAGCTATGGGAGGAACTGATTCACTTTGTCTCCCGCAACGCTATGGATATTGCCGGGTTGGGACCTGCGGTTACCGGCCAACTGCTGGCTGCCGGACTGGTGCATGACCCGGCCGACCTGTATGCCCTCCGCTATGATGACCTGGTGAAAATAGAACGTATGGGAGCCAAATCCGCCCAAAACCTCCTGGAGGCTATCGACGCCAGCAGGGCCAATCCTCTATCCAGGCTGATTTTTGCCCTGGGCATCCGCCATGTGGGTGAACGAGCCGCTAAAATCCTGGCCGAATGTTATGGGTCGCTGCAGACACTGATGGAGGCGCGGCAGGAGGAACTTACGGAGATTCCTGAAATCGGGCCGAAAATCGCCGCCAGCATCGTCTCTTTCTTTGAGAGCGCTCAGAACCGTCAGGTGGTTGACAAGCTGATCCGGGCCGGAGTTAATACTGTTTCCGAAAAGGATGACCAGGCCGGGGAAAAACCGCTCGCCGGGAAGGTCTTTGTAATCACGGGTACTTTAGAGGATTTTTCCAGGCAGGCAGCCGGGGAACTGGTGGAGAAGCTGGGGGGGAAAGTTACCTCCAGCGTCAGCCGCAGCACCGATTACGTGGTGGTGGGAGAAAAGCCGGGCTCAAAATACGATAAGGCGGTTGCGCTGGGCGTGACCGTATTAAATGAAGAGGAATTTAAAGAGCT
>DNIT01000017.1:21526-22362 GCA_003489345.1 Pelotomaculum sp. | reverse complement strand
CGTGGGAATATGCTGTATTCCTTTGGGGTCAGAAATAATACCCTTTGGGTCTATATCGGCGCTAGTATCAACACTGTTTCAAGTATTAAATCTCACGTCCCACGTCCCATCACGCTGGTATAATTTTGGGTATGAGCATGGCCAGGGGAATTGCGTAAAATATTGCCGGCAGCAGGTTACCGATTTTTATCTCGGTTATGTTTAACATATTAAAAGCTATGCCCAGAATTAAAAGACCTCCCGTGGCAGTCATCTCCGAAATCACAGCAGGTCCCAGATAGTCTTTCACAGTCCAGGCCAGAAGGGTAATGGAACCTTGATACAGGAGCACAGGTATAGCCGAAAAAGCCACTCCCAGCCCCATGGTCGAGGCAAAAACAACCGATGAAACGCCGTCTAAAGCCGACTTAATGAAGAGGATGCGGGGGTTGTGATTTAGACCGTCTTCGATCGAGCCCATAATAGCCATAGCTCCCACGCAAAAAATCAGACTGGCGGTGACAAAGGCCCGGCCGACCTCACCCGCGGCTCCGCCAACCTTCGCTTCCAACCATTTGCCCAAGCGGGCCAAACCACCTTCAATATTCAAAAACTCACCGGTCACGGCTCCCAGCACCAGACTTAGGACAACTACCAGAACCTGTTTGGTCTGCAGCGACATACTGACACCAACAAGGAGCACGGCCAACCCCAGGCCTTGCATAATCGTTTGCCCGTAACGTTCCGGGATCCCTTTTTTAAACAAAAGACCCAGGACGGAGCCCAGGATAATGGAAACTGCATTGACAATTGTCCCCACTGTATAACACCCCTTAAAAAATGTTTCACGTGAAACA
>DNIT01000017.1:18330-21380 GCA_003489345.1 Pelotomaculum sp. | reverse complement strand
AAAGCCTGTTCAGTTCGACCTGATCTCCATAGGTAATCTCCAGCTTGCCCCTGCCGTTTCTGGTTTCTCGAACTTTGACCGGAGTCTTTAAAAATTTTTGCAATTTTTCCTCGGCTGACGCCAACAGCACTGCTTTATACCGCTTCTTTTTTTCGCCGTCAGTTTTTTCTGCCATCAGCGTCTTCGCTAAATTCTCCGTCTGGCGGACGTTAAGCTGCTGCCTGACAATCTTTCCGGCTGCGGCAGCCTGCTTTTTGGCATCTTCTATGGCCAGCAAAGCTCTGGCATGCCCGGCGCTGAGCTGCCCTGCGGCAAGCATTTCCTTAACCTCGTCGGGCAGTCCCAACAGCCTGACCATGTTGGCAACGAAAGGTCTGCTTTTCCCGACCCTTCCCGAGACCTCCTCCTGGGTCAACTGAAAATCCTCCATCAGTTGGTGATAGGCCAGCGCTTCTTCTAATGGGTTCAGGTCCTCTCTTTGTATATTTTCAATTAAAGAAACTGCCGTAGCCTCCAGGTCGCGGTAATCTTTGACCACCGCCGGGATCGTCTTGTATCCCAGACTTTTGCAGGCTCGCCAACGCCTTTCGCCGGCAATTAATTCGTAGCCGCCATCTGCTTCAGGGCGCACCACCACCGGCTGGATAACGCCCAGTTCCCTGATTGATTCCGCCAGTTCAGCCAATTTTTCCGGATCAAACAACTGCCTGGGCTGGCGAGACGCCGTCCTGATCTTGTCGACAGCAATTTCTTTGAGCTGTTCTGTGGCGCCGGCGGCTGCCTGATCGGCGCCGGGAAACAGAGCCTGTAAGCCCTTACCCAACCCCCTGCGCTTACTCAATTCCCATCACTTCCTTTGCCAGCTCCTGGTAGGCCTCCGCTCCCCGTGAACGCCGGTCGTAAACCATTACGGGCTTGCCGTGACTGGGCGCTTCGCTGAGCCTTACATTTCTCGGGACAATGGACCTGTATACCTTTTCCCGGAAGTGTTTTTTTATTTCATCAACCACCTGAATGGCAAGATTGGTCCTGCCGTCAAACATGGTTAACAGCACTCCTTCCAAGACCAGGTCGGGGTTAAGCTGCTGCTGCACCATTTGGATGGTGTTCATCAACTGGCCCAGTCCTTCCAACGCATAATATTCACATTGGATCGGGATGAGTACGGAATCGGCGGCGGTCAACGCATTTAAAGTCAGCATGCCCAGGGAGGGAGGACAGTCAACAAAAATATAGTCATAGTCCTCTTTTATTTCCCCCAGCGCTTTCTTTAATACTTTTTCCCTGTCCGGCGCGCCGACCAATTCAACTTCGGCACCGGCCAGTTCAATAGTGGCGGGGATCAGGTACAGCTTTTCGACGGCGCAGGGCACAATCACCTCACGGGCGGGCACACCGTTGATCAGGACGTCGTAAATGCAAAGCTCTATTTCTTGTTTGTCCACTCCGACTCCGGTGCTGGCGTTGCCCTGCGGGTCTATATCGACCAGCAGAACCTTTTGTCCCATCAGTGACAGCCACGCGCTCAGGTTTACAGCCGTAGTGGTCTTAGCAACCCCGCCTTTTTGATTGGCGATAGCTATTAACTTGCCTATGGTACCAGCCCCCTCCCCCATGGAATACCGGTAATTTGCTCCGGCGGTTCCGGTCGTAATTATTCAACATTCGCCGTACCAGTTCCTGCTATCTCGGTCAAAATGAAGTTTTCCGGGCGTTTTTTGGCGCCCGGAAAACTTTTCGCTGGAATTTTTTTTGCTTATGCTGCCGCGTTCGATTGAAATCGCACCACATCGCTGGTTTTTATCTTCAACAGTCGTGCAGATTACGACATGTTGTCTAAGCAATGGGTTATCAAATTTTGTTTACCCAGCAACTTTTTTTACGCCCTACGGCATATTTAACCTTACTATTCTTTTTTGAATAAAAAAGATATTTTGTACAACTAAGGCAACCTGCGTAAGCCACAAGCTATAGCGGTTTTTTTTGCGGCATACCGGCGCGGCGGGGATACTTTGCGGGTGAAGGGCCTATTTTTCTCACCATGACCAGGTTCCTTTCGTCTCCCGACAACGGCAGCCTCAGTTGAATCACATTTTCTAACGTCCCGCCCAGAATTGACAGTGCGCTTTTTGCGGCTTTTGTCTCGTCCTCCACTTTGGGACCCTTCATGGCTACAAATAAACCTCCCAATTTTACGGCCGGCAGACAATACTCGGCCAGTACGGGCAGCCCGGCGACAGCCCTGGCCACAACCAGATCATACTGTTCCCTGTGCTCTCCATCCCTGCAAAAATCTTCAGCGCGGGCGTGTATAACCCTGGTCCCGCTAAGACCTAGAGCCGCAACCGCGTCGTTTAAAAATTTAACTCTCTTTTCCAGCGATTCTACCAGCGTTAGCATAATTCCCGGACGGTATATCTTCAAGGGAATACCGGGAAAACCCGCGCCCGTCCCAATGTCCACAATCTTTGGAGCGCCATTGAGATTGACCGTGGCCTGACAGGTCAATGAATCGAGAAAGTGTTTAATGGCAACCTCCCGTTCGTCCGTGATTGCCGTCAGGTTGAAACTTTTATTAGCCTCAACCAGCAACGCGTAGAATTTTTCAAATTGTTCGAGCTGCCCGCTGGTAAGCTTTAGACCCAAACTGCCGGTTGCGGCGTTCAGCACAGCCGTTAATTCTCCCATCGTTACCACCCTACTTGAGACGCCGTATCTGCTCCAGGTAAATCAGCAGCACGGATACGTCAGCCGGCGTTACAGCGGCAATCCGGCCGGCCTGTCCGATTGACGCGGGCCTGATCGCCTCAAGTTTTTCTCTGGCTTCCAAAGACAGCCCGCGGACCATCTGATAATCCAGGTCGTCGGGAATTTTTTTATCCTCCAGCCGCCGGAACCGCTCAACCTGAGCCTGCTGTTTTTTTATATAACCATCGTACTTTACCTGAATTTCCACCTGCTCCCGCACATCTTGGGGCAGTGCGGGATGTTCCAAAGGCAGAAGAAGAAGCTGCTCGTAGGTGATTTCCGGCCGCCGGATCAGGCCTGCC
>DNIT01000017.1:17790-18223 GCA_003489345.1 Pelotomaculum sp. | reverse complement strand
GGATCAGGCCTGCCAGCGATGCTCCCTGCTGGGGAAGGGGAGCGCTCCCAAGCTGTTCCAGAATCTCTTTCACCTCTTCCGTAACCGGCACAATAGTTTTTTCCAACCTGTTTTTCTCTATTTCTATTCTTTTTTGCTTGCTCTCAAAACGCCGATACCTTTCCGGAGAGACCAATCCTACCTGGGAGCTCTTTTCGGTCAATCTGAGGTCGGCGTTGTCCTGCCGCAACAGCAGCCTGTATTCGGCTCTGGAAGTAAGCATCCGGTAGGGTTCGTCTATATCCTTGGTCACCAGGTCATCGATCATGACCCCGGTATACGCTTCTGATCGTGTGAGAATGAACGGTTCCCGTCCTTTAACGTAAAGGACTGCGTTGATTCCGGCTACAATTCCTTGCGCCGCCGCCTCCTCGTAGCCGGAGGTGCCGTTGAT
>DNIT01000017.1:11836-17776 GCA_003489345.1 Pelotomaculum sp. | reverse complement strand
TATGCATTTATTCCCGCCATCAACCCTTGTGCAGCAGCTTCTTCGTAGCCGGAGGTGCCGTTGATCTGTCCCGCCGTGAAGAGACCCGGTATGGTTTTGGTTTCCAGGGTCAACTTCAGTTGGGTGGGTAACACGTAATCATATTCAATCGCATAGCCCGGCCGCATTACTTCAACTTTCTCCAAACCAGGCAAGGTACGCAGCATGGCCAACTGGACGTCCTCCGGCAGGCTGGTGGACATGCCCTGTACATACATCTCAGCCGTATTCTTTCCTTCCGGCTCAATGAATACCTGGTGAGCCGGCTTGTCCGCAAAACGCACAACTTTCGTCTCGATGGACGGGCAGTAACGCGGACCCTGACTTTGAATGGACCCCGTATAGAGCGGCGCGCGGTACAGGTTGTCACGGATAATCCGGTGCGTTTCTTCATTGGTATAGGTGAGCCAGCACGGTATCTGCTCCCTCCCGGTTACCTCCGAAATAAAAGAAAAGTTATGCAGCTTATCGTCACCAGGTTGGACAGTCATGCGGCTAAAATCTATTGAGTTCCGGTTAACCCTGGCCGGAGTGCCGGTTTTGAAACGACCCAATTTCAGACCAAGATCAGTCAAGCTATCTGATAAACCTACCGACGGAAACTGTCCGTTCGGTCCGCCCGGATAAGACAGGTCCCCGATCACGATACGGCCTTTCAGGTAGGTGCCGGTGGTAACCACCACTGCCGTCGCTGTAAACCGCGCCCCAGTGCTGGTCACCACACCGCTGATTTTTCCCTTTTCGATAACAAGTCTTTCCACCATAGCCTGTTTTAAATCAAGGCCCGCCTGGCTTTCCAGGGTTTCTTTCATCCTTCCCTGATACAGCCTTTTGTCCGCCTGCGCTCTAAGAGCGTGGACAGCGGGGCCTTTGCCGGTATTTAATAGCCTCATCTGGATCGAGGTATGGTCGGTGTTCAGGCCTATTTGGCCACCCAGGGCATCCACTTCCCGCACCAGGTGGCCTTTGGCCGGTCCACCCACAGCCGGGTTGCACGGCATTAGCGCCACATAGTCCAGGTTAAGGGTCAGCACCAGGGTGCGGCAGCCCATTCTTGCGGCAGCCAAACCGGCCTCACATCCAGCGTGGCCGGCTCCTATCACGATCACATCGTATCCGCCCGCGTTGTATTCCATTGCCTCACCTCATTTACCGATGCAAAAGTCTGCAAATATTCGATCCAGCAATTCCTCCGTAGAGCTTGACCCGGTTATTTCCCCTAAACTTTCCCAGGCGGATCGCAGGTCAATTGACACCATATCAAGCGGCAGTTTTCCGTGTATACCGTTAATAGCCTCTGCCAGATGCGAGGCTGCTTTTTCCAGAGCTTGCTTATGCCTCAAACTTGCCACCAGTACCGTGTCAGAAGAGGGCGCCCGACCACCCAGGACCATGTCAACGATCGTATCTTCCAGCTCTGAAAGACCGGTCTCCTGTTTAGCTGAAATCCAAAGCACCGGACTTCCCGGAGCAAGGCTCTCAACTTCACCCTGCTCAATTTTTATTTCTGCAACATCAACCTTGTTTAACAGGATAATTGATTTTTTTTCTCCGATGCTCTCAAGAATCGACCGGTCTCCGCCCGTCAAGCCTCTGGCGGCATCCAGCACCAGCAGGATCAGGTCGGCCCGGCCGATACTATCCCTGGTTCTTGCCACCCCAATTTTTTCAACTTCATCTTCCGTTTCCCGCAGCCCGGCGGTATCAATTATTTTTAATGGAATACCCCGGATATTTATTATCTCTTCAATCATATCCCTGGTTGTACCGGGAATTTCCGTGACAATGGCCCGGTCCTCCCGCAGCATGGCGTTTAAGAGGGAAGACTTCCCTACGTTCGGCCTGCCAATAATAACAGTGCTGATACCTTCCCGGTAGATCTTGCCGGTTTCGGCTCCTTTGATCAATTTCTCAATTTCTGACAGCAGATCCTTACTCATTACCATGATTTCAGCGGCAGCCGATTCTTCCAGTCCCTCTTCCGGGAAGTCAACAACAGCCTCCAGCTGCGCCAACAAACCCAGCAGCTTGTGCTGCAGAGAAAAAATGTGCCTGGAAAGTTCCCCTCTTAGCTGGGACACAGCCAGCTTTAAGCCTGCGTCAGTCCTGGCGCGGATGATATCAATGACCGATTCGGCTTGAGCCAAATCCAGCCTGCCGTTTAAAAAAGCCCTCTTGCTGAATTCACCCGGCTCGGCCAGGCGTGCTCCGCAACCCAATACCAGCTCCAGAACCCGGCGCAATGGTACTATTCCGCCATGACAATTAATTTCTACCACGTCTTCCCGGGTATAGGTATGCGGCGCCTGCATATAGCTCAGCAAAGCCTCATCCACCACCACGCCTGCACGGTCGACAATATGTCCGTAAAAAAGGCGGTGGCTGCCGGCAGCAGTCCAATTTTTATTTTTGGCCCGGAAAATGGGTTTGGCTATCTCTACTGCCTCCGGGCCGCTTACCCGTACAATACCGATCCCGCCCTCACCAAGCGGCGTAGCAATAGCTGCAATGGTATCCTCGTACATCGATTGCACCTTCCCGGCACACTATTTATAAACCCAGCGGGCTAAGGCCTGCTGGGTTTTAAGGTGCTATTTTTTTGGGGCTATAACAATTTTGCGTAAGGGTTCTTCTCCCTCGCTGAAGGTGTAGATATCATCCCTTCCCTGCAAGACGGTATGGATGATACGTCTTTCTTGTGAACTCATCGGTTCCAGCACTACGTTTCTGCCCCGTTGCTTGGCTTTGTCCGCAAGCTTCAATGCTAGTTTCCGGAGCGTCTCTTCCCGCCTTCTACGATATCCCTCAATATCGATAATGATTTTTTTTCTGACTTCCTGGTTTTTATTAACCGAGAGATTTACCAGATACTGAAGTGAATCCAGGGTCTCACCCCGCCTGCCGATGAGGATGCCGAGGTCGTCCCCTTCCAGGTTAATTTGAATTTCATGGTCCTTTTCATTTGCCTTTATGCCCACTTGAATCTGCATGGCTCTAAATATATTTTTTAGAAGGTTGGTGGCCTTTTGGGACGGCCCGTTTTTTAAACGAACCATAACCCTGGCCATTTTAGCCCCGAAAATACCAAAGATACCTTTAGACGGCTCGTCGAGAACGGTTACTTCCACCTCTTCCCTGGAAGTGCCTAAATCTATTAAGGCTTGGCTTACGGCATCATCCACCGTCTTACCAGTTTTTTCGACTGCCTTCAACTGTTCTCGGCCTCCTTTTTTACTACCAACATCTGCTTGTTGATAAAAAACTGCTGGATAATGCCGACTATGTTAAAGACTACCCAATAAAGCGCGAGCCCGGCCGGAACGGTACCGGAAATCCAGGCAATAAAGACAGGCATAGTATAGAGCATCATACGCTGGGTAGGATCGTTTGTTGTAGTTGTCATTTTGGACTGGAAGAAGGTAGTAACACCTGCCAAAACCGGCAGAATGAAATAAGGGTCTCTGGCGCTTAAATTTTGCACCCAGATGAAGCTGGCGTGTGCTTCATTGAGGTATGGAAAAGCAAAAAGAGACCTGTACAGCGCAAACAAAATAGGCATTTGGACCAGAAGCGGCAAACAACCGGCAGCCGGGTTGACGTTGTTCTCCTTGTACAATTCCATAATCATCTGCTGCATTTTTTGTTGGTCTTTATTTTTCCACTTTTGCTGTATTTCCTTAACCTTTGGCTGCAGCTGCTGCATGGCCAGCATAGATTTCATCTGCTTGTTGGTAAGCGGATAGAGAACCATTTTTATAATAACGGTAAGCAAAATGATAGCTATGCCGTAATTCGGCACCCCAACGCTGTCCGTCAGCTGGTACAACCAGTTTAATAACCAGGTCATCCCATCTACAATGGCATTAAAAATCTCCAAATAAAATCTGCCTCCTTAATAAGCCCCGCGGTCCTCAATTGATATTAAACCGGATCATATCCTCCCGGGTGCCAGGGATGACACTTTAAAATTCTTTTTAAGGCCATCCATGAACCTTTTAACGGTCCGTATTTCTCTACGGCCTGCAGGGCATAATGGGAGCATGTGGGATAAAACCGGCAGGAAGGCGGCTTTAAAGGTGAAATAACCGCCTGGTAAAACCTGATTAATAATAATACTACTACTCGCAAAGGGTTCAACCCCTGTTTATTCTGAGTTTTTTTAAAAGCCTTAATAAACCTTCCTCGATTTGGCAAAAACTAAGCCCAACTATTTCTCGGCGCGCCAGCAAAATAAAGTCGTATCCATTAGGAAACTTTTCCTTATTTAAACGGCATACCTCTCCAAACAGGCGCCTGACCCTATTCCTTGTAACGGCGTTGCCAACTTTCTTGCTGACAGTAAAACCAAATCGGCAATCTTCTCTGTTGTTAGACAAAAAATACAACACCATATTCCGGTCTGCAACCGACTTGCGGCTGTTATATATTTTTCTGAAATCACCATTTTTTTTTATTTTGGTAAGACTACTCATTTTTTCCCCGAGATTATTTTCCTGCCTGCAAAAAATAGCTTATCCAATACGCCTATTACGTTATACAGTTGGAGAGGCCACTGTGATGTAGCGGCCTCACGCGGTTAACCTCTTTCTACCTTTGATTCTTCTTCTTTTAATTACATTACGACCCGCACGACTGGCCATCCGGCTTAAAAAACCGTGGACTTTTTTATGTTTGCGGCATTTGGGCTGATAGGTACGCTTCAAAAAAACACCCCTCCTTCGAAAAAACTTATTATACAGGATGCAGACCTCTTTTAAAACAGGTAATACACAAGAAAACAAATTTTGTAGATATAAAATAAATTTATTCTATATATTGAATAAATTTTATGTAATTATTCTACCTGTAAAAAAGCAAACGGATATAAAGTAATTCTTATACATTTAAGGAAATTAAAGTTCATCGTATTGACACACACTACCAATTATATAATAACCGAATTTCAACGTCAAGGAGCACCCTGCCGTCTCACCCTATCCCCTCGCTACTGGAAAAAGCCTGTTGATAACTCTAGAAAAATTTGATATGATTTTAACATTAAAAAGGCCCACATCCGGGTTTTACACACCCTGTGTACAATATTGTGGATTAATTTGTTGATTTCTCTTAACGACCTTTAAACCACTTCTCGATCAGGAGAGGAATTTAAAGGTTTAATTTTCATAGTACGTTCAAACAACACCATGCGGGAGGGTATGTTAGGTTGACCAGAAATGAATTACTTGAGGTATGGGAACAAACCCTCCATATTCTTGAAAAGAAATTAAACAAGCACTCTTTTGATACCTGGCTCAGATCTATTAAACCCCTTGGCTGCTATAATCACAGGCTTATTATCGAGGCTCCCAGTCATTTTTCAAAAAGTTGGCTGACTGACCGCTATGCTCCCATGATCAAAAATGTTTTTCAAGGACTTTCAAAACAAGAGATAGAGGTACAGTTCGTTTTATCAGGTGAAATAGAAGATACACCAAGCCCGAACAAAAAAACAGACAAAGATAATTACGAAGAATTGAACATGACCCACTTGAACCCCAAGTATACCTTCGATTCCTTTGTCGTGGGAAACAGCAACCGTTTTGCCCACGCCGCCTGTCTGGCCGTGGCGGAATTGCCGGCCAAGGCCTACAATCCTTTATTTATTTACGGCGGTGTCGGCCTCGGCAAAACGCACCTGATGCACGCAATCGGTCAATATACCCTGGAACACAGCAATAAGAAAAAGGTTTCTTACGCCTCTTCCGAGCAATTTACCAACGAACTGATTAATTCCATACGCTTTGATAAAACGGTAGAATTCAGAAATAAATACCGCAGTATGGATATTCTTTTGGTTGACGATATTCAGTTTCTGGCCGGTAAGGAAAGTACCCAGGAGGAATTTTTCCACACTTTCAACAC
>DNIT01000017.1:3647-11756 GCA_003489345.1 Pelotomaculum sp. | reverse complement strand
GAATTTTTCCACACTTTCAACACCCTCTATGAAGCCAATAAGCAGATCATTATATCCAGCGACCGGCCGCCAAAGGATATCCCTACTTTGGAAGACAGGCTGCGTTCCCGTTTCGAGTGGGGGTTGATTACGGATATACAACCTCCCGATATAGAGACGCGCATTGCTATCTTAAGGAAAAAGGCGCAACAGGAAAATCTTTCCATACCTGACGAGTGCATCTATTTTATCGCCTACAATATTCAATCCAATATCCGGGAGCTTGAAGGAGCTCTGATCCGGGTCATCGCTTACGCCACTCTCAACCATGAAGAGATTAATGCTGATTTAACCTCGGAAGTCCTGAAAGACATGCTTCCTACCAGAAAACCCAAACAGATCACCGTTGATCTGATCCAGGAAGTAGTGGCGTCCTATTACAATATGCGCATTGAAGAATTTAAGGCCAAGAAAAGGACCAGACTTGTTGCCTTCCCCCGCCAGATAGCCATGTATCTGGTACGGGAGTTGACCGACTTATCCTTGCCCAAAATAGGAGAAGCTTTTGGCGGCCGGGACCATACCACCGTCATCCACGCCTGTGACAAAATCAACACCGAACTAAATCAAAACGTTGATTTACAGGATAAAATAAAACATCTGATTGAACTTATTAAAAAGAATTAACAGTCTGCTCTTATAACTTGTTGCTACAATTGTGGATTTTTTAAACGGTCCATTCCCTGCGTAAAACTATTTTGTCTTTTGTCCCTAACTAATCAACATGTACATTTTCTAGCTTAACCAATCTTTGCAGCTACTTATACACATAATCACATTTACTACTACTATTACTAAAAGATCTTTAAGAATAAATAATATTATAATAATAAAAAAATGGAGAAAAACTATGAGAGTAATTGCCGCCAAAGAACAGCTTCTAAACGCTGTCCAGATCGTGCAAAGGGCCGTATCAGTCAGAAACCCTCTACCTATACTTTCAGGAATTAGATTTGAGGCTGTTGATAATAAGATTTTTCTTACCGCCACAGATCTCGACATGGGGATACGATGCTCTTTTGCAGCAGAAGTTATAGAACCGGGAGCCGCCGTACTTCCAGCCAGATATATCAGCGAGTTGGTGCGAAGGCTACCTGACGTGCCGGTTTTGCTAAAAGCAGAACCAGTTACCGGCAGCGTTACCATTCAGTACGGTCAGTCAGAGACAAGTATCAACGGCTATCCGGCTGAAGAATTTCCTGATTTTCCAATACCATCCGGTGATTTGACCTTTGATTTGCCGGTGGAAGTATTAAGAGCGCTGGTCAGGCAGGTCGTTTTTGCAGCTGCCAACAATGAGAACCGTCCGGTTTTTAACGGGGTCCTGTTTGAATTACATGACGGCTACCTTCAAGTTATAGCAACAGATACTTATCGTCTCGCCTGGCGCAGGCTTCCTCTGGAGAATTGTGAAAAAATTGATATAAATATTATCATTCCAGGCAAAACTTTAACTGAGTTGGTAAAAATCATAGAGCCGGAGAAAGCTGTTAATATAACAGTTACGGAAAACCAGATTCTTTTTAGGGCTGATGACACCTGTCTCATTTCCCGTCTCATTGACGGTCAGTTTCCAAATTACAAGCAGGTCATCCCGCAGGAGCATCTTACCAGGATACGGCTTAAAACAAAGGAATTGGCCGAAGCTACGGAAAGGGCTTCTCTCCTGACCAAGGACGGCTCCCCTATCGTAAAAATGAGCCTTGAACAAAACACACTGGTTATTTCTGTTAATACGGAAGCCGGCAGAGTGCATGAGGAAATCCCGGTTTTTCAAGAGGGAGAGCCGTTTCAGGTAGCATTTAACGCCCGCTATCTCGGCGATGTTTTGAAAGCCATGGGCTCGGAAGAAATAATCATGGAATTGACCGGCCCTCTCAGTCCGGGAGTTCTTAGACCGGTTGATGATCAAGAATATCTTTCACTACTGCTTCCGGTTCGCCTACGGGGAGCATAGGGACTCTTGTCTATTTGTTTTTCTCTGGGGGTGTTTTATCAGCGTGTTCTAGCCTGTTTTTGTTGGGAGTTGTTAGGTCTTTGTTTCTAAAGCAACTGGAGCTGAACAATTTTAGAAATTATCATAAACAGGTCCTTGAACCAGGACTTTTTCTGAACATCCTGACCGGTCAAAATGCGCAGGGCAAGACCAATATACTGGAATCTATTTATATGGCATGTATTGGAAATTCCTTTCGTACGGGTAAGGAAAAAGAAATTATTAACTGGGAAAGCGACTTCTCTTATATTCACTCCCTGCTGCAAACAGAGCAACGTTCGCTCCAGGTTAATATTTTTCTTAAACCAGGATTTAAAAAGATTGAAGTGAACGGGTCATTAAAACGCGGCAGCCCTTTGGGTTGGCCGGGTGTTGTACTTTTTACAGCGGATGATCTGGCTTTGGTCAAAGGGTCGCCTTTTGAGAGGCGGCGTTTTTTAGATTTAGAGGTAGGTCCTTTTCATCCGCAATACGCTCATAACCTGGCCAGGTATCAACGCGTGCTTGTACAACGCAACAATCTGTTAAGGGAAGTCAGGCAAAAGAGAGAAGAAAAAAGTTCTTTACAGGTCTGGGATGAACAGCTGTGCCGTTATGGAGCCAAAATTTTATATTTCAGACTGGAGCTTCTTAAAAAGTTTACTCCGCTGCTGCGGTCGCTGTACCTTGAATTAGCCGCAGGAGTAGAAGATTTTGACATTCGTTACAAGTCGACGATAAAGTTGGAGGGGCTAAAGTCCGAGGAAGAAATTTATAATAGATTTCAGCAACAATTGTACCTTATGCAGGCCGATGAGATTGACAGAGCGCAATCTTTGCTGGGTCCGCACCGGGATGACCTTATTTTTTTTATAAATGGACGGGACGCCAGAATCTATGGATCCCAGGGGCAGCAGCGGACCATTGTGCTAACTCTTAAAATTGCCCAGATTGACCTGTGGAAAGAAGAAATAGATGAGTATCCGATTCTGCTTTTAGACGATGTCATTTTTGAGTTGGATCATGACCGGCGGCAGGCCATTTTTGAGAGAATCGGAAGTTTGGTACAGACCTTTCTTACTACCACCAAAACTGAAGATATAGGTTTTTCAAAAGAATTGAATCATAAGACATTTACAGTAAGTCACGGCAACATCAAATAATTTTGCATTAACTAAAAGGAGGAATAAAAATGTTTTTACACCTGGGAGGAGACGTAGTTGTCCCCAAAAAAGATATTATCGCAATTCTTGATTACAGAACAAAGCTTGCTCCTGCTACCAGGGAGTTTTTAGAAATTTCCAAAGATGAAGGTTTTATCAAAAAAATATCGCAAAACGACAAAGATAAAGCATATGTCGTGACAAACAAGGAGATTTATATATCTCCTATTTCCTGTGTTACTTTACGGAAACGATCCGACGCTTTTCTGGCTGAGTAGGGCAACAGCAGAGACAATGTACTGGGCAGCTTTAAAAATGCGGGTGTAAATTCATTCGGAACTGCTTCGCAACGTAAGTCCGTTTGAAAGGTTCTCGCTTCTGCCCACCGTGTTATCTATATCCTGTTTTTTTATTTTTTGATATTACCGTTACGGTTTTGTAGGTACGGATAAACTTGAGTATTTTTCAAATTTATGGTAATATAATAATTTAGAGTATTGAAGTAAGGAGTTGACTGGCTATGTCTGACGATAGTAATAATGTCCGTTATGGCGCTGAGGATATTCAGGTTTTGGAAGGACTTGAGGCGGTCAGGCGGCGGCCGGGCATGTATATAGGCAGCACCTCTGCCCGTGGCCTGCACCACTTGGTTTATGAAGTGGTGGACAACAGTATTGATGAGGCCATGGCTGGTTTTTGCGATAAGATTGAGATTATTATCAACGAAGATGATTCAATCGCGGTCATCGACAACGGACGGGGTATTCCTGTTGATCTTCACCCTAAAATAGGTATTCCCGCGGTACAGGTAGCCCTGACCATGCTGCACGCAGGCGGCAAATTCGGCGGTGGCGGCTATAAAGTATCAGGCGGGCTGCACGGTGTTGGTGTTTCCGTGGTTAACGCCCTTTCGGCTTGGCTGGAGGTTGAAGTCAAACGGGACGGTAACGTATATTACCAAAGGTACCAGCGAGGCGAACCGGTTACTGCGTTAAAAATTATCGGCAAAAGTAAAAGTAACGGCACCAAAGTGAGTTTTAAGCCTGACCCGGAGATTTTTGAAGAGCTGGTTTTTAGCCATGATACCCTTGCGCAGCGACTGAGGGAGCTTTCTTATCTGAACATGGGCATCAAAATTATACTGCGTGATTTACGCAAGGGGACAGAGGTCGTTTTTTACCACGATGGGGGGATACGGGACTTTGTCACACATCTCAATAAAAATAAAACTCCTCTGCACAGCAAACCAATTTATATGCAAAAGCAGAAAGATGAAGTATTGGTTGAGGTGTGCATGCAGTATACCGATGCCTATGTAGAGAACATCCTTTCCTATGCCAATAATATCCATACTATTGACGGCGGTACCCATGAGGCCGGTTTTAAGGCTTCTCTGACCAGGGTTATCAACGACTACGGGCGTAAATACAACTTGCTTAAAAATGGGAACAGCAACCTGTCCGGAGAGGATATCCGTGAAGGTTTAACTGCAGTAATCAGCGTTAAAGTAACGGATCCCCAATTTGAAGGACAAACCAAGACCAAACTGGGTAACAGTGAGGTCAGAGGTATTGTCGACAATGTGGTTGGAGAAAGCCTTTCTACCTTCCTGGAAGAAAACCCGCCGATTGGCAAGCGCATTTTGGAAAAATCTCTTACGTCCGCGCGGGCCCGCGAGGCGGCACGCAAGGCCAGGGAATTAACCAGGCGTAAAAGCGCCCTGGAAAGCTCAACCCTGCCTGGCAAGTTAGCAGACTGCTCCGATCGCGACCCGTCGGTGACAGAACTTTACCTGGTAGAGGGTGATTCCGCCGGCGGGTCGGCCAAGCAGGGACGTGACAGAAGCTTCCAGGCAATTTTGCCCCTGCGCGGCAAAATTTTAAACGTTGAAAAGGCGAGAATGGACAAAATTCTAGCCAACGAAGAAATAAGAGCTATGATAACCGCCATGGGCACCGGTATCGGTGAGGATTTTGACATTAATAAAGCCAGGTATCACAAGCTGATCTTGATGTCTGATGCCGATATCGACGGAGCCCACATCAGAACGCTGCTGCTGACCTTCTTTTACAGGTACATGCGTCCGCTTATAGAGGCGGGGTATGTCTTCATTGCCCAGCCTCCTCTGTACCGGATCAAGAAGGGAAAAACAGAAAGATATATTTACAACGACGAAGAATTGGAGAGAACCCTTAAACAAACCGGTCGGGACGGGGTTTCCATTCAGCGCTATAAAGGTTTGGGTGAAATGAACGCCACCCAACTCTGGGAAACTACCATGGACCCGGATACCAGAACAGTCCTGCGGGTTGACCTGGAAGACGCCATCGAAGCAGATACCATCTTCAGCATGCTGATGGGCGACCGGGTAGAGCCACGCCGTGATTTTATTACAGAAAACGCGCTTGCTGTGCGCAACCTGGATGTTTAACAAAAGCACTTCATTTGGCATGAGAGGCCGGATTTATTCACATCCGGGCCTCTTATTTTTTTATAAAAAATCCATATTATGGAATATTTATAATAAAGCG
The DNA here is from genome assembly GCA_003489345.1 of Pelotomaculum sp. GTDB lineage: Bacteria > Bacillota > Desulfotomaculia > Desulfotomaculales > Pelotomaculaceae > Pelotomaculum_C. The sequence continues at coordinate 6,048 of DNIT01000017.1, read as the reverse complement.
ATATAAAAAGGATTCAAAAGAAAATAAAACTTATTTAACGATAACTACCATTTTTGGAGTTTGCATCGATATGATAAGATGTTAATCAAAAACGGGGTGGTAAATTATGTCAAAAGTCACTGCTCTAAAAAAATCCTCCGGAGAATCAAAGACCATAGAAACTATTAAAAGTTGCCGCATACCCAACGTTGAGGTGCCTGCCACCATTATACAGGCGGTGCAGGCTTTTATTAAAGATAAAGGCAGTACCATGACGCAATTCTGGAAAGAAGCCGCGACATACCGACTGCAGGCAGAGGAGATGCAAGACGCCAAGGAAGAACTGGACCGGATCCTGGGGCAAATTGCTTACGCTGAAGACAAGTTGAGGTACATAGAGGACAAGGAGGAACTCATCGCAGACAGAGAGACGCGTCTTGGCGAATTGGAGCAAGCGCAGGAGGCTTTTATCGAAGAGCGTAACAAGGAACTGGAACTAAGGGCCAAGGCGCTTGAGGAAGACTACCAGGCCAAGTGGACTGAGCTTAAAGAAACCGGTGTCAGACAACAGGAAGAGTACAAGGCGCGACTTGCAGCCATTGAGAACGAGGTCAGGGAGAGAAGCGAGGAGTACCGCCGTTACCTGGAGTTGGACTTTCAGGATAAAGAAAGGGAGATTATAAAACGTGAAGCACAAATTGAGGTACGCGATGAGATCACCGCCGAAAAAGAAAAGTTCTGGTCAACCATGTATGACGCCGTGGTTAAATTAACACGGATCTGTGGGGCCTTAAAATAAAAGCGAAGGCAGTGTCTTATTGTATTTAGGAAGGAGTATTGAGTGCCCTGTACCGTGGCGGCGTTGCCCGGGACGCTGCCCGCCTGGCTGCAAAGGCCGGAGAACAGGCTAAAATTATTCCTGTCGGATCGGCCAGGAACTTAAGGATAACCAATATGTCCTTGGGTGGTATATGGCGAAGGTACTTTTGTAAAGAGGGGGAGATAACGAAAAAGACTTACATTACAAAAAAATAAAAAAAGAGGTGGTGTCCCTTGCTTGTATGAAGCATGCCGTGGGATGAGTGGTTTAGATAAACCCTTCAGAAGGCCAGCACCATGGCCAACTACATGCAGTAAAGATGACCCGGTGTGATTACAAATAGTGATTGCACATAAATCTGGGGGGACGTCTTATGAGAACTATCGCGAACTACCGGCCGGCTAAAGGGCAAAGAATAAAGTCTTTATTAATGACATTGCTGTTTCTTGCAGCAGCATTCCTGGCGGGCGCCGCCGTCCAAAAAAAAGCTAATTTCATACAGGATTTAATTGCAGCGGCTCCCGTTGCTTTAGAAGAAATTAAAGCCTTCCTGAATGAGAAGGTCGTTTTTAAGGTGAATACAGTGACCAGCCAGTTTAAATGGACGGTAGCGATAACGCTGCTGGTTACAAAGGATTTTATCTGGCACTGCGTTAGAGGGCCTTAAAGAATGATGCGGTATACGCAGGAGGTGCTTCATTGGGAATAAAAAAATAATAATCTCCAGCCACAGGCCGCAGGCTCTCCTGCAAGAGTTTCAACTGGTATTGAAACTATCGGCTGAAAAGTGTGCCGGAGGTTGTTTGGGGCGGATGAACTATGTTGCCCAAAAAACGAGACGGAAAAATATGAGGTGGTGTCCCTTGATTGCATATATAAACTCCGGGTAGGACTCCTGGGGTAAAAAAAAGACCGTGCTGCTTAAAAGGTGTGATGATAAGGGGAAATATGTATCATCCCCGGGTTTTAAACCCTATAAGTACCTGGCGGCTTGGTTGCGGAAAATTTAATATTTTATATAATTAGTTGTACAGAATAAACGGTATTACAGGTAAGCAAATATCTCCAAAATAAACACATTTACCTCCGGTGGAGCCGGTGCGGAAACTGTTTGGGAGAGGCCGGCCTGGATACCTCAAAAAATGTAAGTATGAAAAGAGCGGGTTTACGGCCTGCTCTTTATTATGAGCAGGCCGCCAAATTGCATTTAACGGCTCATTTTGATATAATTCCTTCGTACGTAGAAAATAATGGATTGATTGAGGTGAGCGGAGTTTGCCGTCATTAACCGGAAAAATCGTACCAATCAATATTAACGAAGAGATGAAGCATTCTTATCTGGATTACGCCATGAGCGTAATCGTAGGGCGGGCTCTGCCGGACGTAAGGGACGGCCTGAAACCGGTACACAGGCGCATTCTCTATGCCATGCACAGTCTGGGCTTAACTTCCGATAAATCACACCGCAAGTCGGCCTATATAGTTGGTGAAGTACTGGCCAAGTACCATCCCCATGGTGACGTGGCAGTTTATGATGCTCTGGTCCGGTTGGCCCAGGATTTTGCCTCCCGCTACCCTTTGGTAGACGGCCACGGCAACTTT
>DNIT01000017.1:2860-3534 GCA_003489345.1 Pelotomaculum sp. | reverse complement strand
GGCCACGGCAACTTTGGCTCCGTGGACGGCGACTCTCCGGCGGCCATGCGTTATACTGAAGCGCGTATGTCCAAAATAACGGCGGAGATGCTGGCCGATATAGATAAAGATACAGTCAATTTTATACCGAACTATGATGATAAGAATGAGGAACCAACGGTTTTGCCGGCCCGTATCCCTAATCTGCTGGTAAACGGGTCATCCGGTATTGCCGTAGGAATGGCAACCAATATACCACCTCATAATCTTGGCGAGATCATCGACGGTATCATCATGCTGATTAAGAACCCGGACATAGAAGTCAAAGAGTTGATGAGCGTCATTCAAGGACCTGATTTTCCAACCGGCGGCATGATTATGGGGCGGGAAGGAATTTGGAACGCCTTCCGCACCGGGCGTGGCAGCATCAAGGTGCGGGCTCAAGCCGTCATTGAAAAGACGAGCAACGGCAGGAACTGCATTATTGTCAACGAGATACCGTATCAAGTCAACAAAGCCAGATTGATTGAAAAGATTGCCGAGTTGGTTAAGGATAAAAGACTGGAAGGAATCAGCGACCTCAGGGACGAGTCGGATCGCCGCGGTATGCGGATTATGATCGAACTAAAGAGAGACGCCAACCCCCAGGTTCTTCTAAACCAGCTTTATAAGCACACCCAAATGCAGGAGACCTT
>DNIT01000017.1:2476-2752 GCA_003489345.1 Pelotomaculum sp. | reverse complement strand
CACACCCAAATGCAGGAGACCTTCGGCGTGATCATGCTGGCGCTCGTGGACGGAAAACCCCAGGTTTTGAACTTAAAGCAGGTTTTGCATTACTACCTGGAGCATCAAAAGGACGTAATCGTACGCCGTACCCGCTTTGAACTGAACAAGGCCGAGACACGCGCCCACATAGTCGAAGGACTGCGCATTGCCATAGCCTACCTGGACGAGGTCATTAAAATAATCAGGTCCTCGCATAATACCGACGCCGCCAAAAAGGCTTTGATGGAAAGGTTC
>DNIT01000017.1:556-2406 GCA_003489345.1 Pelotomaculum sp. | reverse complement strand
GAAAGGTTCAGCCTTACGGAAAGGCAGGCCGAGGCTATTGTAGAAATGCGGTTGAGACAGCTTACCGGGTTGGAGCGGGAAAAGCTGGAGCAGGAGTACAAAGAGCTGATGGAAAGGATCGCCTATCTGCGGGCTATTCTGGCAGACGAGAGCAAGGTTCTGGGCATCATTAAGGACGAACTTACCATAGTGAAGAAAAAATTTGCCGACCCCAGGCGCACGGTTATATCCAGTGATGATAGTACTTTTGATGCGGAAGATTTAATTCCTGAAGAAGATGTAGTCATTACGATAACCAATCAGGGTTACATTAAGAGAATTCCCTTGGACACCTACCGCAGCCAGCGCCGGGGCGGCCGTGGTGTAACGGCTATGGGGACCAAAACAGAGGATTATGTCCAGCATCTCTTTATAACCACAACCCACCATTTCTTTCTTTTCTTTACCAACCAGGGCAAGGTGTACCGTTTGAAGGTGCATGAAATTCCTGAGGCGGGACGCCAGGCCAAGGGTACCGCCATCGTGAACCTGTTGTATATTGGTGGAGACGAAAAAATTACCGCGGTTATTCCTGTCCGGGAGTTCGACCCCGAGCAGTTTCTCTTTATGGCTACAACCAGGGGCCAGGTCAAGAAAACCTCCCTCAATGAGTACGATACTTCCCGCCGGGACGGGATTATAGCCATTTCACTTAGAGAAGGCGACCAACTGGTGGACGTCAAGCTTACGAATGGTCAAGAAGAAATTATCCTGGCCACCAGGGGCGGCATGGCCGTCCGCTTCCCGGAAGAAGAGGTGCGCCCCATGGGACGGGGTACCCACGGAGTCCGGGGGATTACGCTTAAGCATAATGATGAGGTTGTTGATTTGGAAACAGTCCGGCTCGATGCGTTTTTGCTTGTTGTAACTGCTAATGGTTTCGGAAAACGCACACCTCTTACTGAGTACCGCTCCCAGGCCAGGGGAGGCAAAGGGATCATTAATATCAAAACCACCGAGCGGAACGGCCCGGTGGTAGCTGTGAAAGTGGTCAAAGATGAAGAAGAAATTATGATGATCAGTGCCGAGGGCATCATCATCAGGTTGAGAGCAGGGGATATTTCTACTATCGGGCGGTCTACCATGGGTGTTACCCTGATGCGGATGGATGCGGGCGATTCTGTAGTTGCGGTGGCCAAGGTTTACACCGATGATAACGAGGAATAATATCAAAAATGATATATTACGACTAAAAAGTTAAAAAGTCATAATGCACCTTGACAGCATGTTAACCCTGTGTTAAATTTATAATCGTGCCGTGTGGTGGACAGCCCACCGGAGCAAGGATAGGAATCCGGCCAGGAAATACCAGTTGACACAGAGCCGGTAGAAATGATAAGATAACGTTTGCGTCGCGCCAAGGGGCGGCACGGTCTTTGAAAACTAAACAGTGGATGGATGGAAATGAGACGTGGGATGTGAGACGTAAGACGTGGGAATGAATGACAGACGCAAGGGTCCAAGACCCAGGAGGAAGCCGGGAGTTCACACGACAAACGAACCACAAACCATGACTCAAACACATGACTCTCGTCAAAGTGAAAACGAAACGAGCAGTACATTCTGATGGACGTGGGAAGTGAGACGTGAGACGTGGGGAAAGGAAGATAGACCTCATCACGGGTCGATGACCCGGGAGGAATACCCCCTTAGGACCTACGAGCAACGGCGCATGACCCACGACTAAAATTACGAGCGAGATCAAATAATTCAGATATAAATGGAGAGTTTGATCCTGGCTCAGGACGAACGCTGGCGGCGTGCTTAACACATGCAAGTCGAACGGAAGTTGTGAGGAAGCTTGCGAATCA
>DNIT01000017.1:0-237 GCA_003489345.1 Pelotomaculum sp. | reverse complement strand
TGGGACTGAGACACGGCCCAGACTCCTACGGGAGGCAGCAGTGGGGAATCTTCCGCAATGGGCGCAAGCCTGACGGAGCAACGCCGCGTGAATGAAGAAGGCTTTCGGGTTGTAAAATTCTGTCTTCAGGGAAGAAGAAAGTGACGGTACCTGAGGAGGAAGCCCCGGCTAACTACGTGCCAGCAGCCGCGGTAAAACGTAGGGGGCGAGCGTTGTCCGGAATTACTGGGCGTAAAG
>DNIT01000018.1:20903-26909 GCA_003489345.1 Pelotomaculum sp. | reverse complement strand
CTTGCCTGGTCGCATCTGCGATTGAAATCGCACCTGCATCGCTGATTTTCATCCTTCAGACGGAGCTGCAATGCGGCATGGGTGTCAACCAGCTAACTTCCTTAAAAAAATTACTCTTCTTCAACAGGTATCATCAAGGAAAACTTGCTTCCATGACCAATCTCAGTTTCTACGGCTATCTTCCCGCCATGGGCTTCAGCAATATTTTGACTGATTGAAAGACCTAGTCCCGTCCCCATAACTTTGGTGGTATAAAATGGGCTGAATATCTTTTTTAAATGCTCTGATTCAATACCACAACCCGTATCACGTACTTCGATATAAACAAACCGATCTTCAATTCCAGTGGTCAGATAAATATTACGGATACCTCGATCTTGAAGCGAGTCCCGGGCGTTGATCAGCAGGTTAACCAAGACCTGTTCCAAATGCTGCCTGCTTCCTGTAACTTCAGGAAGTCCCCCCGCAAAATTTTTTATAATCCTGATATTATTCTTTTCAATTTCATAGGCAACCAGCGCCAGGGTGCCTTCCACAATATCATTCATATTGATTGGCTCAAACGATGATTTTTCCTGTCGTACAAAGGCGCGGAGTTTTAGGATGATATTCTTGCAGCGTTCACCGCATTTTTTTATATTATCCAGAAGTTTTCCCTTCTCAGGCGGGTGGATTATAGCATCCCGCTCCAAAAGAAGGGTGTTGCCAATAATGGCAGTGAGAGGACTGTTTAATTCATGGGCAATGCCTGAAGCAATTTCCCCGATAGCAGCGAGCTTTGCCGATTGAATCAACTGCGCCTCCATGTTTACCCGTTCCGTAACCTCCCTTATGGAAACAACAACTTCGTTTACAATGCTATTTTTATTATATATCGGGTATGATGACAGATCCCATATAACACCGTTAGGAAGGTGAATACGCTTGTTGACCGGCTGCCCTTTTTCAAAAGCCTCTTTCAACAGGCTTTGCACATGATCATATTGTTCAGGGTCAAAATACTCATACCATAACTGTCCTACCTGGGGAATTATATTTCTTGCCCTTCCCAATTCCAAAACAGCCTTATTAAAGCGTACAATTTGACATCTCCGGTTGATCACGATCAGCATGTCCGTTACAGCCTTAAAGGTTTCTTCCCAGGCCCGTTTATTCATACTTTCTTCAGAGTAAAGCCTCACGTTTTCAATACATAAGGACAACTGATCAGCAACCTGGCGCAAGAAGACGATCCCCTCTTCTTTATATGAAAAAGGTTCGTGGCTTCCCAAAATTAAAGCCCCAATGGATTCGCCTTTAACAAACAAAGGCATGATAATCTGGGACTTAATATTGAGGTGAGCCAGCACAATATCTTCAGGAAAGGTGTAAGGATCCTCGAAGATATTGTGACGAACAATTATTCTTTTTTCGCTCATCACTCTAGCCGGTCCAGAATTAACCCGATCAAAGATAAAACACATGGATATGCTTTGATCGTGGGTTTCATCTCCTTCTATCACCGTGTTATTGATTATCGAGTGTTCTTTTTCTAGAAAACATAGATTTAACATGTCACAGGCAACAACTTTGTTTAATTCCACCAGGCTGCCTGCAATTTCTTCCAAGGACGTTTCAACGGTAATATTTTTTGCTATTTTATTAATAATTTCAAGCTGCAAGTTCCTTTTTTCCATTTCTTGCATAAGGACGGTTGCCATCTTATAGCTGTCTTCCCATTTCTTGCGAAGTGAAATTTCCTCCCGGTACAGCCTTGCATCTTCAGCAAGCAGCGCCAACTGATCAGCGACCTGCTGAAGAAAATTGGCGTCATCTATGGTATACTCCCCTACATTTTTACTGCCCAAATTTAAGGTCCCAATAATCCCGGTCCTTGCTATTACCGGAACAATAACCATCGACTTCATACCTATAGTTTTAAGATCCCTGGTGTAAGCCTGACCGTCATTTTGTATATCCGTCCTTATGGAAAAATGTCTCTTTCTTATAACTTCCCAGGCCCAGGAAATCTGCGGATCTAAGACAGTTCCTTCTTTTAAAACAGTCGTGCCTTTGGGTAGTTCCCTTTTAACCAATAGCTCTCCATGCTCAAGCATACACAGATTCATAAGATCAAAAGATATGATCCTTTGCAGCTTTACTGCCACATCTTCAATCATTTCATCAAATGTCATTTCAAGCGTAATGCTTTTGGCAATCTGATTAATGATTTGAAGCTGCATATTTCTTTTTATTAGCTCTCTTAATTGAGAATTAAGCAACATATTTTTAGAATTACTATGGCCTTTTTCCAACTTAGCACCTCTAACACTTCTGGGAAGTTTGGAGATTAATAGAATTAGACTAATTTGATACTGTAAATAACAATCGATAAAATCTTCTACAGAGAATCAGTACCTCCTCCTTTATTTTCACAATTGTTAAACAAAACTAAAAAAGCATTATAGCAATGCTAAATTTATAAATAATTGGTAATAACACCAAGTATTTATCATAGCCATAATAAAAATAATGCCGTAATTAATCTTTACGGCATTTGATAACCAAATTATGGACTGATAAGGTCTGCCGAACTGAAACCGGACTCCCCTTCCGGTTTTTCCCGCGGCGCCATAATGGTATTGGAGGAAATGAACGGGTAAAAATCACCGTTGTTATCAATCGCGCTCAGATCGCAGCTATACAGCGTACCCGGGTCAACCCCGTCAAAGTAATAATTGTTGGTATTTGGGTCAATATCACACACACGACAGGTACCGTTACCCACTTTATTGAGCCTCAGCTTCAGATTGCTTTTCTCGGCCAGAGCAACTTTTTGACCTGGAGAAAGCTCCCAGTAAACATAAAGCACCCGGGGACTTTGCGCCATTAAAATCAATCTGTTTTCAAAGTATCCGGAAGGCAGTCCAACAGGAAGAATCAAGTTATCACCCTTTTATCATTCTTAAAGAGCCGGATAAAATATTTATATTGCATTGCCCGTAAAACATGACTAGATCATAGTATACAAACCCCGTACTACCGGGTTTGCTTTACCCCGAATAACCTGCGCCACCAGGGCAATTGGACCTTTCCCTGACGTATGACCATCTTGGCCTGCATTTTGCGGATAGCCCTCATAATCTCCCGGTCGCGTTCCTCTAGGTTTTTTTCCAAAAGCGACACACGCCGGTCAACGGCCTCCTCAACCATCCTCTGGGTGAGAGTTAAGAGAACCTTTGCGCTGTAAATGTCAATTGTAGGTACGACTGCATTGGTTCTGGATACTTCAGATATCTCTGCCTCTGTGACCCGGTCTGAATCATCCGGCCTGTTGATACAAACCAGATCTCCCATCTTTTGCTTACCCCCTTTGTTGTTATCTTTCGCTCTGTAAGCAGTGTATATAGTACTTCTCCATTAAAATGTTAATTCCTTCCATTTAAGAAACTGACGGTATACTTTTGTGTAAATATCGAGACAGCTTTTCCTCGTAATTTTTACAAAAAATTTAAAGGATCATACTGGCAGCCATAGAATTATTTTAAGAAAAAGTAATCGCACACTATCGGGTCCCCGGGTGGGTTATGATTTTTTTAAAGGGGCTTTTGTTTGATGAATGATAAGTTCTACCAGGACGTGGAGGACGGCCTGACCAAGGCAGAGTCCGGGCGCAAAAGCCGGCCGGGCGTACGGGCCTGGCAGCAGGAAAAAAGGAAATCAAGATCAAAGGTCGATCCTTTTGCGATGCTGGTTTTTCTCTACTTGATCTTCAGCGTTTCTTGTTTACTCTGGTTTGGCTGGAAATATTATACTTTAAAGCGCGAGGTAGCCAGGCTGAGTGAAATTGTAGTAACACTTTTTGAGGAAAAAGCTGCGGGACCACCCGTAAACCCAACCGATCCAAAAGATCCTGCCAATACCCCCTTATCCGGCGGACAGGCTGTCCCTGACCGGGCGGATACAACGGCGGCAGCGCCACCATTGTCGGAGAATTCCACCATGTACACTGTCCAGGATGGCGACAATTGGTGGGACATCAGCGAAAAAGCTTACGGCACGGGCACCTATTATTTAAAACTGACTGCTTACAACAAGATGGATAATCAACGTCTATATAAGGGGCTGGTCGTGGAACTTCCCCCCAAAGAGGTGCTTGACACCCTCCCGTAAATCATCTCCAGCCTAACAAATATAGCTTGTAGCGCTCCCGGGAACCGCTGCCTTATCTCCATTTATAATAAACTTTCAGCGCCGCGTTCTGGTTTCAGACCTGGAGCAATACTTGCCCCGGTCCTTTTTCGATATATCAGCCGCCGGTTCAGACGTAACAAACCGCCGCCTTGCCTGTGACTTAAGCTGGTTTGCACAGGCAAGCGCGGCGGTATTTCAATACACTGAAAAAGCTATACGCTCTTTTAAAAATCATGCCAACGCAAGCGTATATAGCGCTGACTTCAGGAATAAAGTACGTTATGCGTCTTTTAGGAGCTTGCGCCCAGCGGAAACAGATAGAAACGGACCGGGCCGTAGCTGTTGGGGGCGAGCATAAAGCGCAGCAGATGTTCGTGCTTGCCGGCTGTCGGGAAAATTCCGATCACCTGCCCGTAGCCCGGCTCCCGCAGCGCTTCAAATTCCGTGTAATATTTATCGTAATTGGGATCCCGTAAGGACACGGTCTTCACCGCGCCGTCCAGCCAGACCGTATTGATTTGATTGCAGGTGTCCACGTAGCCTGTCTGCAGCGCTCCCTGAAAGACCAGAGCTACCGGTCCGGTTAGTTCAAGCTTGATCGCGTACTCCGCCCCATAGCTCCCCTTATTGATCCCTGTGACACCCGGCGTATACGGGTCAAAACCGTTGAGCAGCATATCATTGGCAAAAACATCAGGCTCACTGGCATTCGCCGCAGCCAGGGCAAAACTTGCCGCCCCGTTCTCCAATGACGAGTAGCTGATGGTAAAGCGCTTGGACGCAGCCTCCCCTAAGGGATTGTTCGGATAACTGCCGGGAACAAATAGCCCCCTCATATGCGGGCCTTGGTCTTGCCCGGGTGATAATACCCGGCCCGAGCGTAATTGCTCTCCAAGAAAGAAATCCAGGTTGACCTCAAGCGGGGCGATAAATGTTTCCAGCCCGATCTTCTCTGCTTCACCGCAGTCGTCCCGGACCAGGTATTCTCCGGTAGCCGTGTCCACCAGGGCCAGGTCATACATACCTACCGCCCATCCCCTTGGACCGACCTCCTCACTCAGGATCAGGCGTTCTCCCGGCTGAACCCGGCCCAGGTTGACCGGCCCGCGTTCCTCGGACAGATAAAACTCACGCACAACATAATTTCCAACCGCCGAGCCATAGTAAAGGGACTCGCTGTCACCCGGTTTCACGGGAGCGGCATCCGACAGAAAAAGCATGGAGCCATCGGTTGCGCGGCTGCGGGCCATCGACCCGCGCACGGCATAGACGTCAATCGTACGGCCGGTCCGGTTTTCTACGGCAAAACCCACTGCAGCCGGCACATTTTGAGGTTCGACACCCGACCATTTAATCAGAAGGTTCATATGGCTGAAGAGTACTCTGACTGCGCCGGAAGCTGAAAGAACGTCGTCAACCCGGCTCAGGATTCCCGCTTCTGAAGGGAATTCCGGCGTGTTGCTGAAAAACAGGTTATATGTATCGTCCAGCTGGAGACTTTGCCCTGCGCTCAGGGATACGGCGCCTGTCAGCAATTGGGGCGGCACCTCCCGCCCCTCCTGGAAACCGTAACTCCAAGCGTTGTCCAATGAACTGGGCATAGCCGGCTGGGGAAAACGGAGCGCCGCAAAAGTTATCAGCAACAGCCAAAATATTATGGTGGGAGCTAAGAATATCCTTTGTTTCAATACAGGTTGCATTCTAAATCTCGGCAATATATCTGTTGCGCCTCCCGGAACCTACGGTACCCTCTGCATGTTCAGTCATACTTGACATTACCTGACAAGCTATACTCTATCATATCAAATTATGACAAGAATACCAAGACCTTTT
>DNIT01000018.1:13717-20769 GCA_003489345.1 Pelotomaculum sp. | reverse complement strand
TTTGTCATTAAAACTCGGCATTCTTGGGAGTCCTGGGGAAGGAAATGACGTCGCGGATGTTGGTCATACCGGTCAGGTACATAATCAACCTCTCAAAGCCCAGGCCAAAGCCGGCATGACGAGCGCCGCCGTATTTCCTGAGATCCAGGTACCACCAGTAGTCTTCCTTGTTCAAACCCAGCTCGTCTATCCTGTTTTCCAAATAGTCGAGCCTTTCTTCACGCTGGCTGCCGCCGATGATCTCACCCACGCCGGGGACCAACAGGTCCATCGCCGCCACAGTCCTGTCGTCATCATTCATCCTCATATAAAAAGCCTTAATCTCTTTGGGGTAATTGGTTACGAAAACAGGCTTGCCGAAGTGCTTTTCAGTTATATAGCGCTCGTGTTCGGTCTGCAGGTCCAGTCCCCATTGGGCCGGGTACTCAAAACGCTCACCGGAATTTTTCAGGATCTCAATCACTTGACTGTAAGTGATGTGGCCGAATTCGGCGTTAACGATGCTGCCCAAACGCTCAAGCAGTGCTTTGTCAACAAAACTATTGAAAAACTTCATTTCTTCGGAGCAGTGTTCCAGCACGTAATTTATCGTAAATTTGAGCATATCTTCAGCCAGTTTCATATTGTCGCTTAGATCTGCAAAGGCAATCTCCGGCTCGATCATCCAGAACTCGGCCGCGTGGCGTGGAGTGTTGGAGTTTTCGGCCCGGAAGGTGGGCCCAAAGGTATAAATCTTATTGAAGGCCATACAGTAGGATTCCCCTTCCAGCTGACCGCTGACCGTCAGGTTGGTTTCCTTGCCGAAGAAGTCTTTCGTAAAATCCACTTCTTTTTTCTCATTGCGCGGGGTTTTGTCAAAGTCCAAAGTGGTTACCCGAAACATTTCCCCGGCGCCTTCCGCATCGCTGCCGGTGATAATGGGGGTCTGCACATAGATAAAGTCTCTTTCCTGAAAGAACTTGTGAATGGCGTATGCGGCAACCGACCTCACCCGGAACACGGCGGAAAAGGTGTTGGTGCGGGGCCTTAAATGCGCAATGGTACGCAGGTATTCAAAAGTGTGCCTTTTTTTCTGCAAGGGATAGTCGGAAGCGGCAAGTCCCTCAATTTCAATAACGGCCGCTTTTAATTCAAAAGGTTGTTTTGCGCCCGGTGATTCCACAATTTGCCCCGACACCCTGATCGATGACCCGGCGCCAAGCTTTGCTATTTCTTTGTAGTTGGACAGGCCTTCGTCATACACCACCTGGAGGTTTGGGAAAAATGTCCCGTCGTTTAGCTCAATAAAGCCGAAGGTCTTGGAAGACCTGAGTGTCCTGACCCAGCCGTTGATTTGCACTTCTTTATTCAGGTAGTTTTCCTTATGCGCATAAAGCTCTCTTACCGTAGTTGTCGCCATTTTGTGTCCCCCTCCCGGTAATCACTTGTATGAATATATTTGTGTCCGTCTCATTTTCACCCTGATCTGAACAATTATTCCTTTATTTTAGTATATTTTGAGCAGTATGTAAAAGGGGCAACTAAAGAGTTGCCCGTGGAAAGCCGGATTAAGCCTTTCCCTTTGACGAACGGGTGACTTTAGTTACCTGTTATGCGCACCGGGGTAAAATCTCCGATCACCTTGCCGTTACGGACCAGGGCCACCGGAAAACTGTTTGCATTGTGGACGGCTGCGACATTTCCCTTTGGGTCAATTGCCAGGATGCCCCCGACGGCGCCTTCTGCCGCCAAGCGCATGATGGCCGCTTTGGCGGCAAGATTTACATGGACGCCCTGCGCGAGCAGGTTTAAAACCCAGGCTGCGGCTTGCAGTTTAATAAAGGACTCGCCCAGCCCGGTGCAGACGGCGGCGCCCCAGGGCGAAGCGTAAATCCCGCCTCCGATGACAGGCGTATCGCCAACCCTGCCGGGCAGCTTTAAAAAAGAACCGCCGGTGCTGGAAGCAGCTGCGGCGCAGCCGTTTTGCACGGCAACACAACCGGTCGTATCGCAGGATTTAGGCAATCCGGTAAAGGCGCTGAGCTCTAAAGTTTCACCACGCTCGCGGGCATCCATAACTTTTTCCCAGGAGGCCCGCTGCTGGATGGTCACCGGGTTGAAAGGAGGAAAGCCCTTGTCCCGCGCAAATTGGGCGGCGCCCTTGCCGGCCAGGAGGACATGGTTCGTTTCCTCCATAACCTTGCGCGCCACGCAGACCGGGTTCTTTACTTCCTGAATGGCCGCAACGGCGCCGCACTTCCCGCTGGCGCCGTCCATAATGGAAGCGTCCATTTCCACTTCCCCGTCCAGGTTAAGAACAGAGCCATAACCGGCGTTAAACAAAGGGTCATCTTCCAGGCTCATGATGGCCCTTTCCACCGCATCCACAAGGCCGGAGGCAAAAACGCTATGGCCGGCCAGCGCAGACTGCCGGAGGGAGGCGAGATAGGGGGGAGCGCTGCTGGTTTCGACACTTCCATGTACTGCAATGACGTTCATATTACAGAGCCTTTCAAGCTGTCGGTATTTTATAAAGCGGATTGTTGTGAATTGTAACGCCAGTCACAGGCGTCCATCTCTTCAAAAAACTTGACCAGCCGGTTTACCAGCACATCCTCCATCATACGTCCTTTTTCAACAGTGCCTTTGGTCGGGTCGCCGGTGGCGCCGCAGTCGGTCAACTCGGCAAAATTCCATTTGATTTCAACCCCGTCCGGCAAATTTGGCACTACACCGCGGGCGTATTCCATTTCAATTAACTCGGGGAAGAGGGCAAGACCCATCGATGTCTCCCCTTCACCGGCATGGCCCAGACCGTTCCAGACCTCGAAGGTATCGGGGGGCAAAAGGTTTCCGGCGGTTACCCACCAGGCGTCTAATGAGGCGATTCTAACTTCGGGAAACTCCATTTTGATGGACCGGCTGGCAATTTCAATGGGCGCGATATTGCCGTCGTGGCCGTTCATAATGAAGATTTTTTTCATACCGTTTTTGATCACCGAGCGCATGATGTCTTTTAGTACGGCAATCAGGGTTTCCGGCTGCAAGGTTAAGGTAAAGGGGAAATAGGCGTAATGCTCGCTTACGCCGACATTAACCGGCGGTAAAACCAGCAAGCCTTTTACCCGCTCAGCTACCTTTTCCGCCAGTATATTTGATACGAACGTATCGGTGCCGAATGGTAAATGATAGCCGTGGTTTTCGCAGGAGCCTACGGCAATAATTGCTTTGTCATACTCGTGCTTGTTCTTGTGGTACTGGTTACCGGTCATTTTTTGTAAAATGCTCACCAGGCTGACCTCCTCAGTAAGAGATTGGGTTTGCGATCAGGTTACAAGGCGAAAAAGTTGTATCAATATGCCACAATGCTTGGCCGGATGTACTGATAATGCAGGTGCGAATTCCCGTACGCAAATGCGATATGAACCGGCAAAGGTCCGGCCAGTATCGCATCACGTGAAAGAAAATCGCACCTTAAAATGCCGGGTTCATCTTGCCCCGCGAAGGCGGCAGGCTAAGCCATGAACCTGTTAGTTAGCCGGTTCCTTAGGGAGTAACTTCTTTAATAAATGTGAACTTGCCGTCAACCACTTTGAGGATGGAGACGGATTTTTGGGGCACACGCTTGCCGTCAGCATAAGTAATGGTACCGGTCACAGCTTTAAAGCCGCTTGTCTGGCCCAGGGTATCGCGAATAGCCTTGGGGTCTGTGGAGTTGGCCCGCTTAATCGCGTCTGCGATGAGGTACATCGTGTCGTAACCCAGTGCGGCAAAAGCGTTTTCAGCATCGCGGCCGTACTCAGCTTTGTAGGCGCCGACAAATTTCTTGACGTTTTCCGCATCGCTGGTAAGGCAGGTGTGGGTGGCAAAGTAGGTATCAACATTGGCGCCTGCGCCGCCCAGTTCTACGAGCAGCGGGGTATCAAAACCGTCACCGCTGATTACCGGGATGGTTACGCCAGCTTCACGCAACTGTTTCACGATAGGACCGCATTCCGACGGGCCGGAAGAGATAAAGAGCAGGTCCGGCTTGGTGGAGAGGGCTTTTAAGCGGGTAATCTGGGCGGAGAAGTCCTGGTCGTTGGTTTTGAAGGTGTCCTTTAAGACAATAGAGTCAGCGCCGTTCTTTGCCTTAAAGCGCTCTTCAAAGAAGGCCGACAGGTTTACTGTGAAGTCCATTGCCGTGTCGGTCAGGACGTAAGCGGTCTTGGCGTTCAGCGCTTCTGCGGCATAGTCGGCAGCAGCGTAGGCTTGCGCGTCGTCACCAAAAGCGGCCATAAAGAAGAAGTCGCCAACCTGATCGGGCAGACTCGGCAGGGTCGCTCCCGAGGTCACGAAGGGAACGCCGGCTTTTTGGGCAATGGGCCCGGCGGCCAGAGCGTAGTTGGAATCACTGAAGCCTGCTATGGCCACAACTTTGTCCACGTCCACCAGTTTGGAGGCGGCGTTGGTTGACGATGTCTGATCGGTCTTGCCGTCGATGCTCACCACTTCGATTTTTTTGCCGAGGACGCCGCCGGCCTCGTTAATCTCCTTGGCAGCAAGTTTGAAGCCGTTTAAAGACGGGCCGTCAAGGGAGGCCTGGGCACCGGTCACATTGTAGATCGCGCCGACCTTGATCGTATCTCCCCCGGACTGGGATTGCGAGGCTTGTTGTTCTTTTTGGCCGCCACAGCCGGCCAGGACTGTAACCATGATCAGAGAGAACACCAAAACCAATAACTTTTTCATCCTTAACACCTCTTTTGATTTTTTGTCCTTCTTAAAACCGTCAAAACGCAAGGATTAACCAATCTTTAGCTCAACCGCATCACCTCCACGGGCAAGTGGCGTTATCGCTTACTCTTCAAGTGTTTGTTTTGAAGCCTTGCGATGCAATAAATCCCAGCTGAATTCCCGTGTGCCTACAATGCCCTTGGGTCTGGTAATAAAGATGATGATGATCACCACCGCCATAATGATCTGGCTGATGCCGTAGAGCGGCGGTATGGCAAAGCTGCCTATTGTTACCCCGATTTCTAAGTTGCGCAGCATTTCTGGGATGACAGTCATCACGGCAGCGCCGGCGACGCCGCCGGTAATGCTGTTCATGCCGCCCACAATTGACATGACGACGATAAAAAAGGTGCGGTCGTAAGAAAACGAGAGTGGGTTGATCACCGTGATCAGATGTCCCCACAGGGAACCGCCGGCGCCGGCAAAGAAAGCGCCCACGCAAAACGCCAGCAGTTTATGTAAGGTAAGGTTTACGCCCATCGCCTCTGCAGCCAGGTCGTCCTCGCGGATGGCCAGCATGCCGCGGCCGTAGGCGGAGTTGATGATGCGCCAGACGATAAAGACGGTAAGGCAGGCAAAGACCCAGACCCACCATACGTTGGTATACTGGGTAAGGCCGTTGATACCTCTTGCCCCGCGGGTAAAATCCTGGAGTTGGGTAAACACGACCTGAACAATGACCAGAAAACCCAGGGTGGCCACAGCCAGGTAATGGCCCCGCAGGCGCAAGACCGGGTAGCCGATGATGAAAGCACACAGGGCTGCGGCAAGTCCGCCGATAATCAGAGAGGCTAAAAAGTTCATTTCAATTGCGCCCAGCCACGCCGGCAGGTTGGGCAGGACAACCGCTTTCTTGGCCAGCGGCAGGGATAGGATTGCGGAGACGTAGGCGCCCACCGCCATGAAACCGGCATGGCCCAGAGAAAATACGCCGCAGAACCCGTTCGTGAGGTTGAGGCTTACCACCAGCGCGATGTTGATCCCGATTAAGTTTACAAGGCGCATGTGGTAAGAGGACAACACATTGTTCAATACGCCTAAAATGATAAACAGCGCAGCTAAGGCAATAACGGTATATATTTTCTTTCTGGCAGGGCTCATTATATCTTTCTCCCTTCAACAGAACCAAGGAGCCCGTTCGGCCGCAACAAAAGGACTACAATTAAAAGCAGAAACACGAAGGCGTCCCGGTATCCCGAATAATCTACCGGCAGCAAACCTACCAGCAGAATTTCAAAAAGACCGAGGGCATATCCCCCCAGGACCGCTCCCGGGATGCTGCCGATACCGCCGATGACAGCCGCCACGAAAGCTTTCAGTCCGGGAATAAAGCCCATCAGCGGGTCGATCCGGCCGTACTGTCCGCCGAGCATGATCCCGGCCACTGCGGCTAAAGCCGACCCGATGGCAAAGGCGGCGGCTATCACAATATTGATGTCAATGCCCATCAGGCGGGCGACCTTAATATTCTCCGAACAGGCGCGCATGGCTTTGCCCAGCTTGGTGCGCTTGACAAAAAACGTCAAGGCCAGCATCAGAAAAATTGCCGAGCCGACTGTCAAAAGGGTCATATTGCTGAAACTGACTCCGCCGAGGTTGTAGGTATGGGAGAAAACCTGCGGAAATGCAAACTTGCGTGGCTGTGCCGTTACGGTCATAATGCCTAAGTTTTCAATAAAGATAGAGACAGCCAGGGAAGTAATCAACATGGCCTCTTCACTGGCTGACCGTAAAGGGCGGAAAGCAATCCGTTCAACGAGCACTCCGATCAAGGCGGCGCAGAGCATGGCGCCCGCAATGGCTAAGAATAACGGCAGGGGCAGCGAGACAAGGAAGAACAGGGCGCAGAAGCTGCCGATCATCAGGATGTCGCCATGCGCAAAGTTGATTAGCCTTAAAATGCTGTAGGTAATTGAGAAACCGATGGCCACCAGGGCATAGATGCTGCCGAGACTGACGCCGTTGATCATTTGCTGCAAAAGATAGTTTCCGTCCATTTACTAACCCCCCAAATATGCGCGCTTGACCTCTTCGTTTGCAAGAAGTTCCTGCGGTGTGCCGGATAATTTGACCATTCCCGTTTCAAGGACATAGGCCCGGTCGGCTATATGTAAGGCCTGGTAAGCGTTTTGCTCGACCAGGAGCACGGTGCGTCCCTGGTCTTTGATTTCCTTGATGACTTTAAAAATCTGCTCCACGATCAATGGCGCCAGGCCAAGGGACGGTTCATCAAATAATAAGAGCCTGGGACGTGACATCAGCGCCCGGGCGATAGCCAGCATTTGCTGTTCGCCGCC
>DNIT01000018.1:12985-13522 GCA_003489345.1 Pelotomaculum sp. | reverse complement strand
TCTTTTACGCTGAGCCTGCCGAAAACCTGCCGCCCCTCCGGGCAGTGGGCTATCCCCAAATCTATAATGAGGTGGCCGGGCACCTGCGAGAGGTTTTTCCCTTCAAAGGTGATTGCTCCGCTTTTTATTGGATGCATGCCGGAAATTGCCCGCAAAGTGCTGGATTTACCGGCCCCGTTGGCGCCGATTAGGGCAACCAGCTCACCCTCACCCACAGTTAACGAAACATCTTTTAAGGCGTGAATTCTATTATAGAAGAGATTGACAAGGTTTAATTCAAGCATGCGAGGCGGCCCTCCCCAAATAGGCTTCAATTACCTGTTCATCCGACTGGATCTCGGCGGGCTTGCCTTCCGCGATAATTTTGCCGTAGCTTAAAACCTGGATGCGATCGCAAAGGTTCATCACGAAATGCATGTCGTGTTCAATTAAAAGAATGGTCAGTTCAAACCGCTCTCTAACCCTGGATATGGTGGTAATCAACTCCCGGCTTTCGCGCGGGTTCATACCGGCAGCCGGTTCATCCAATAGAAGTAT
>DNIT01000018.1:12469-12782 GCA_003489345.1 Pelotomaculum sp. | reverse complement strand
GATAAATCCATAGTGTCCAACAGTTCTAAAGCCCGTTCCTGCAGTATGCGCTCGCTTTGGCGAAAAGAAGGGAGGCTTCCCAGCACGGCCGTTATTCCATACCCTTTATGAATCTGGGCGCCGATCAATACGTTGTCAAGAACGCTCAGGCTGTTAAACAGGCGCAGGTTTTGAAAGGTGCGGGCCATACCCAGGCCGGCTATACGATCAGGACGAAATCCTGTAATGTCGCGCCCATTTAAGAGAACCCTGCCGGTGGTGGGTTTTAGAATTCCGGTCAGCATATTGAACACGGTTGTTTTGCCGGCGCCAT
>DNIT01000018.1:7018-12375 GCA_003489345.1 Pelotomaculum sp. | reverse complement strand
CACGGTTGTTTTGCCGGCGCCATTGGGCCCGATAAGGCCTACAATGCTTCCGGCCTCCAGCTGCAGCGAATAATCTGCTACCGCCTTAAGACCGCGAAACTGTTTGCTGATTCCTTCCGCTTTCAGGAGTGGGGACATCTTTTACGGCTCTCCCTTCTCCAAATCTAATTCATCCATAATCAAGCGTACCTGCGCCAGGTGAGCCTTGATGAGACGGCGGGCGAGTTCCGCGTCGTGACTGGCTAGCGCCTCGTAAATAGCCCGGTGTTCTTGCAGGCACTCATCCAGCCTGCCGGGCACCTCCAGCGTACGGGCCCGGGTCTTTTGCATCATGTGTCCTATGGAACGCGACAAACCGGTGAGGATCTGGTTTTTGGTGGCTGCTGCCAGGCACTGGTGAAACAGGATGTCTGATTCGATGCCGTTGCGGTTCATGCTGATATCCTCTTGCATGACTTCCAGGGCACGCTCGATGCGATTGAGATCGATCCGGTCGGCCCGTTTAGATGCCAGCTCCACGATTTGTATTTCCAGCATCTCGCGGGCTTCCACCAGATCGAAAAAAAGCTCCCGGTCCAGTTTGCGTGGAAATTCGACATCACTCAAAACCCGGTTCAGGCTAAAACGGCGTAAGATTGTGCCTCCGTTTTTGCGCCGTTCCACGAGCCCCTCCGATTCCAGGGCTGAAAGCGCCTCGCGCACCGAAGCGCGGCTGGCGCCAAACTTTTCAGCCAGCTCGGACTCTGTAGGCAGCCTTTCTCCGGGTTTTAGTTTGCCTTCGAGTAAAAGGTGTCTTATTTGTGTTGCAATCTGGTCACTGATCCGAATGGATTTAACGTTTTGAAACACAGGCCACACCCTTTTTCTGGTACAACAGGTTTCTGATGTCAGGATGTCAGTTTGTCAGACATATAGACAAATAATTTCCATGCAACTTGCGCATTTCCTTCCAACCTTTAGAGATACTCGTTGAATAATACAGTATACATGTATTTCACGCAGATAATGAAGCCAGATAATGCCACCCGGGGACATACAGTCCCTGTTCTTCTTCGTGATCGCAAAGGATGCTGGCTATCGTTCTTAAATGACCATAAAAAAAGCGGGACTTAAGCCCCGCAGGATATTTAAACATTTACATCGGAATTTATTTACAAGCTTTTCTTGTCCGCCCGTCATAAGACATCGGATGCCCCGCAAGGTGGGGTATGCTAAGCCGGGCATGCCCCCCTGGGTGTACCGTTTTCCGTCTTGTACTTGCGCCCTTCTTCCCTATACCTCACTTTGAGTATCCGCCTGATGAGCCGCATCTACGAATCACTCGCATAACATCTAATCGATGCCCAACAGGTATTTGTGGATGGATTTGGCCGCCGTTCGCCCCGCGCCCATGGCCAGGATGACCGTAGCCGCTCCGGTAACCACGTCGCCGCCGGCGAATACACCCGGCTTGGAGGTGGCGCCGGTATCCGGGTCGGCGGTGATATTGCCTCTCTTGTTGACCGCCAGGTCCGGTGTGGTCTTGGGGATCAGCGGGTTGGGCCCCGTGCCGATCGCCACCACCACCGTGTCCACCTCCAGGATGAATTCGGAGCCTTTAACCGGCACCGGACTGCGCCGGCCGGACGCGTCCGGCTCGCCCAACGCATAGCGCAGGCACTCCATTCCGGTGACCCAGTAGTCATCGTTATAGAGGATCCTGGCCGGGTTGGTGAGAAACTGAAACTGTACGCCTTCTTCTTCGGCGTGCTCAACTTCTTCAAGCCGCGCCGGCAGCTCTACTCTGGAGCGCCGGTAGACGATCCAGGACTCCTCGGCACCCAGGCGCAGGGCCGTGCGGGCGGCGTCCATGGCCACGTTGCCGCCGCCCAATACCGCCACCCGTTTGCCGGCAAAGATGGGTGTGTCTGTTTCCGGAAAGCGGTACGCCTGCATCAGGTTGGAGCGGGTCAGAAACTCGTTGGCGGAATACACCCCGCAGGCGTTCTCGCCGGGTATCTGCATAAAGTTGGGCAGGCCGGCGCCGGTCCCGAGAAATACCGCGTCATACCCGCTCTCCAGCAGTTCATCGAGGGTGGCA
Organism: Pelotomaculum sp.; assembly: GCA_003489345.1. Classification (GTDB taxonomy): domain Bacteria; phylum Bacillota; class Desulfotomaculia; order Desulfotomaculales; family Pelotomaculaceae; genus Pelotomaculum_C. Next base: position 10,295 of record DNIT01000018.1, on the reverse strand, counting down.
AATTTGCCGACAACGGCGTTGACCTGCATATCGACCCCCAATTTCTTGAGGTTCTCTATTTCCGCCTGGACGATGGCTTTGGGCAGGCGGAATTCGGGTATGCCGTACATCAGCACGCCGCCCGGAATATGCAGGGCCTCAAAGATGGTGACCCGGTGGCCGCGTTTGGCCAGGTCGGCGGCGCAGGTCAGCCCGGCCGGGCCGGACCCTACAACGGCCACTTTCCTGCCGCTGGGAGACGCTGTTGCCGGAAGCTTTACTCCGGCGGCCAGTTCCCAGTCGGCCAGGTAGCGTTCAATCCGGCCGATGGCCACCGGCTCGTATTTCTTGCCCAGGGTGCAGTACTTTTCACACTGGCTCTCCTGGGGACAGACCCGCCCGCAGACGGCCGGCAGGGCGTTGGTTTCCTTGAGCTTTTGGGCGCCTCCGGCAAAGTCCTGGTCCGCAGCCTTTTTGATAAAAGCCGGGATGTCGATATCTACCGGGCAGCCCTGCCGGCAGGGGGCGTTTTTGCACTGGAGGCAACGCTTCGCCTCGGCGACAACGGCTTCTTCGCTGTAGCCCAGGGCTACCTCGTTGAAGTTTTTAGCTCTTATCACGGGGTCCTGGGCCGGCATGGGGTTCTTTTGGGGGACAATAGCTTTTTTTGCGTTTGCCGCAGCCATTACTCTTCACCCCCGCATCTGCACCGGTGAGGTTGGGGACCTTTTTCCTCATACCGTTCCAGGGAAATCTTTTCCTGGTCTTTGTAGATTGTGGAGCGGCGGGCCAGTTCGGCAAAATCAACCTGGTGCCCGTCAAATTCCGGGCCGTCCACACAGGAGAACCTGGTCTCGCCGCCCACGGTCACCCGGCAGCAGCCGCACATCCCCGTGCCGTCAACCATCAGAGAGTTGAGACTGACCACGGTCTTGATCCCGTAATTTTTGGTCAGGCCGCATACCGCCCGCATCATGGGCAGGGGCCCGATGGCCAGACACAGGTCAATTCCTTTGTCTTCTATGACTTCCTTAAGCAGGTCGGTGACAAAGCCCTTGCGGGCGTAAGAACCGTCGTCGGTGGCCACCAGCAGCTCGCTCGACGCCGCTCCCATGCGGTCTTCCCAGAAAATAAGGTCCTTGGTCCGGGCCCCGATGATGCTGATTACTTCATTGCCGGCTTCTTTCAGCGCCCTGGCTATGGGATAAACGGGCGCTACGCCCACTCCGCCACCGACACAGGCCACCCGGCCGTAATTCTCAATGTGCGAAGGCATGCCCAGCGGGCCGACAAAATCCCGCAGACATTCCCCTTCTTTAAAAGTCCCCAGTTCTCTGGTGGTCCTGCCCACCTCCTGGAAAACACAGGTGATGGTTCCTTTTTCCCGGTCGAAATCCGCTATGGTTACGGGGACCCGCTCACCCTCGTCATGGATGCGCAGGATAACGAACTGACCAGCCAACGCTTTTCCGGCTACCAGCGGCGCATGGATCTTAATTAGTTTAATGGTTGCTCCCAGCTCTTCCTTTTCAATTATTTCGTACATCTTAATCACTTCTTCTTTGTATTATCCATTCATTCTTTCTTTTACCGCAGCTACAGCTTGTTCCTTCAACCGGCGGGCTTCTCCGGCGATTCTTTCCTTCTCCTTCAGGGCCTGTGACGCGAAACTTGCATCGCTGACCATGGGCAGGTTGATGTCGACATTTAAAAGAACTGCATGTACCGCGGCCTCGCACACATAGGCGGCAACCCCGGCGTCGCTGATGGCCATTTTATTGCCAATCCCGGATAACCGGGCTGTGATTGCCAGTGCTTCCAGTAATGTCCCGGCAATCTCGAGGGGAGTCTGTGTCGCGCCTCGCAAGGCCTTCTGGATGGCCTCCTCACGCTTGTTCTTTTCTTCAGCTGTACCCTTTGGCAGCCGATAGGCGGCCATAAACTTTTCAAAGGCCGCTATGTCATCTTCCATTAATTTTTCCAGTCTGGCCATGATCAAGTAAGCCCTGCCGGTGATATCCTTAACCTCGGTTGCAACAGCCGCATACTGGGACTTGCCGTAGGTGAGGTTGCCTACCATAGCCGTCATGCTTATACCCAACGCGCCTACCAGGGCGGAAACACTGCCTCCCCCCGGAGTCGGGGCGTCGGAAGCCGCGGCGGCCAGCACTTTCCTGAATGAACGGTCAAAGGTGCCACGCATTGCTTTGCCTCCTATAATACTCCATACTCGCGTATAAAAACAAGACTTTTCAGAAAAATCTCGATTATTGTCTTATCTTGCTGAGCTTGATTGCCTTAAGCAGGTTTTTTATAATCAACGCCGTGGTAAGGCTGCCGACGCCACCCGGGACAGGGCTGATAGCGCCGGCTACCGGCAGGACGTTTTCGAAATCGACATCTCCGCAGATGCCGCCGTCCGGCATTTCGTTGATACCGACGTCTACCACAACGGCGCCGGGTTTAACCATATCAGCCGTGATCATCTTGGCAATACCTGCGGCGGCAATCAATATGTCGGCCTGCCGGGTGTGGTACGCCAGGTCGCGGGTCCTGGTATGACAGATGGTTACCGTGGCGTTCTGGTTCAGAAGCATATAAATAAGGGGCTTACCAACCGACTCTCCCCGCCCGACCAGGACTGCATGTTTACCTTCGATGGGGAGTCCGTGGCGCACCATTAATTCAATGCAGCTCTGTGGCGTAGAAGGGAATAGCCCCTCGTTATTGCTGAGATTGTAAGCGCGGTTTAGAGGATGTACACCATCTACATCCTTTAAGGGTGATACAGCCTCAAGAATTCTTTGCTTGTTCATCCTCTTCGGCAGCGGCAGCATGATCATAATCCCATGGACAGAATGATCCGTATTAAGCCTTTTGATGACCTCGACCACTTCGTCCTCAGCCCCGGCGTCTTTAAAGGAAAAGGCTTCAAAAAGAGCGCCGGCGTTGCTGCAGGCTTTTTCAATAGAACGGGTGTATATTACCGAAGCAGGATCATCCCCGACCAGAATGACCGCTAATTTGGGGTAAAGGCCCTCTTCCTTCAGGCTTGCTATCTCCGCTTTATTCTCCCCCCGGACCATAACTGCGACGGCTTTACCGTCGATAATCTTTGACATTCGAAAACGGTTCCTCCTTGTCTTTTACTAGGCGCCCCTATCCGAAGCGGCGCCGGCAGAGGATGAAATCTTAGGCGCAAGTGAAGATTCACACTAACTGGATGACATATATAGTATTGACAATTCTTTCTCCGGATTAATCCAACGCAACCTCCGGCCTCGGGTATAGGCCGGCC